>JBDNDG010000116.1:0-11706 GCA_046719255.1 Chloroflexaceae bacterium
CGGGGCGCACCTGCCCCTGGGAACCGATATGTTCGAGGCTCGCGAGATATGCCGGCGCACTGCCCTCGAACTCGAGCGCCGCGGCTGCCCGGTTGTGATCGGTCCGGCCATTCCCTTCGGCGTCTCGACCTTTCACATGGGCTTTCCGGGCACAATCACCCTGACCTCCAGCACGCTCATCCTGCTGCTCAAAGAGGTGATGCACAGCCTTTACCACCATGGCTTCCGCAACCTCTGCCTCATCCACGGGCATGACGGCAACCTTCCGCAGATGATGGTCGCCGCGCAGGACGTGGTGAACGAGACCCCCGATGCCACCGTGGTGGTGATGAACTGGATGGTCGAACTGGCGAAGGCCTACGCCGCTGGCCTGGGCAAGAGCCGCAAGGGCGAGTCGCACGGCGGCGAGGGCGAGACAGCCCGCATCCTGGTGACCCACCCGGAACTGGTGGATCTGACGAAGGCCCGGGCGTTCTACCTGCACCCCGACGATCTGCGCAAGATCCAGAGCCCCGAGCACATGAAGACTGGCGGTGGGCTGTTCTACCCGACCCGCAGCTACCGGGCGCTCACGCCGGTCGGCTCGATTGGCGACCCGTCGCTGGCGACGGAGGAGACCGGCGAGCGCGGTTATGCGGTCATTGTGCAATGGCTTGCGGGGATTATTCAGCGCGATCTGTGTGCTCCCGGGGACCGGTAATACCAATCGGCATCGAATCTGCCGCCTGCGCGTTCCCGCCGGAGCGCGTCCGCAGGCTGTTGTGGCAATCTGCAATCTGGAACGGTATTCATGGCACGACTGGCACACAAAACGGCTCTGATTACCGGGGCAGCCGCCGGCAACGGGCGCGCCATCGCCCTGCGCTTCGCTGCCGAGGGGGCAGCCCTGGGACTGGTGGATCTGGATGGCCAGGGAGTGGTTGAAACTGCCCGCATGGCAACGGGCACACGCACCTGGGCAGGGTGCGCCGATGTCACTGATCGTCAGGCTATGACCGACGTGGTGGCCCGGGCCGAGGCTGAACTTGGTCCCATTGACATTCTGGTGAACAACGCCGGCATCTTCTTTAACGCCGCCTTCGAGGAAATGAGCGATGCGCAGTGGCAGCGCATGATCGACACCAACCTCACCAGCGTCTTCCTGGTGAGCCAGATCGTCATCCGGCGCTGGTTGGAGCGCCAGACAGCCGGAGTGATCGTCAACATGGCCTCGATCAGCAGCAGCATTGCCTTCACCCGCTCGGCGCACTACTGCGCTGCCAAGGCCGGCGTCGTCGCCCTCACTCGCTGCCTGGCGCTGGAGTACGGGCGACGCGGTATTCGCGCCAACTGCCTGGCGCCAGGGATCATCGCCACGGCGATGACCCGCCCCGCGCTCAACGATCCATCCACAGTGGCCGACTGGATGCGCCGCATCCCCCTGGGGCGCATCGGCCAACCCGAGGATGTGGCGGATGCTGCGGTGTTCCTGGCCTCTGATGAGTCGCGCTACGTCACCGGCGACATGCTCTACGTCGACGGCGGCTGGATGGTGGAATGATGCCCCTGGAAGCAATTTTGACCGATCAGGCTCCTGTGCCGACGAGCGGCTACAGCCAGGCGGTACGCATTGGCACGCTGGTGATCACCTCTGGCTTCCTTGGCACCGCTCCTGACGGCTCCGGCGTGGTGACCGGCGGCTTCGAGGCCGAGGCGCGCCAGGCCCTCGACAATGTGCGCGCCGTGCTCGCCGCCGCCGGCTGCCCGCTCAGCGCCGTGGTGCGGGTGAACGTCTCGCTAACCGACATTGGCCGTTTTGCCGATATGGACCGCATCTTCCGCGAGTATTTCACCCCTCCCTACCCCACCCGCAATACGATCGGCGTGAAGGAACTCTGGGGTGGGGCGCAGATCGGCTTTGATGTCTGGGCCGTGGTGGAGTAGATGAGCAACGTGCTGGATCATTTCACGCCTGAAGAGCCGGTCGTTCTGGCACAGCAACTCATCCGTATTCCCTCGTTTCTCTGGCGCGAGTCCGCGATCGGGCACTTTATCGCCACCTGGCTCGCTGACCGCGGCTTCGAAGTGGAACTGCAAGCCGTGCCGCTACCCGACGGGCAGGTGACCCATCAGGCCATTGGCCGGTTACGTGGCGACGGCAGCGGCCCCAGCCTGATGCTCTGCGGCCATACTGACACCAGCGACTGGAACGGGCGTCCCTTTCGCGAGCATGAATGGACGCAGGATCCCTTCGGCGGGGCGATTGTGGACGGCTATCTCTACGGGTTGGGGGCGATCAATATGAAGGCCGGCGTGGCAGCCATCCTGATGGCTGCCGAGGCTCTGCGCCGCAGCGGGTGCCGGCTGCGCGGTGACCTGGTGGTGGCCTGTGTGGTCGCCGAAACCGGTGGCGGGGTCGGTGCCCGGCACCTGATCGCCAGTGGTCTGCACACCGACTCCTGCATCGTCACCGAGGCCAGCAACCTGGATGTGGGCACGATCTCGGTCGGCTATGTGCAGGGCCGGGTGCGCGTGCGCGGCGAATTCAAGCACCGCGTACCCTATGTCAATCCAATCGAGCAGATCACCCGGGTGATCGCCGCCTTCGGCCCGGCCTATCGCCCCCTGCGCCCGGCGACCGAGGGCGGTTGGCTGCGCTTCACGCCCCATCCGCTGCTTCCTGGGTTCCCCGCAATGGCCGTGCGTCACATCGAGCACTTCCAGGACACCACAACGCTCACGTTCGACCTGCGGATCGTTCCGGGGATGACCGAAGAGAGTGTGCGCGAGGATGTCACCCGCCTGCTCGACGGCATTGCTGCAACTGATCCGACCTTCGTCTACGAGTTGATAATTCCCCAGAGCGCCCACCAGCCCAGCATGCCCGCCCGCGAGGCCACGCCGGTCAACGCGCCGGTGGTGACCACCCTGATCGCCAGCCACACCCGCGTTACGGGCCGGGCGCCGGTCGTCGGCGCCGGACACCGCATCGGCGCAACGGCCGATACCTGCCACTTCAAGGGTGTGGGCATCACCTGCGTCGAGTACGGTCCGGGGTTCATTCCTGTCTGGCCGATGGTTGATGAGCGTATTGCAGTAGATCAGATCGTGACGGCGACGCGTGTGCTCGCCCTGACCGCGGAAGCGTTCTGCACGCAGCCAGGCCCGCCCGCGTAACGTCTCCAATGGGAGGGTCCGGACGAGCTGCGCCCTCCCCATCAAGCACGGGGCAGGGAAAACCCGGTTGCCCCTCCAGCGAGGAACATGCTATGAGCGCGCCGACACCTTCACCAGCGATCATACTCGACATGTACACCCGCATGCTGAAGATTCGCCGCTTTGAGGAGCAGGTAGGGAAACTCTTCGGGCAGGGCCAGTTGCCAGGCTTTGTGCACCTCTACATCGGCGAAGAGGCGGTGGGGGCAGGAGTCTGCGCAACCCTGCGCGACGACGACTACATCGTGAGCACCCATCGCGGCCACGGCCACGTTATCGCCAAAGGCGGCGACCTCAACCGTATGATGGCTGAACTGTTCGGCAAAGCCACCGGCTACTGCAAGGGCAAAGGCGGCTCAATGCACATTGCTGACTTCAGCATCGGTATGCTTGGCGCCTGCGGCATCGTCGGAGGCGGTATTCCCGTCGCGGTAGGGGCGGCCCTGAGTGCATGGTACCGGGGCAGCGACCAGGTGGCCGTCTCGTTCTTTGGCGACGGCGCGGCCAACGAGGGTAGCTTCCACGAGTCGCTCAACCTGGCCTCGGTCATGGGCCTGCCGGTGATCTTCGTCTGCGAAAACAACCAGTACGGCGAATTCACCCCCGCCCATAAGGCCATGAACATCCGCGACATTGCCACACGGGCCATCAGCTATGGCATTCCCGGTGTAACCGTAGATGGCAGCGATGCCCTGGCGGTGTACACAGCCACGGCCCGGGCCGTGGCCCGCGCCCGCGCGGGCGAGGGGCCAACCCTGATCGAGGCCAGAACTCACCGCCGCGGCGGTCACGCCGAGGGCGAAGAGGCCTTTCTCGGTGGTCAGGCGTACCGCACGCCTGAAGAGATGGACGCGATGCAGGCCAGCGATCCCCTCGCGCGCCTGCGTGACCTGATCATCGCCGAGGCGCTGGCCCCCATAGCGCACCTCGAGGCCCTGGAGCAGACCATCAGCCAGGCCGTTACCGACGCGGTAGCCTTCGCCCGGCACAGTCCTGACCCGACCCCCGAGTCGCTGTTTGAGGATACGTGGGTGTAACGTGTCTTTTGACCTGCCACCGCTCCGTGCGCGCGACACCGGCGCTGCATTGACCAGAGGTGAACACCCGGGCTTCACCACATCCATGACCAGCTCACGGCAGGTTTGAGAGGACAGAACCCTATCTGAGCGGCACACCTGGCAACGTTGCTTACAGACCTGCTCGGAGAACAGAGCTTCTGGCAAGGGTACGTCCTCAACGACCCTCGCTTTCGCAAACTTGCCGGACGCAACGCTAACGACGTCAAGATCATCATGACATCCGAGGAGCGAAACTCATGACAAACGCACAGCGGAATCGCACCTTGCTGGAAGAGGGACCTGGTGGTTTCAGCCTCTCGCGGCGTCTCTTTCTGCGCGGGATTGTCAGCGTTTCGACGGCTGCGGGTCTGAACGCGCTGCTGGCAGCCTGCGGCGCCAGCCCCCCCGCTGCTGCGCCGACCGCCCCGTCTGCCCCAACTACTGCCGCTTCGGCGCGCTCTAAAACCCTCGTCTTTGCCGCCGAATCACTCGGAGAGTCGCTTGAACCAGGACTCTGGAATGGCTTCGGCTCGAGCAATGTTCTCGACACCGTCTATGACCGCCTGACCCGTCCTGGCCTGAACTGGACCGATCCGCCCCGTCCAGCTCTGGCCGAGAGCTGGGAGATCTCGGCTGACGGGTTGACCTACACCTTCAAGCTGCGACCAGGAGTAAAATTCCACGATGGCACGGAGCTGAACGCCGACGCGGTGGTCCGCAGCCTGACGCGGATGGTCAATTCCAACGATCCGAGCTACGTCGAAGGCATGTACATGAACGCCGAGTACGGCCAGGCCAACTGGGAACGGATCACCGCGCTCGACCCGATGACCGTTGAGCTGGTGTTGAAATCGCCCGATGCGGCTCAGCTCTATCGCCTCTTCCACCCGGCCGCGGCAATTATGAGCGTGAAAGCGATGGACGAGTTGCGTACCGGGGTTGGCACCCAGCCGGTCGGCGCTGGACCATTCCGCCTGGAGCGGTTCGTTCCGGGTCAGGAGGCAGTGCTCGTTGCCTTCGATGACTACTGGGATGGGGGGCGCCCACCGCTCGATCGGGTAATCATCCGGGCCTATAGTGACGAGGGCGCGATGCTTGCGGCTATGGAAGCAGGCGAGGTAAACTTCGCCCCTTATCCACCTTCAGCCGCCATTGAGCGCCTGCGGAACGACAGCCGCTTCGTGGTCGAGGCTGGCCCGCCTATCGTGACCATCTTCCTGGCCGCTAATCGTCGGCAGGCGCCGCTGGACAACCGCGACATCCGCCTGGCGATCAACTACGCGATTGACCGTGAGGCGATTATCGAGGGCGTATTCTATGGCCTGGGCGAATTGCCGGCCACACTGGTTAGCCCGGCGGAACCGGGCTTCGACCCGGCAGGCCGCGAGATCAGCCGCAAGGATCAGGACAAGGCGCGCGAGCATATCGCCAAATCAGGATTAAGCACACCCATCCCAATTACACTCTCCTATGAAGCCAATCGCTTCTGGCCGCTGATGGCCGAACTGGTGAAGAGCGATCTGGAAGCGGTCGGCTTCCAGGTCACTCTGGATCGCCTGGAAGCTGGCGCGTTTAGCACCAAAGTCTTTTCGGGTCTCGCGCAGATCAATCTCGGCCAACGCTCGCTGTGGGTGCCCGACCCGGATAACAAGGTCCGCCTGTTGCACTCATCCCAGGGTACCGCGCAATTCGAGACGGGTGTCGCCGGCACTCCATGGGGTGATGAGATGGACAAGCTAATTGACGAAGCGCGTTCGGAAAGCGATCAGGCGCGACGTATCGAGTTGTACAAGATCATTCAGCAGAAAATCCTCGAAGAAATGCCCTATATTACCCTGGCCTATTACAACAAACCCTATGTTGTCGCCAGGGGTGTACGTGTCCAGCCAGCCTCGGCTGTGGCCTCAGAGCGGATTTTCCTGCATCAGGTAGCGATAGAGGGCTAAGTGGCGCGCCCGGCGCGTCATACTCCAAACCTGTTGGGTGGGCAACACAAGCCCGCGCCCAATCATCGACAGGCCGCGCTACCGAAGTCTGACGTGAACATAGCCCGCGTGCGGGAGGGTTTGGGAGGGCGCAGCCCTCCCAGGAAAACAACCCGCCAGCGGGGAGGGTTTGGGAGGGCTGCGCCCTCCCAGGAATAGGTATGTTCATGCCGGGGTTGTGCGGCGCAGCCGCATGGACGGCTGATGTAAAAAATCATCAACGCGCATGAAGTAGCGCACCAACCTTGTTTCCTGGACGTTATGGACGACGCGATTGCCCCCGGCGATATCTCGACCCGCGCGCTGAAGGCCTGGTCACAGTCGAAGCGCAGACAACGCCGACCGCACTGGTGGCGTGGTCATGAACTGGCACTGGCTGGCGCGTTATTCCTGCTGGTCGTGATCCTGGGAGCTGTCTTTGCTCCGGCACTCACGCCCCATAGCCCGACCGATCCGAATATTCGCGAGCGTTTGCGCCCACCGAGCCTGAGCCATCCCTTCGGGACGGATGAACTCGGACGCGACATTCTAACCCGGGTCCTCTTTGGCGCCCGTCCAGTGTTGCTGACGGGCGCCACTTCGGTGCTGGTCGCGCTCGTGCTGGGCGGCCTGATCGGAGGACTGAGCGGCTTCTATGGCGGGCTGGTTGACACCATACTCATGCGCCTGATGGACCTGGTGCTGAGTTTCCCGGCCATTCTGCTGGCCATTCTGATCGTCGCGGCGCTTGGCGCAGGCATGGGCAATCTGGTGATCGCCATCGCCTTCTCGATGATCCCGATCTTTGCCCGTCTGGGCCGCTCGCTCGCGCTTCGTTTGCGCCAGCAGGATTATGTTCTGGCCGGACGAACAATTGGTTGCACCGACGCGGCGCTGCTGCGCCGGCACATTATGCCTAACCTGATTCCATTATTGTTGGTGCAGGCTGTCAGTATGCTGGCCGTAGCCTTCAGCACGTCGGCAGCCCTGAGCTTCCTGGGATTGGGTGTAGCGCCACCAACACCCGACTGGGGACTTATGGTCAGCGAAGGTCAGCGCCTGATCTTCGACGCGCCGCATGTGCCATTCTTTCCCGGGTTGATGATTACGCTGACGGTGATGAGCATGAACTTTGTTGGCGATAGTCTGCACCAGTACGTTGATCCTACACTGCGACAACGCTGATGCAACATACGGTCTAATCATTCGGCGAAGCTTTCGTCCTTATGTAAATACCAATTGGAATTCAACAGGCCGCATCCGCACGTCCACCAGCGCGCATCGCAACGCCACTGCGGCTATCTGCAATCCGAAATATGTTATCTGGAATGGTATGATACTATTTTCGATCGCAGATTTAAGATTGCAGATAGCGCAACAATCTGAAATTTGCAATCTGAAATTGGCATCATGTGTTGCAGGCCTTCGTGGCATATATGTGCGTCAGACGGTCATGCGCATGGCGAACAATGCTAGTATGAAAAGTATTATTCCTGGGAAGGCCGCACCCTCCCAAACCCTCCCGCGAGCGGACTATCTTCACGTTAGAAACAATTGTATGCTATGCGTTATCTGATCAGGAATCTACTATGGTTACCAGTGATCCTCTGGGCGGTCGCCTCTCTGACGTTTCTGATCCTGCGCCTGGCGCCCGGCAATCCACTTGACGCCATTGCCGCGCGCGTGATCGAAGCCGAGGTGATTGAGCGCGTACGGGTAGAATGGGGCCTCGATCAACCCCTCTGGGAGCAATACCTTCGCTTCCTTAGCAATCTCCTGCGTGGAGATCTGGGCGTAGCTTTCAGCTCGGGCGTACCCGTGCGCGAGCTGATTGCCACGCGCCTGGCGCCGACCATCGAACTGGCCGTGGCTGCTACGCTGATTAGCACGGTGATCGGGATCGCCACCGGGTTGATTTCAAGTACCACTCGCAACCGCTGGCTCGACTATACGGCCCGTGGCGCGGCAATGTTCGGCATGTCCGTTCCCTGGTTCTGGCTGGCGATGCTGCTGATCATTGTCTTCTCGGTACATCTGGGCTGGACTCCCGTAGGCGGGCGGGTCGGCGCCCACATTACCTACGCAACGATCACCAATTTTATGCTCATTGATGCGCTGATCACCTGGAACTGGCCGGCACTCTGGAGCTTTCTGCATCACCTGACGCTTCCCGCGCTGGCGGTCGGGCTGACCTCGGCTGGCTTCGTGGCCCGTATGACCCGCGCGGCTATGCTCGAAGTCCTGAACGCCGACTACATCCGCGCTGCGCGCGCCCGTGGCCTGACCGAGCGGCTCGTTGTGCTTCGCCATGCTCTGCGGAATGCTATGCTACCGGTGTTGACCCTCCAGGGGCTACAGTTTGGCACATTGCTCGGCGGTGCGGTAGTAACCGAGATCGTTTTTGCCTGGCCTGGACTGGGCCGCATGTTGCTCGATGGCATTCTGCGCCGCGATTACCCGATTGTGCAGGGAACGGTGCTGGTGATTGCCTGCGCGTATGTGCTGGTTAATCTGATGATCGATCTGCTGTATCATGTGATCGATCCAAGGATGCGTGAAAGCTAATATTCTGTTACAGCCATTTCACTCAAAAAGTCAGGAGAAAACCCGATTTATCCACACCCTTCCCGGTGGTGAGGTATTGGAGAGTGAATCTCTCGCAGAAAGGCCCTGTTTCATCCAGGTAATGTGCGACGAAGCCGCAGGATTTTTGCCATGGTTATCGTGATGGATGCAGATCTGGCCGTCGGCGGTAGTATGAGTCTTCTGCCGGTTGCGCGGTCCGTGTCCCACTCGCTCCTGCTGGTCGAGCTGCAAATCTGAAAGTGAGGCTCTTCCGTGTCCCGAAAAACCTACATCGCTGCCATTCGTGAGGCCCTTGCGGAGGAAATGCGCCGCGATCCGCGGGTCCTGCTTATCGGCGAGGATGTGCGGATTGGCGTCTTTGCCGGTACTCGCGGTCTCCACGCCGAATTCGGTGACCGGCGCGTGATTGATACGCCCATCTCGGAGCTGGCCATCGCCGGGGCCGGGGTCGGCGCCGCCGCGACCGGTCTGCGCCCGGTGGTGGACCTGATGTTTGGCACCTTTCTCTACCTGGCCTTCGACCAGATCGCTAACCAGGCTGCGGCCATGCGTTATATGTTCGGCGGTCAGACCACCCTGCCCCTGGTCTACATGGTCCAGAATGGCACCGGCAGCAGCGCCGGCCACCACCACAGTCAGTCGGTGCATCCGTTGTTTATGCACCTGCCACTGATCAAGGTAGTTATGCCCAGCACCCCCTACGATGTGAAAGGGTTGCTCAAGTCCGCCATCCGCGATGACAATCCAGTCGTGTTTCTGAATCATCTGGCCCTGGGTGGTCAGCGCGGCGAGGTGCCCGACGAGGAGTACCTCGTGCCCCTCGGTCAGGCCGTGGTGCGTCGCAGCGGTAGCGATGTGACTATCTGCGCAGCCGGGCTGATGGCGCACTACGCCCTTAAGGCTGCCGATATCCTCGCCTCCGAGGGGATTGACGCCGAAGTGATTGACCTGCGAACGCTTAAACCCTGGGATGAGGCAACGGTGCTGGAGAGTGTTCGCAAGACCGGCCGTTTTGTGGCCGTAGACGAGAGCGGGCCAGTCTGCGGCGCGGCCAGCGAGTGGGCCGCCACGGTGGCCGAGCAGTCTTTCGACGCGCTTCGGGCCCCGGTGCGCCGTGTGACGGGCAAGCCGGTGCCCATCCCCTTCAGTCCGGTGCTGGAGAAGGCCGCCATTCCCTCGGTTGACGAGATTGCCGCTGCCGCGCGCCTCTGCTGCGCCGGGTAGCTTCAGACCCGGATCCTCTCGTCCGGAAGGGAAGAGGAGAAATCAGGCTTCCCCATACCGTACCTGGTGTTGGGGGCGCCTGGCGCCCGGATGGGCGGGGCACGGGGAAACCCCGTTTGCCCAATGTTCACATCAGCCGTCTATGCGGCTGCGCCGCACAATGCAAGCATGAACACACCTGTTCCTGGGAGGGCTGCGCCCTCCCAGACTCTCCCCTCAGGGAGGGGCGTGGGGAAACCCCGTTTCCCCGTCCTCTGACACGATGAAGACACGTTTTTTCCTGGGAGGGCTGCGCCCTCCCAAACCCTCCCGCGCACGGGCTGCGTTGGAGCTATGGAGAGATTGCGGAGCCTATGGCACTGATTCCTGTCTACATGCCCAAATTCGGCATGACCATGACCGAAGGGCTGATCATCGAGTGGTATCGTCAGGAAGGCGATACAGTCACCGAGGGTGAACCACTCTTCAGTGTCGAAACCGAAAAGGCCACTTCGGATGTGATGACGCCCGCCAGTGGCACAATCGTCGAGATCGGCGTCGAGGCGGGCGCCGAGGCGCCAGTAGGATCGATTGTGGCCTATATTGAGACGCCGGAGGCCTGATGTGAACATGTGGAGAAACCGGGTTTCCCCATACCCCTGCCCACCGCGGTGGCAAGCCCTCCCCACCGGGAGGGTTTGGGAGGGCTGTGCCCTTTCAATAAGAGATCTATTTTTGTTTTGTTATTGAATAAATTATTCGCATAGGAGAATCAATGGGCAAACCCATCCAGTTGCTTCCAGCCGTAAGCGACTTCCTGGCGCGGTCTCACCGCCTGCTGATTGGTGGAGCCTGGGTCGAGGCCGAGGCCGGCGAACGCTTTACGACCATCGATCCGTCCACCGGCCAGCCGCTGGCGAGCGTGGCTCGCGGGCGTGCCGTCGATGTGGACCGCGCCGTGGCGGCCGCCCGCGCCGCCCTGCCCGACTGGGCTGCCGTACCCCCCGCCGACCGCGAACGGCTGTTGCGCCGCTTCGCCGATTGCGTCGCCGAGCGGCGCGCGGAACTGGCCCAACTCGAAACCCTTGACAACGGCAAGCCCTACGCCGTCGCCTATGACGTCGAGGTGAACGTTGCCGCAGGCCAGTTGTACTACTACGCCGGCTGGCCAACCAAGCTCACCGGCGAGACCTTCGCCGTCTCAGCGCCCGGTTTTCACGTATACACCCGGCGCGAGCCGGTGGGGGTATGCGCGGCAATCACGCCCTGGAACTACTCTACCGTTATGGCGGTCCAGAAGATTGGCCCGGCCCTGGCCTGTGGCAACGCCCTGGTGCTCAAGCCTGCCGAGCAGACCCCCCTCACCGCCCTGCGGCTGGGCGAACTGGCGCTGGAGGCCGGCATCCCCCCCGGCGTGCTCAACATCGTCACTGGCTACGGCGATGCCGGCGCGGCGCTGAGCCGGCACCCCGGGGTGGACAAGGTGGCCTTTACCGGCTCAACTGAAGTGGGCCGCGAGATTATGCGCGCAGCCGCCGACAACTTGAAGCGAGTGTCGCTCGAGCTGGGGGGAAAATCGCCGCTGATCATCTTCGACGATGCCGACCTTGAAGCTGCCGCTGAGGCCGCTGCCTGGGCAATTTTCGCCAACAGCGGCCAGAATTGCGTGGCCGGTTCACGACTGTATGTGCAGCGCGCCG
>JBDNDG010000117.1:0-11699 GCA_046719255.1 Chloroflexaceae bacterium
GCGCGTGCGCGCCGCCCTGCCCGACGCCGAGATCCTTGTGGTGGACGACGCATCACACGACGGGACCGCCGCCGCGGCGCTGGCCGCCGGGGCCCGCGTCGAGCGCCACCCCACCAACCGGGGCAACGGCGCGGCGGTCAAGACCGGCATCCGGCGCGCCAGCGGCGACGTGATCCTGCTGATGGACGCCGACGGCCAGATGGACCCGCGCTACATCCCCGAGCTGCTCGGCGGCATCGCCGCCGGCTACGACATGGTGGTCGGCGCGCGCACCCGCGAGACCCAGGGCGACACCCTGGCCCGCCGGCTCGGCAACCGGGCGCTCGATGCCCTCGGCGGCTACCTGGTGGAAGCCGAGGTGCGCGACCTTACCAGCGGCTACCGGGCTATGCGCCGCGACGTGATGATGGAGTTCCTGCACCTGCTCCCCAATCGCTACTCCTACCCGACCACCAGCACCCTGAGTCTGCTCAAGGCCGGCTACTGCGTGGGCTTTGTGAACATCGAGGGTCGGCGACGCCAGGGTGGGCGAAGCGGCCAGAAACTCTTCAAGAACGGGGTCAGGTTCGGGCTGATCATTTTGCGGATCATCTCCCTGTTTGCGCCCCTGCGGGTCTACTTTCCGATCGCGCTGGGCATGTTCCTGTTGAGCCTGCTGGCCTACATCGCCAGCGTGGCGGTCAACGGCGTCTGGCTCAAGATCCCCAATGCCACTGCCGCCCTGTTCGTTGGCGGCATTATTGTTTTTATGTTCGGGCTGCTGGCCGAACAGATCGCCGCGCTCCGGTTCCAGCGGCGCGAGTAAGCGCATGAAAAAGTACTTCCCTCTGCTGCTGCGTCTACTCGGCCCCGCGCTGCTCATCCTCTTTCTCGCCAATGCGAACCTTGAGCAACTCTGGGAGAGCCTGCGTACCGCTCAAGCCTGGCCGATCGTCCTCTCGCTGCTGCTGATGCCGCCCTTCGTCATGATCAAGTCCTGGCGCTGGCTGCGGATCATGCGTGAAGCGGGGCTGCAACTCGACTTTCGCACCGCCTGCGGCCTCTACACCGTCGGGCTGTTTTACGGCGCCACGACGCCCGGGCAGGCCGGCGATCTGCTCAAGGCAGTGTACTTGCGGGAGCGCGATCAGCCGCTGGCGCCAGCGATGCTGAGCGTGGTGCTCGATCGGCTCTTCGACCTGCTGGTGATGGCCGCCTTCGGCACCCTGGGGATCTTCGCGCTGGGCCGTTTGCTGCCCAGCCGGGAACTGCAAACCGCGCTGGTGCTTGCCATGGCCCTGGGCCTGGCAGCGCTGACGGTTGTGCTGGTTGCCCGGAGACCACGGACGTGGATGCTGACGGTCATGCTGCCACGCTTTGCGCCGGGCTTCACCGCCACGCTCAGCCGCTGGAACAGCCAGCTTCACGGTCTGAGTCTGCGCCCGGCGCTGGTGGTCGAACTGACCCTGCTCTCTCTGGGCTCGGCTGCCTTCACCTTCCTGCGGCTCTGGCTGCTCTTCCTGGCCTTGAACCTCGACCGCGTGCCCCTGCCCGTGGTTGTGGGCGTCTCGGCGCTGATCGCCGTGCTTCAGGTGCTGCCGATCTCGATCGCCGGGGTGGGCGTGCGCGACGCCGCGCTGATCGCGGTGTTGCTGCCCTATGGTTATACTACCGAACAGGCACTGGCGCTTTCGGCGCTCTTCTTACTGATCAATGTGCAGCATATTCTCGTGGGCTTTATTGTCTCCTTCTGGTATCCCCTGGCCCGCCGCCCCGCGCGAGAAATTGATGTGTCGCGCGATGGCAACACCGCTGCGGGGCCGAGTGATATGTAACGATGAGGTACATTAACCGTGCTACAATACGTTTCAGGAAAGAAAGCTGGCAAAGCCCTCGGCCCCCGCAATCCTGGCAAGACTTTCATGCGGTTGTGCCGCACCCTGCCAGGATGAACATGGGTTGTTTCCCGGGAGGGCTGCGCCCTCCCAATCCCTCCCCACAGGGAGGGAGATGGAGAAAAGCCGGTTTTCCCTCGTCTCCTGCGGGGGAAGGCTGCGCCCTCCTGGTGCGGAGGGCTGGCCACCCTGGCAGGCAGGGTGTGAGCCGGAGCAACTGCCGTGACGTTTGATCCACCCTACGAGCGCTACGCGCCTCTGTACGACCGCAGCGGCCAGATGCGCTTCGCTGTGCTCGTGCATCTCTACCTGCGCGACCTGTTGCGTAAGCACCCGGTTGGTGGCCGGCGCGCCCTGGATCTCGCCTGTGGCACCGGCACGCTGGCGTTGCTGCTGGCCGCCGATGGATGGGAGGTTACCGGCCTGGACCGGTCGGCGGCGATGCTGGCCGAAGCCGCCGCCAGGGCCGCCCGTGCAGACGAACCCGTGTGCTTCGTTCACGGCGACATGCGTGACCTGGAGGGCCTGGTCCCGGCGGCGATGTTCGATCTGGTGACGTGTAGCTACGACAGCTTGAACTACATGCCCACTGAGGCCGACCTGGCAGCTTGCTTCCGCGCCGTCGCCGGCGCGCTGGCGCCCGGAGGGCTGTACGTGGCCGACCTGAATACGCGCCACTTCCTGGAGCACGACTGGGGAGCGTGCGTGATTCAGGAGTACGATGGCTATGTGCAGATTGAACGAAGCCATTTCGATCCCGCATCGGCGCGGAACCTCATGGTGCTGACCGGCTTTGTGGGTGACGACGATACGGGTTACGAGCGTTTCGACGAACTGCACGTTGAGTACGCCTACCCCCCCGAAACGGTTACGGCGCTGATGGAACGGGCCGGGCTATGCGTTGAAGCTCTGTACGACAGTTTTACCCTCCAGCCGCCCGGCCCGCGCACCCAGCGCATCTTCTGGGTCGCACGCAAACCTTGTGAGTGAGGAGTGCCGTGAGCGTACTGCCAGCTCTCGATGAGAAGGCCGAATACGTCGAGCGCATGTTCAGCCGGATCGCCCCGGGCTACGATCGGATGAATCGGGTGATGACCTTCGGGCTGGACCAGCGCTGGCGCCGGCGGGTGGTCGAGCAGGTTGCCCCTCCGGTTGGGGGTCGGGCCCTCGACGTGGGTACGGGTACGGGAGACTTTTTGCTCGAACTGGCAGCCTGGGCCCGCGAGGGTATTGTGGTCGGCGTGGACTGTACCGTGCCAATGATGGCCGCTGGTCGAGGCAAGCTGGCGCACCTGGAGGGCAAACGGGCCGCCTTTGTTGGCGGCGACGCCCTGCGGCTGCCCTTTCCCGACAATACCTTTGATGCCATCACCACCGGCTTCGTGCTACGCAATGTGACTGACATCCCACAGGCCCTGGGCGAAATGTACCGGGTGGCACGTCCCGGCGGCGTCATGGCCTGCCTGGAAGTCGCCCGCCCGAAACACGCGCTGGTACGGCTGGGCCACCGGCTGTACTTCGAGGGCGTGGTACCCTGGATCGGGCAGATCATTGGCGGCGATCGCCAGGCCTATACCTACCTGCCGCAATCGGCGCGGGCCTTTCCGTCGCCAGCGCGCCTGGCAGCAATGATGGGAGAGGCCGGATGGCGACACGTCACCTACCGGCTCCTGAGCCTGGGAGCAGTGGCGATCCACGTGGGCGCAAAGATCTAAGCGCCGCTCCGGATAGTGAGCGTATCCACGCAGCCGCACGGATGGCTGCGCCGCACACTGAAACGATCAAAATCGGTTTCTTTTTAGGAGGGCTGCGCCCTCTTAAACCCTCCCCGCATAGAGGAGCGTGGGGAACCCGGATTCCCCACGCCCGCCCCACTGTAGCTTCTCTTCGGAAGCGCTAGCCGCTATCACATGCCGTTCGGATCTCGTGTATCATGAGGATGAGGATAGGTAACAATCAGAAGCGTACCCGTCACATAGACACCGACGCCGGCATGGCCCGGTAACAAAGATCGCGCTATGGTTCCTCCGGCCAGTATTCTCGTCTCCGGTCTCGGCGAGAGGACACATGAGTATCTCGTGCCGCGCCTGCTCCAGGAGGGCTATCAGGCGAGTCTGGCAGTTGGGTTGAAACACACACTGGAACTCCTGCGTAGTCGGATCGATCTCCTCCTGCTCGACCTGCCCTCGGCAGACGAGGTGATCCACGTACCTGCCATCCGCGCGGCCTGTTCGGCGACGATTATCATCATCGGCCCGGCGCGCAACGACCGGCTGGTGGTCAGCGCACTGGAGCTAGGGGCCGACGATTATGTCCAGCGTCCCTTTCGCACCGACGAATTGCTGGCGCGCATTCGGGCCCAGCTCCGGCGCCGCAACGGCCAGATGGGCACGCTGGCATTTGGCCTGTTGAGCTTCGACCTGCAGGCACGCCAGGCCATACGCGCCGGGCAGCCGGTTGAGCTAGAGCCGCAGGCGTTAACCCTGCTGACCTTGCTGGCAAGTCGTCCGGGTTATCCGTATCCGAGTGATGTGCTCGCCGAGCGTCTGTGGGGATCGTGCGACCAGGTCAGCCTGGCGCACCTCACAGCCACGGTGGAGCGCCTGCGCGCCCTGATCGAGACCGATCCTCAGTCGCCGGCCATCCTCGGCGGCAACATCGAGCAGGGGTACTGGCTGAGTCATATGACGCAGGCACGCAACGTCGGTTAAGGTGTCGTCCCAACCCGTTTAATAATCTGGCGTTCAGCTCCACTACCGGTTGGGGGAGGGGGAAACCGGGTTTCCCCGGGCCCCGCTCCCGCTGAGGGTTTGGGAGGGCTACGCCCTCCCGCGCAGGGGCCTGGGGAAGGCGGGTTTCCCCAGGCCCCTCACTGCGTACGCGACGCAGCCGCGTGGGAGTTTAGCGCCGCTCCACAGTGGTTGCCACATTCATCAGGTACGTAACACGCACGGCATCGCCGGGACGCGGTTCGGCATAGATGCTCTCGGCGCCGATCCGTGCCTGGCGTGGTTGCGACTCGCCCACGTGGGTGTAGACCAGATCGTACAGGATCGTACCGTGAATGCTGATGGGCTGAACGGTGTTCAGGATGGCGTCTGCTGTGCCGCTGACAATCATCATCGCTTTCCCTGCGAGTGATCAGGTCACGAGTTCTCCGTTGGGGGGCCGGCTACTGCCAGAACGTATCGCTCGGTCGAGAGGTAGCGACGGGCGGCATCGGCGATCTGATCGCTGGTGACGGCGCCGATGATCGCCGGATAGCGCTCGATAAAATCGAGGCCCAGCCCGAAGCGCTCGATCGCCAGCAGCGCGGCGGCGATGCCGTCGTTCGTTTCCAGGCTCAACACCAGGCTGCCGGTGAGATAGGCCCGGGCGTCGGAGACTTCCTGTTCCGTGGGGCCCTCGGCCACGAAGCGCGCCACTTCGTGCAACAGGGCCTCGATCGCCCGTTCCACATTGGCCGGATTGACGCCCGCCACCGCCGACCAGGGGCCGGCGCCCACATCGGCGTCGAGATTACTGTAGCAGTAGTAGGCCATACCCTGCTCCTCGCGCACGTTCTCGCCGAGCCGGCCACCGATTCCCAGACGTCCGAGGATCATGTTTGCCATCATAGCCGGATAGTAGTCCGGATCGGTACGGCGCAGGCCGTGCACCGCCCAGACGACATCGGATTGGATCTTGCCGCTCATAGGCACATCGCGGCGGAGCACGGCATTCAGCGGAGGAACCGGCGGCAGATCCAGGCCAGGCGGCGGACCCACCGGTTGCCAGGCGCCCAGGGAGGACTCCAGGGTGGCAATAACTGCCTCCGGCTCAACATCGCCCACGATTGCCACGGTCGTGGCAGCGGGATGGTAAAGCTGGTGGAAACGCAGCAGATCCTCGCGCATCAGGGCCTGCACGGTCTCAATGGTGCCGCTGGTGAGGCGGCTGTAGGGATGCTCGGAGGGGTAGAGCAAGGCGCGGGCGGCGCGCCAGGCCTGGGTACTGGTTTCCTGTTCGCTCTCACGCAGGGCGGTGAGAACCTGGCCGCGCAACTTCTCAACTTCATGCGGGGGAAAGGTTGGCCGGGCCAGCATATCGGCCAGAATGGCAAGGATCAGCGGCAGATCTTCCACCAGGGCCTTGCCGGCAAAACCGGAGGTATGCAGCCCACCGCCGGCGTTCACGCTACAGCCGCGATCCTCGGTCTCGGCAACGATCTGCTGAAAGGTACGCTCACCGGCCCCGCGGATCAAGGCCGCGCCGGTAAAGGCAGCCAGGCCGTTCTGAGACGCCGTCTCGTGGACCGCGCCCACCCGCACCTCCCCGCGCACGCTCACCGTCGGCGCGCTCGGATTGCGCTGGATCAACGCCACAAGGCCGTTTGCGGCGACGTAGCGTGTCGCCCCGGCGATGCCACGCGTGTCAGGCGCCATCGTCCTGCTCCTCGGTTGGAACAAAATGGCCCACCACCCGGCGCCGTTCGGTGAGATAGGTCTGCGCCACCCGCCGAACATCTTCAGCGGTGACCGAGGCCAGTTCCTGTGGGAGCGTCTCAACCCGCCGGTAGCTATCGAGCATCTCCCACATCCCGATCTGCAGGGCCTGATCGGTCACGCTCTCATTATTGTAGGCGATCTGCGCGCGCACCTGTTTGAGTACCCTGGCCAGTTCATCAGGGCTGACACCGTCCTGCTGGATTTTTGCGATTTCGGTGAGCAGGGCCGCCTCGACAGTGGCCGCATCGCGTCCCTCGCGCACGGTCGCAGTCAGTTCAAAGAGAAAGGGGTCACGGGTGGGCGCGTAGGTACTCCAGGCGGCTGCGGCGAGTTCGGTTTCCACCAGAGCCTTGTAGATCCGCGCGCTCCGGTTGGTTTGCGCGCCGCCGCCCATAAAACTGAGCGACCTGGCGCCGCTCAGCACGGCGTCGAGCACCGCCAGCGGCGCGAAGTCCGGGCTACGGCAATCAGGCGCCAGGTAGGCGATCTGCACGTACTGGGCCGGCCCGGGCCTGCGGATGGTCACCCGGCGCTCGCCCTGGGGCTCCGGCTCCACGGCGCGCACCGCGGGCAACGCCGGGCCGCGCGGCAAGGGGCCAAAGTACTGCTCCACCTGCCGCAGTAACGTGTCGGTAGCGAAGTCGCCCACCAGCACCAGCACAGCGTTGTTCGGCGTGTAGAAGGTGTGGTAGTAGGCGTACAACTCATCGCGCGTGATCGCCAGCAAATCGCTCTTGTAGCCAATGACCGGGTGGTGGTAGGGATGCACGGTAAAGGCCATTGCCTTGACCGCCTCATCGAGCCAGGTCTCGGGGTAATTGGCGTAGCCCTCAAGCTCAGAAATGATCACCGTCCGCTCACTCTCCACCTCAGCCGGGTCGAACAGTGAGTTGACCATCCGGTCGGATTCGATCCGCAGGCCCAGTTCGATGCGATCGGCGGGCAACGTCTCATAGTAAGCGGTATAGTCAATCCAGGTGAAGCCATTGAAGACCCCGCCATTGCGGGCGATCAGCCGGTCCAGCTCGCCGCGGGGCATACTCGGGGTACCTTTGAAGAGCATATGCTCAACCCAGTGGCTGATGCCGGTCTCCCCGCTCGGTTCGTTGCGGCTACCCACGCGATACCAGATCCAGCTCGTGGCCACCGGGGCGCTGTGGACCTCCCTGGTAAGCACCAGCAAGCCATTGGAGAGGGTATGGGCATGGACAGGTGTTGACATACGTCTCCCTGAGGTGAAAATAGGTCGTGTGCAGGAGGGTTTGGGGCGTTCCGCCCCCCGCCCGGCCTCCCCCCGGAGGAGGGGAGGAGCACGGTTTCCTCCCCCAGCGGGGGGTTTGGGAGGGCGCAGCCCTCCCGGGCAAATCTCGTTTCATTCCTGTAGGGTACGGCGCAGCCGCGTGGGCGTCTCACGTGAAACCAGCGGCAACCCGGCTCCCTCAACTCCCCGCCCGGGGGGAAGGTTCGGGAAGGCGCAGCCCACCCATACCGTCCACGCCGGGAGGCGTGCGAAGAGTTTCCCCGGGCCCCGCCTGAGGCAGCGCCTGCGCCGGAGCACGCAGGCGCTGCGCGAAGCGTCGCACGAAGTGCACCACAGCGCGGGGACGCTCGTACTGCGGCAGGTGACCGCAGCGCCTGATCACCAGCACGTCGGCTCCCGGCAGATTATCGCGGAAGAACTCGAACGAGCCGTGGGGCAAAAAGCGATCGCGGTCGCCCCAGACGAGGCCAACCGGCACCCTGATCTGGCGCAACTCCCCGGCGGTAAAGAAGTCGTCCTCGCTGGCCGTTGCCACGAACTGCTGCACCGGATCGCGCAAGAAGAGCGACTGGAAGGAGCGCTGGCTGAAATACAGCGGCAGGGGCACACGTCCGTACATCTGGCGATAGATGCGCCGCACGGCGCCGAGATCGGGCGCAGTGACGACTTCGACGAAAGGTTGCCAGGAGTCGCGCCCGTTCAGGAGCGCGCCGCCAGGATCGAGCAGCACCAGGCCCCGCACCAGGGCGGGCTGCGTTTGCGCGAGCCGGAGGGAGATCCATCCGCCCATCGAGTTGCCCACGAGCAAGGCGGGACGCCCGATCTCCTCGCGCAGCAACGCAGCGATCACCTGCGTGTGCTCGGCAATGGTAGTATAGCGCCGTCCGGGTGGAAAGCCACTCAGCCCGAAGCCCGGCAGGTCAAGCGCATAGACCGGACCAATGCGGGCCAGGCCGCGCATAGTGAAGGCCCAGGTGAGGGCGCTGTCGGCGATGCCGTGGATGAGCACCAGCGGCAACTCCGGGTCGCTACCCGGACGCCCGGGAACGTAGTACCAGTGGGTGCGGATGCCGGCGAGGCGGCGCTCTATGCTCACAGCGCCAGCGCGCAACAACATCTTTCGCCGCAGACCCAGGACCAGGGGGATCAGCACGGGTGACAGGGGACCACCCAGATCGAGTTGCCGTCGAAGCACCTCTTCGCTCATGGATCGCTCATTTCCGGTCGTCGATACAGCTTCGCCACACTACGGGGGTGAAATCGGGGAAATCGGCTTGCCCCAACCCCCTGCTCACCGGAGCGGCACGCCCCCTGCACCGGGAGGGTTTGGGAGGGCCGCGCCCGCCCGGGCTGTTGCGCGGGCAGGGCACCCGACCTCTCCCGGCAGCCCGCACCTTGCTCAGAACGTCGCCACCAGGCGCGCGCCCTCCGAGGGGGTACAGATCCACACGTGGGCCTCGCGCCCCAGACGCTCGTGGTAGCCGACAACCAGATCGGCGGCAAAGCGCTCGACGGACTCTTCGGCCACCAGGCTCACCGTGCTGCCACCAAACCCGCCACCGGTGAGGCGCGAGCCGTAGCAGCCAGGCAAACGCCGGGCAATCTCCACCAGCGTGTCAAGCTCCGGGGTGCTCACCTGATAATCATCGCGCAGACTGGCGTGCGAGGCATCCATCAGCGCCCCGAAGCGCGTCAGATCGCCGTGTTCCAGGGCCGCAGCGGCCGCCAGGGTACGCTCGATTTCGGTGACCACGTGGCGCGCGCGGCGAAAGATCGCCGGCGGCAGAAGATCAGCGTTAGCCTCGAGCTGCGCGGGCGCGACATCACGCAGGGCCGCGATGCGCGGCAGACGCGGGCGGAGCAGGCGCACCGCCTCCTCGCAGGCGGCGCGGCGCTCATTATACTCCGAACCCACCAGACTGTGACGCACGCCGCTGTCGCACACCACCACCCGCGCCTGCGGCGGAACGGGGATGGGCCGGTAACTCAGGTCGCGGCAATCGAGGAGCAGGGCATGCCCGGCGCGGCCCAGAGCAGCCATAAACTGGTCCATGATCCCGCACTGCATACCGACGAAGCTCTGCTCGGCGCCCTGGGCCAGCAAAGCCAGTTCCTCACCCAGCAGATCAAGACGATTGAGCACTTGCAGCGCATAGGCCACCGCCACCTCCAGCGCGGCCGACGAGGAGAGACCGGCGCCAGGAGGCACCTCGCTGTCGATCAGCAGATCTGCGCCGGCAAGGGGTAGATCGCGCGCCAGGATACCCTTTGCCACGCCGCGCACATAGTTACTCCAGGGTTGCCGGGGGTTACGCTCGATCTGATCGAGCGAGAACGCATCACTGGCATTGAACTGGACGCTGTGGACGCGGACGGTGCGGTCCATGCGCGCCCGCGCCACGACGAAGGTAGCGCGATCGATAGCGATGGGCAGCACGAAGCCCTCGTTATAGTCGGTGTGCTCACCGATCAGGTTAACGCGCCCGGGCGCGCGCACAACGAACTGCGGGGGCGCCCCGAAACAGGCTGCGAAGGCATCGTGCAACTGGCGAACATCGAGCATAGCCGGCTCCACCGGGTCAGCGAGTCAGATGTTGGCGAAAGCAGTTGCAGTGTACCACATACTTGTTCCTGGGAGGGCTTCGCCCGCCGAGGCCCCCCCGCTGGCGGGTTGTTTCCTGAGAGAGCCACGCCCTTCCCATCCCTCCTCGAGGCCGGGCACGGTTCGACAGGCTCACCGCAGGTGGGGAAGCCCGGGTTACGCCAAGCGCAGTGCTCGGCAACGCCACCCTGAGCCGGATTCTGGCTCCTGGCCTCGATGCAGAGACAGGCGCGCTTGCCGCCCAATTGTCAGGGATTATGTTCGTCAGCCTGGTGTTCGTTTTACCAATCGGGGTAATGCGAGCCTTTCTCAACGCGCATAACCTGTTTACCGCCCCGGCGTCGCATGAACTGCTGCGCGGTACAACGATAATCGCAGTGATTGCCGGCTTCGGTGCGATAACCCCGGCGCTACGCATTGAGCATCTGGCCCTGGGGTACACCATTGCAGCGCTGGTACAGGCGATGGTGTTCGGGGCAATCATCTGGCATTGCCTGGGACCTCATTACCGACCGGCAATTGATCTCGCGTTGCTGCGCGCTGTTGGCGTGAAACGAATGCTGACCCTGCCACTCCTCGAACAGGGTATAGCCCAGAGCGTGCTGGTTGCCGAGCGGGTTATCGGTTCGTTCCTCCCAGCGGGGAGCATCAGTGCCCTGAGTTATGGGCATCGCCTGGCTTCCGTTATCGGCAACTCGCTGTTCACCGGCATCGAGGTTGTATCGCTTTCCACACTGGCAACCGGCCTCGCGACACGCACGGCTGCCGGTCTGCGTCAGGCGCGGGCAACCTTGCTGGCCGCGATGCGCCTGGTCATACTTGTGGGGGTCCCCATCGGAGCCATAATTTGGGCGGTTCAGCTCCCGGTGACGCATCTGCTGTTTGAGCGCGAAGGGGGAGCGAGCGGGGGCGAGGCCGCGCGCATTCTGGGCATCTATGCCCTGACCATCCCGCTGTATGGCTACTTGCTTGTGGCGCGGAGCTACTGGTACGCAGATGGCCGTCCTCTGCTGCCGATACTGATCGCCAGCGCTCAACTTGTCGCAATGGTGAGCGTAGCGCCATTCCTGGCAACCGCTCTGAGCGCACCCGGCGTTGCCTGGGCGTATGCAATTGGCCAGCTTGTGGCATCCGCCGTGGCCGCGGCGACTCTCCGCGGGATCGCGGGGCCGGGCCAGAACCGCAATGTTGCGTGGCTCGGCCTCCGGGTCGCTGGCGCGGCACTGGTCACCGCCAGCTTGATGGCAGCGGTCGTCAGCCAGCCACCAGTACTGGCCGGATGGACGGGGGCGCCTTCCTTCCCGGCACACCTCACCACGCTGGTTCTGGCGGGCCTCCTGGGGTTGATCACCCTGCTGGGCGTAGGGACGGTGCTTCAGATTGAAGAGCTACGTTTGGCCCGCGGCACCGTGGTGGCTGGATTACAGAAAGGAAAGGGTGTCGTGCGTCATCGCAGTCAAGAGTTGGAGCAAGAG
>JBDNDG010000118.1:0-11693 GCA_046719255.1 Chloroflexaceae bacterium
CCCCCGCGCCCCGGCGGGTGGGGAGGGGTTGGGAGGGCTACGCCCTCCCGTACGGCTGCGCCGCACAACACCAGTATAAACATACCTGTTCCTGGGAGGGCTTTGCCCTTCCAGACCCTCCCGCGTGCGGGCTATGTTCACGTTAGAGTGTACTAGAGGCGAGACGTAACCAGCAGCTCAGTAACATAACGTAAAAGGGCATGACCATGAGCGACCCCATTGACCGGCTGCGGGCCCGGTTGCGCGCCGCGGCCATTCCCGCTACCGACGACGATCTGGCAGGCATTCAGGCCAGGGGCTTCCTGAGTCGCCTGGAGGATTTTGAGCGCATCGTCGCCGGTATTCCCGCCGAGACCCTGCCCGACTTCCTGGACGCCGGCAGCCTGCCGGCTCCAGTGGAGGCTCCGACCCCCTCGTCGCTTGCTGCGGCCCCTCCACCGCCCGGCGACACGCTGCTCGGCGCCGCGGCAGCCCTCCGCGCCGGCGCCACCACCCCCACGGCTCTGGTCGAGGCGGCCCTGGCCCGCATCACGGCCCTCGATGGCTCCCTGAACGCTTTCCAACTCGTCCTGGCTGAGCAAGCCCTGGCCGAGGCCCGTCGCGCCGAGGCTGAACTGGCCGCCGGGCAGGATCGCGGACCGCTCCACGGCCTTCCGGTGGCGGTCAAGGACCTGCTGGATATGGGTGGGCTACCCACCACCGCCGGCTCGTTGATCCTGGCCCATACCATCGCTGCCGCTGACGCCACCGCCGTGGCCCGTCTCCGCGCCGCTGGCGCGATCATTGTCGGCAAAACGCGCCTCTCCGAGTTCGCCTACTCTCCCGGCTCAAACAATGCCCACTACGGCGCCACGGCCAACCCCTTCGACCCCACCCGCGACTCCGGCGGATCGAGCAGTGGCTCGGCGGTAGCGGTGGCCACCGGTATGGCCCTTGCCGCGCTGGGCACCGACACGGGCTGCTCGATCCGCATCCCCGCAGCCTTCTGCGGGCTGGTGGGCCTGAAGCCCACCTGGGGCCGCACCAGCCTGGCCGGCGCCGTCCCGCTTTCCTGGTCGCTCGACCATCTCGGCCCGCTGGCCCGCAACGTTGCGGACGCGGCCGCGCTCCTGGCGCTCCTGGCTGGCCCCGATCCCCGCGACGGGCGCACTCTGCGCCCGGCTCTACCTTTCGCCCCCGAGGCGCCGGGAGTGGACGTGCGCGGGCTGCGGGTGGGGCTGGTGGGGGAAGACGGCTCGGGCAGGCCGCTGGCGGAGGAAGAACAGCGGGCGGCGGCTCGACGCGGCGCCGCGGCTCTGGCCGCAGCGGGCGCCGAGGTGCTTGAACTCGACGTGCCCGAGCTTGACGGTCTGCGCGTGATCGGCACGGCCCTCCTGGGGATGGAGGCGTCTGCCTTTCATCTGCCCTGGCTGCGGACGCGCCTCGACGCCTACGGTGAGTTTCCGCGTCAGCGGCTGCTCGCCAATTTCGCCTACGAGTCCGGCGCCTTCATCCGCGCGCAGCAGGGCCGGGCCGCCTTGCGCCGGGCGATAAGCGAACGGCTGGCCGGGTTGGACCTGCTGGTGCTGCCTATCCATCCAGGGCCCATACCGGCCCGCGGAACGCCCGCGAATAACGGCCTGGCCATCCCCTTCAACTGCCTGGGATGGCCGGCCCTGACTATGCCCGCCGGGCGCGGCAGCGACGGGTTGCCTCTCTCTCTGCAACTCGTGGCCCGACCCTGGCAGGAGGCTACGCTGCTCCGCGCCGCGTCGGTGATCGAACGGGGCAACCTGGCTGTCCCATGAGCGCGCCTGCCGGGGTGGCGCTGGCACGCCTCCATGCCATCTGTACCGGCATCAGCCGCCCGTGCGGGGCAGCCCTGCAACGCCTGGATGAACCACGGAGCGGCGTAGCGCCGCAGCGCTGCTCCTCCCAGCTCCTCCTGGGCGCGGGCGGTGTTCGCCTCAGGCGCCCTGCTCCACGACGAGGCGGTACAGCCCGCCGCCGTGGTCGGTCAGGTACAGTTCACCGGCTTCGTCCTCGCCAAAGGAACTGGGTCGAATCTTTAAAACGTCCAGCAGCCCGCCGGTCCAGCCGGTGGGGCCAGCGCGCAGCCCCCAGAGGTTGCCACTGCAGTAGTCTGCGTACAGGTACACCCCCACAAGTTGGGGAAAGGCCGCCCCGCGATAGACATAGCCGCCGGTGATCGAACAGCCCCCGGCGGGCGAAGCGTGGCCGTAGACCGCAATCGGCAACTCCAGGCCGCTCTGGTCGCACGTACTGGCCCGAAAGCATTCCTGGCCCTCCATAATCTTCCAGCCATAGTTCGCGCCACCCGAACTGCCGCCAGGCTGAAAGTGAACCTCCTCCCAGGCGTTCTGACCCACATCGGCGATGAACAGGTCGCCCGTAGACCGGTCGAAGGAGAAGCGCCAGGGGTTACGCAGCCCGTAGGCCCAGATCTCCGGACGGGCGCCGGCGCGCTTCAACATCGGGTTATCGGGAGGAATGGCATAGGGCGCGGCGCCGTCCACATCAATGCGCAGCAATTTGCCGAGCAGCGTGTCGAGGCGCTGCCCGTTGTTCCAGGGGTCGCCCGCGGCGCCGCCGTCGCCGGTGCCAATGTACAGGTAGCCATCAGGACCGAACTTCACCAGGCCGCCGTTATGGTTGGCTGCGGGCTGCTCAATCGTCAGCAGGACGGCGGCGCTGCGCGGATCGGCCTGGTCGGGGTTGGTGGCAGCGACCCGGTAGCGGGCCACGACGGTGGCGCCGTCGCGGCTGGTGTAATTCACAAAGAACGCCCCATTGTCGGCGAAACGGGGATGGAAGGCGATACTGAGCAGACCCTGCTCGTTACCACGCGAGCCAACCAGGGATGCAATGTCAAGAAAGGGTTGGGGCAACAACCGTCCATTGCGCACAATACGCACCTGTCCGGCCTGTTCGACCACAAAGAGCCGCCCGCTGCCGTCGCCCGCGCTGGTCACGTGGGTGGGCCGGCGCAATCCCTGCACGACCGGTACGAGGCGGAACGAGAGCCGTTCGAGATCGCTGGTGGGCGCGGAGGATGCGGGCAGAGGCGCAGTCGCAACAGCCGTCGCCGGGGGGCGCGCCGGCAGCCGCGTGGGCGTAGAAACCGGCGCGGCGCTCGACGCCACCCCGCAGCCGGCCAGCAGGACCGCGATCAGCAAGACAATAACAAGCCGTCCTGGCATAACGGTGAGGGGTCCTTTCCATAGATTCTAACGTGAACATAGCCCGTGTGCGGGAAGGTTCGGGAGGGCTACGCCCTCCCAGGAACCTCCTGGCGTTGTGCGGCGCAGCCGCATGGACGGCTGATGTGAACATCGGGGAAACCAGGCTTCCCCATGCACCTCCCTGAGGGGAGGATTGAGAGCGTTCCGCCCCCCTCCCAGCCTCCCCCACCCGGAGGAGGAGCCTGATTCCCTCCCCCGGCGGAGGAGGGTTTGGGAGGGGGCAGCCCTCCGGGGAACCCCGTGTTCATCCTGGCAGGGTGCCGCGCAGTCGCATAGACGGCTGGAGTCAGGATACCACAGCCTCCGGGGCGGGGCATGGGGAAACGAGGGCGGGAGGTTTCCCGGGAGAGCTGCGCCTTCCGCACTCCTCCGCCGGAGCAGGGGACCGGGGGGGCGCAGCGTTCTCATACCCTCCCCCCGGGGCACGGACACGGGAAAAGGGGTTACGCTGCTGGATAGCGAACGCGAAAATAGCCCGTATGAGGGAGGGTTTGGGAGGGCGTAGCCCTCCCGGGAACAATTCTGGCGTTGCGCGGGGCAGCCGCAAGGGCGGCTGACGTCTAAAAAATCATCTTCCGCTCAGCCAGTTTCGCGTCAATCGTCGCCTGGATGCGCTCGCGGACCAGTTCAGTCAGACCAAGGACCGTCAGAGGATCGTCGGCCTCCGACGGGTCGTAGGTATCGGTAGGCAACGGCTCGCAGAACGTAATGGACCAGCGCGTGGGCAGGGGAATGGCCCCGAAGACCCCCAACCACGGGAAGAAGGGCGTAATCGGAAAGTAGGGCATCCCCAGGAGCCTGGCAATCGGCTGGGCATTGCCAAGCATCGGATAGATCTCTTCGGCGCCCACAACCGCCACGGGCACAATGGGCGCCCGGGCGCGCAGCGCCGCCTGCACAAAGCCGCCGCGACCGAAGCGGGCGAGTTTGTAGCGATCTTTGTAGAGCTTACCCACACCTTTGAGACCCTCGGGGAAGACGCAGACCAGCTCATCGTTCTGCAGCAAGCGGATAGCATTCTCTGGCAACCCCGGCACCTGCCCCATCGCCGCCAGGGTCGGCGCGACAAAGGGCAGCGTGGTGAACCAGTGCAAATGCAGGCTCCGCACGATGCGGTCGTTCTGCGAGGGGTGATCTTCGGCCACTGCCGCCGCGATCATCGCCCCGTCCCAGGGCAGCACACCGCTGTGGTTGGCAACGAGCAGAGCGCGGCCTTCAGAGGGCACATGCTCCAACCCCTCAGCTTTGACGCGCCACCAGGTGCGGTACATGAAGCGCAGGAACGGCCGCACGACCGCAATTACCTCGCGGTCCATCCCAAAGGGATCGGTACTGTACTCACCGTTGAGCCGGCGCCTGATGAAGCCGACCTGTTCATCTATCTGGTAGCGCAGCACCATCCCGATCCCCTTCCAGAAATCGGGATCAAGGTAATCTCTCAGATCGATATTGCGCAGAATCTCATTGGCCCGCTCGACCTGCTGATCGGTCATGCGGCGCATGTTCTCGCCGACCAGGCGCAGCAGGCCGGCGGCCATAGTCTGCATCTCACTCACTTCGCTGGTGACAGTCTCAGCGACGTTGTTGCGCACCTCGACTTCGAACTCGAAGAGCGCATCGGCCGGCCCGGCGGCGCGCTCGGCGTTGGCCGCCTCGTAGAGACTCCCGGCAGAGGGCGGGGTCGCAAGTTCGATCGGGCGTTCGGACCAGAACGATCTGGGTGAGACGGGGGCCGGGGCGGGGGCCGGGGCGCTTTCTGCGGCGCTGCCGACGGGCACGTCGAACCAGCTCGCGCTCGAGGGGGCAGCCGCCTTCTCCGCGATAGGCGGCTCAGGGCCCGCTTCGGCGGGGGCGGGCGACGGGCCTTCTGCCGGGCCAGAGACCGCCTCCATCATCACGGGGGGAGCGCCCTTTGCCCGTCCGGTCTTCGCCTGGCCGGGTTCAGTGGCGCTTTTCGGCGATGCCGTGGGCTTCTTGCGATTGCTGGCGCGGCTGGCCTTGCCGCCCGCAGCGGCCGCGGACGCGCTGCGTCGGGCGCCCTTCCCGGCCTTGCTGGCTTCAGCCGGCGCGGCGCTGGCAGTGGGGGCGCCCTCATCGGGGCCGGCGACAGCGTCCTGCGCCGGGTCTGCCATGGGGGCGCCCTCATGAGGGCCGGCGACAGCGTCCTGCGCGAGCGCGAGGTCCGCTGTGGGGGCGCCCTCATCAGGGCCGGCGACGGCATCTGGAGCGGCGAGCTGGTCGGAACCAGCGGCGACCAGATCGGGCAGGCCCTCGGCCGCATCGCCGGGATGCGCCCCGGTGGGGCGTCCATTGGGGCTGGTATCATCACTCACAGGCTAGCTCCTTCGGGCGAGGAACTCGCGAAGCGCCGCTTCGGACTGCGCCCGGTCCTCAACCAGGCGCCCATTGGCGCGCAACATCTGGATCAGTTCGGCGGCGCTGCGAGTCGGCGCCCAGCCAAGCTCACACTTCGCGCGCTGCGTATCCACCACACAGCTATAGCGCAAAAAGCTCGGACCAAACGGCCAGTGGCCAAGAATGGCGTGATTACCCAGCGAGAGCGCCAGTTCCACCACCGGTTCGAGCACGGTCACGGGCTGCTGGCCAGCCAGGCGGATGGCCTGCGAGAGGCGCAGCACATCATCGGAGGCCAGGTTGAACGGGCCAGCCACGGTAGAGAGGGCCGCCCGCGCGAAGCCCTCGGCGGCATCATCGAGCCCGAGCAACTGAATGCGCGGATCGAAGCCCACCAGCATCCGCGGACCGGGATTGGTCAGATAATCAACCATTGGCGACCAGCCGCCGATGAGCGAGGCCAGGCGCAGCGGCACGACCTGCAGCAGGGGGCGTCGGGTAACGAAATCTATGGCGAACTGCTCAACCTCGGCAAAGTCGCGCAGCAAGCCACTGAGAGTGGCGAGGGCGATCGGACGATCCTCGGTGATCATGGCGGGGTTGAGCGCGCTAGCACCGTAGACACCGACGTGGCTGAGCAGCACAATGCGTCGAACGCCTGCAGCGGCGCACGCGCCGAACAGCTCCATCGAGCCGATCACATTCTGCTGCACGGCCTGTTCGCGGTCCTCGGCAGGTCGTTCTGCGCCGGCGAAATCCAGGTGCACCACCACCTCAATCGCCTCGGCGCGCAGCAACTCAACGAACTGCTTCCCCGAAAGCCTGGCGGCGAACCATTCGGCGCGTCCGACGGGGGCAGGAGGGCGGGCGCGCCCCAGGCCGATGATGCGCGCCTCGCGATCACGACTGATCAACTCCGCCACTCGCGCGCCGAGCAACCCATCAATCCCGTTGATGAAAACCCGGGTCATGGCCTTGCTCCTACGCAACACTGTCGCGCAGCCACCGCTCGAGACCCTCTTTATCCATGTCGGAGTTGCTCAGCGCCCGGAAGACATAAGCGAGTTCGCTGGAACTGATCTCGGGTTTCAGCGCAACCCCGTTCAATTCGAGAAAGCGCAGCAGGGCCAGCAACGCCGTCGCCTCATTCGCGCCCACGAAGGGATGGCTCTTCACCATCAGGTAGACCAGTATCGCTGCCTTGGCGCACACATCGGGATACAACTCGGCGCCAAACATCTCCTGGCGCGGTGCGTTCACCACGGTCAGCAAGCGATCCTGGCTCTTGATACCGAGCAACCCCCCGTAGCGTTCCACGGCGTAGGCGTGCAGGTCCAGAAGTTCTTCTCTGGTCAGGTAATTCATAGCGCCAACCATCTGCCGGGGCAGCGCTGCCCCGGCAGCCCATTCTCTCACAATCCGGCAATCTGGCGAAAGGCCTTGTCGTACTTGTCGCTCACCTCTCTGGCCCAGGCGCGGAGTTGCGGGCTCATGGGCCGGCGCAGGAGCACCTCCTGCTCGGTGAAGACGATTTCGACGATTTCCTCCTCTCCCAGCCCCACGGCGCGCAACCAGCCCTGCACCACGGGGGGCAGATTCTCCCGCTCGATCGTGAACGATCGCGGCATGAGCATACTCCTTACCCCGGCCCGGCGGGAGGATGGAGGAAGGCGTCGCCCTCCCGTCTCCTCCGGGAACAGACCGGACGGGCCGCTTACTCTTCACGTTTCCGCATATGGGGAAACAGGATCACCTCACGGATATTCGGCCGGTCAGCCAGAACCATCATGATCCGATCGATGCCCATCCCCAGGCCGCCGGTTGGCGGCATGCCATACAGCAGCGCGTTCAGAAAATCCACGTCCATCTGGTGAGCCTCTTCGTCGCCAGCGGCGAAATCGCGGCCCTGTTCCAGAAAGCGCTGTTCCTGGTCAAACGGATCGTTCAGTTCGGTGAAGGCGTTACCCACTTCCATTCCGGCGACGAAGGCCTCGAAGCGTTCGGTGAAGGCGGGGTCGTCGGGCTTGCGCTTCGCCAGTGGCGACAGTTCCACCGGGTAGTCGAGAATAAAAGTAGGCTGCACCAGATGGGGCTGTACATACTCGCTAAACAACTCATCAACCTGCTTACCCCAGGTTGGCCTGGGCTCGAGCTTGAGTCGGGCCGCCGCGACGGCTTCGCGCAGGGCGCCAGGGGTGTTCGCCTCACGGATATCAATGCCGGTGTACTGGAGAATGGCCCCGGCCATGGTCATACGCGCCCATGGGCGGTCAAAGTCAAGCTCCTGGCCCTGGTAGCGCACGCGGGTCGAGCCGGTGGCGGCAAGCGCCATCTCACGCATGAGCTCCTCGACCAGCAGCATCATATGGGTATAATCGGCGTAGGCCTGGTAGCACTCCATCATGGTGAACTCGGGATTGTGGCTCCGGTCAACGCCCTCATTGCGGAAGTTCTTGCCGATCTCATAGACGCCCGGGTAGCCCCCCACAATCAGGCGCTTGAGGTAGAGTTCGGTGGCGATGCGCAGGTACAACCCCTGGCCCAGCGCGTTGTGAAAGGTGGTGAATGGTCGCGCCGCAGCGCCACCGTAGACCGGCTGGAGCACCGGCGTTTCCACTTCGAGAAAGCCCCGCGCGTCGAGGACGCGCCGCATCGCGGTAATGGCCCGAGCGCGGGCGCGGAAGGTCTCGCGCACGTCATGGTTGACGATCAGGTCGAGGTAGCGCTGGCGGTGGCGCTCCTCGACGTCCTGCAGGCCGGCCCATTTTTCGGGGGGCGGATTGATCGCCTTGGCGAGGAGGGCCAGTTCGGTCACGAAGAGCGAGGCCTCGCCGCTTTTTGTGCGACGCAGGGTGCCCCTGGCCTGCACGATATCGAAGGTGTCAAGCTCGTCGCGAAAGCGCTCAAACCAGACCTCGCCCAGGTCAGCGCGACTGATCCAGAGCTGGATGGTTCCGGTCCCATCTTCGAGGTGGGCGAAGGCAATTTTGCCCATAATGCGGCGCGCGCCAATAATCCGCCCGGCGATGGTGATCGGCGCAGCGGCGGCAGCAAGTTCGTCGAAGCGCGCGAGCACCTCGGCCACCTGATGGGTGGGCGCGGCACGGGTGGGGAAGGGATCGACGCCTGCGGCGCGCAACCGTTCCAGCTTGGCGGCCCGTTGGGCCTGTAGATCGTTGAGCTCCATGAACGCGTTTCGTCACCACAAGCAGGCAAAAAGGCCACTGCACCGGGCGTGGCACACTCATCCTATTATACCATCGCTTGCGGCTGTCGCTGCGCCCGCGTTGCAGGGAAGCGGGGCCGGTAAAAGGTCGGCCTCCGGCGGCGGGGTGCAGGGCGCCACAGCCACATGGCCGGCTGCGCTGCAGATGGGGAAACCCGGTTTCCCCATCCCCCTGCCTGAGAGGAGAGTGCGCCGCAGCCGCACAGGCGCCTGCTGTGAGCGAGCAAAAAAAGACCCCACCTCTCGGCTCGAGAGGTGGGAACAACACACGATGGACAACCCGCGCCAGCCGTAGCTCGAGCGAAGGGGCCGGGCTTCAGTTCGGTCGTGGAACCCGGCGCCAGTGGCTGGCGTGCCGCTGCCGGTCTAGCGCACCCTGACGATGGTCAGCTTCATTACGCCGGAGGGGGTCTGGACCGTCACCTTCTGACGGGGGCGCTTGCCAAGGATCGCGGCGCCGATCGGCGACTCGTTAGAGATGCGACCCTGCCGGGGATTGGCCTCGGCGCTGCCGACGATCATCCAGGTCTCCTCTTCGCCGTCTTCCTCGAAGCGCACGGTTACCGACGAGCCGACGCGCACCTCACCATTGCCCGTCTGCTCATCGTCGATGGTCTGGGCACGCGAGAGGAGGCTCTTCAATTCGCGAATACGACCTTCAAGCAGAGCCTGTGCTTTCTTGGCGTCTTCGTATTCGCCACTCTCGGATATATCGCCCAGTTCCTTGGCTGCGGCAATGCGCTCGGCTACATGTTTACGCTCAACCGTCTGGAGGTGCTCGAGTTCGGCCTCGAGCTTGGCGCGGCCCTCACGTGTGAGGTACGTTGTCTTGTCTGTCATTGTGTGGCTGCCTCTGTGCTGTCTCCAATCGCCGTAGGAGCTACAGCGTGGAAGGGCCGCAGAGGGTGCAAGCCCTGCTCCAGGCGACGAAAAGAAGAAACCGAGAGCGTTGCTCTCAGTCAGATCAACGGTAGCAGACTCCGTCGACTGCGTAATTGTTTACCGTTGATACAACGATTATAGCGGATGACATCCAGCTTGTAAAGAACCTTGACGGATGCGCTCCGATACGTTAGGATCACCTTCAGTCACCAGATCCAGGGAGCGCGCCATGGGTGTAACGCTCAACCCGACGATCTTTCGCGCCTATGACATCCGCGGCGTGGTTGGCAGCGACCTGGACGAGGCGGTCTATGTCCGTCTCGGGCAGGCGGTGGGTGCCTGTTTTGGCAGCCAGGGCCCGCGGCGCATTGTCGTGGCGCGCGATGCGCGACTGAGTTCGCCGCAGTTTCAAGCGGCGTTGATCCAGGGCCTGCGCACGACCGGCTGCGACGTGATCGACATCGGTCAGGTGCCCACCCCGGTGATGTATTTTGCCGTCGAGCACCTTGGCGCCGATGGGGGCGCGATCGTTTCCGCCAGTCATAATCCCCCGGAGTTCAACGGCCTCAAGCTGCGCCGGGCGCATCCACGCTACGGCAGCGAGCCGTTGAGCAGCGCCGAGATCCAGGCGCTTGGCCGCATCGCGCTGGACGGCGCGTTTCCCGCCGGTACGGGGAGCCTGAGCCAGGCTGACGTGAGCGCGGCCTACGTGGCGAGTGTCGCCAGCCTGCTGCCCTTCAGCGGGCGACGCCCACGGGTGGTCCTCGATGCGGGCAACGGGGTGGCCGGGCCGATCGCGTTGCGCCTCTACCAGGCCCTCGGGTTGGATGTGGTTCCGTTGTTCATCGAACCCGACGGCACGTTCCCTAACCATCACCCCGATCCGCTCAAGGCCGAGAATCTCCAGCATCTGATAGCCGCCGTGCGCGCACACCAGGCCGATCTCGGCATCGGTCTCGATGGTGATGGTGACCGCCTTGGCGTAGTGGATCGCGATGGTACTATCGTGTTTGCCGACCGCTACCTGATCGCCCTGGCGACCTACCTTCTGGGCCAGCGGCGCGGACCGGTGGTTTTCGATGTGAAGTGCAGCGCCGTACTCCCCCGCGCCATCGAGGACCTCGGCGGCACGCCGGTGATGTGGAAGACCGGCTACCCTCATCTCTCGGCCAGGATGCGCGAAACCGACGCCGTTCTGGGCGGGGAACTCAGCGGGCACATCATCTTCCCCATCCCGCGCCATTTTTACGATGATGGCGCCTTTGCCGGCGCTTACCTCCTCTATGCCCTGACGCAGTTGGGCACGACGCTCGCCGAGGTGCTGGCGCCTTACCCGCAGTTGCCCTCCCTCGATGAGGGCCGCATTCCCTTTCCGGAGGAGCTCAAGTTCCAGGCCATCGAGTATGTGCGCGAACGGTTCAGCGCTGCGTATCGCGTGATTGATGTGGACGGCGTCCGCGTTGATTTCGGCGACGGCTGGGGGCTGCTCCGCGCGTCGAATACCGAGCCTGCGCTCACCAACCGATTCGAAGCGCAAACGATGGAGCGCGCTCTGGCCATTCGTGACTTGATGATGGGCGCAGTGGAAGAGTTCCGAAGGCGCGTATGAGTGTTCCCTATCGACCCTACGCCCAGGTCTGGGAGGCGGTGGTTGCTGCCGATTTCACACTCGATCAGGTGCGCCGGCGCGGCATGGCCATCGCGGGCCAGCTCGTCGAGCGGGGCCTGAGTTGCCTGGTTGCCTACGATACGCGCTTTATGGGCAGCCTCTTCGCCCGTGACCTGGTAGCCCTCCTCCAGATGCAGGGTGTCCGCGCCCGGGTAGCCGCGGCCCCCGCGCCGCTGCCGGCTGTGTACCACGCCCTTGACCAGCGGGTTGCTGATACGGCTCTGTGCGTCTCGGCCGGGAACCGGACCTACTATGTGAACGGGTTGGTGCTCCTCGCTGACGCATCCGGCCTCTCGCTCGAGCCAGCCGAGGTCGCGCC
>JBDNDG010000119.1:0-11690 GCA_046719255.1 Chloroflexaceae bacterium
GCTCGGGGTACCTGCCGGGTTGTTCGGGCTGCTCGCCCAGCCGATCTGGGCGGCCTTCGTGGGCTGCATCGCTGCCGGTTTTCTCGTTGGCGGTCAGCATAGCGTGCTCGTGGTCCACGCGCAGCGTCTGCTGCCGGTGAAGCAGGGCTTCGCCGCGGGTCTGATCCTCGGCTTTACCTTTGCCAGCGGCGCGATCGGTACGGCCCTCGCCGGCTTCCTGGCGGATATGGTTGGCCTCGAGACGGTGATGCTCTGGACGACCGCGCTGGGTGTGCCGGCGGCCCTGCTGGCGTTCACGCTCCCCGGGCGACAGGCGGTGGCCGCGGCGCCGACGGTGGCCGGCGCAGATTGAGTGGTCAAGAATAGGAAAACCGGGGTTCCCCGCCTGCGGTGAGCCTGCCGAGCCGCGCCCCTTCCCTCAGAGGTGGCAGGCGGCCCCGGCACCGGTTGGAGGGTGGGGAGGCCGGGGTTTTCTGTTTGGAGAGCTGGAGGTGTGGCGGGGTGCTCCACCCCCTGCATTCATCTCCATAGCTCCACAGGGTCCCCACGCCCCTCCCATCGGGAAGGGCCTGGGAGGGCGCAGCCCTCCCGGGAACACCCTGGGGGTTGTGGAAACGCCGGGGTTTTCCACAACCTCTATGTAGTAGAATGGCGCTATGCGGCGATGGGCTTATCTGTGGCTGGTGCTGCTGCCCGCGCTGGCCGTGCCGATCCTCTGGCAGGCTGCCCGGGAGGTGACGATTCAACCGGCCACCTGGCCTGACCGGAGCGGCCCCGTCGGCTTCGGCCCGCTTGAGGAGGGTCCTTCTGGCCCGTGGCGCTGGAGCATTGCCCCCGAAGCGGAGCTGCGCCTCCCCGCAGGTGGGCTTCCGGGCATTGTGACTCTGCGCGGGGCGGTGGCTCCCGGCGCCGGTGTGCAGCTTGAAGTCGGAACGACGCGCGTCGCGCTGCCTTTGGGGACGCCGCTGCCGCAACTCCGTCGCTACACCCTTCTGGTCGCCTCGCCCGATCCGTCGGGCTGGCTGGACCTGCGGCTCCGGGCGGCGCCACTGGCATCTATCGAGGGGCGGCGCCTGGGTATGGCGCTGGCCGAGGTACGGATCGCGCCCGTCGCGCGCCCGTTCCGCCTTCCCCCGGCGTTTGAGTGGCTGGTCCTGGGCGGCGCACCGTTGCTGATCGTGGCTGCGCTACGCCTTGCGGGCTGCTCGCCCCGTGGCGCCGTGTTCGGCGGTGCGGCGGCGGGACTGGCACTGGTGGCACTCTGGGCTGCCTGGCCCGAGGCAGTGGAGCCGCTGCTGCACGACGTGCGCGCCTTTCTCGATCCGCTGGTGCTGCGCTGGTGGCTGGCGGTCCAGGTCGCGGGGCTGGCCGGCCTGCCGTTCTCCTTGCTCCTCCTGCGGCGGCTGCCGCTGGGTGGCTATCCTCTGGCGAAAATTATCGGCTTGCTCCTGATCACCCTGGGGAGCTGGGCCGTTGCTGTGGCCGGCCTGGCGCCCTTCGGGGTGCCCCTGGTGGTAACGCTGTGGCTCGGACTGCTGCTGGCCGGGTGGGGCGCCTGGGCCCGCGCCAGGCGCCAGGGTGATGTTCCCCCGCTGCAACTGGCCTGGCGTGCCGTGGCGGTCTGGGAACTCATCTTTGTGGCCGGGCTGTTCGCGGGCGCGCTGCTGCGCTGGCACGGCGCGGTTGGCCCGGCGCTCACCGGCACCGAGAAGCCCATGGAGATCGCCATCCTCAACGCGGTGCTGCGCTATCCGCGTTTTCCGCCGCTGGACCCCTGGTTCGCCGGGTTTGGCATCAACTACTACTACCTCGGCTATGTGAGCGTGGGCGCGCTCGCGCTGGTCACCGGAACAGAAGCGGCCTTCGCCTTCAACCTGGGCTTTGCCCTGGTCGTAGCCCTGACGGTCACTGGCATAGCCTACCTGGCCGTGGCTCTCGCGGCGCTGACACCGGCAGCGCGCGGACGGGGGGCGGCGGGACTGGCGCTGCTTGCCCTGGTGCTAACCCTGCTGGCGGGCAACCAGTCCGCCGCACTGCATCTCCTCACCGGTTCACACCTGGCGCGTGCCCTCGACGCCGACCAGCTCGTGGAGGCCCTGGCCCAGCGCCTCAGCGGCGCCGATCCTCTGCGCCTGAGCCGGCCGGTGCTGCCGGGTTGGGATGGGCCGGGCTTCCAGGTAATCCAGCCGGCCCCGCCAGGGGCGTTCGACTGGTTCCGGCCTTCGCGGGCCGTCTACGACGACGTGCGCCTGCCCGATGGCAGCACGGAGCGGCGCTACGCGATCACCGAGTTTCCAGCGTTCAGTCTCTACCTGGGCGACCTGCACCCCCACGTTCTGGCCCTGCCAGTGAACCTGCTGGCTCTGGCCCTGGCCCTGGCTCTGGCCACCGGCGGCGCGCCCGTGGCGCTGGCGGCATGCGCCGGGGTCGTCGTGGGCACGCTCTACAGCCTGAACGCCTGGGACGCGCCGACCTGCGCCGCAATCTGCGCGGGCGCCCTGCTGACCGGCTGGCGCAGTGACGGGGGCCTCGACTGGCGACGCGCGTGGGCGGGGCTGGCGGCGCTGGCTGGCGGCGCCGGCCTCGCCGCCCTGCCCTTCGCGCTTACCTTTAGCCCGCCCGCCGGCGCTGCCCCGGACGCCTGGTTTGCTGGCCTGCCGGTGGTCGGACGCCTCGGCAGCATCTTCGGTCTCGCCCAGAACCGCACGCCGCTGCACAGCTTCCTGGGGATGTTCGGCTTGTTCATCCTGCCGATCCTGGGCCTGGCGGTCCGGCCATCCGTGGCGGGGCTATGGGCGCGAGCGCTGCCCGTGCTGCTGCCACTCAGCCTGGTGGCCGGCGCGCTGGCCGGCTTCCCGCTTCTCATCCTTGTGCCCCTGGCCGCACTGCTGGCCCGTGGGGCCTGGCACGCCCGATCCCCTGCCGAGGCCCTCGTCTGCTGGGCGGGCGCCGTGGGAGCGGCGGCGCTGCTGGTGCCCGAAGTGGTCTACATCCGCGACCACCTGGAGGGCGAGATGAGCCGGATGATCACCATCTTCAAGTTCTTCTTCCAGGGCTGGCTGATCTGGGGCCTGGTGGCGGCCTACGCCGCCTGGCGCATCCTGCTGATCGGGCCGCGCGACCGCCGGGATCTGCTGTGGGCCTTGCCCGCGGCGGGGTTGCTGGCCGGGGCGCTGGTTTACCCCCTCGGGCTGCGCTGGGCCGAACCGTGGCAACCGGGAGAGCGCACCTTTGATGGACTGGCCTTTCTCGCCCGTGACGCGCCCGACGAGCTGGCCGCTATTCGCTGGCTGGCGGCAACCGTGGCTCCCGAGGAGCGGGTGCTCACCGGCTTCTGCAACTGTGACTATGAACGGGTGAGTCGGGTCGGGGCCCTCAGCGGCGCGCAGACCCTGCTGGGCTGGCTCGATGGTCACGAGCGGGTGTGGCGCAGCGGGCGCCCCGATCACCTGGCCGAGATGGCGCGCCGCGAGCGTGACGTTCCGGCAATCTATGGGGCCGGTGATTTCGCGAGCGCCATGGCTCTGCTGCGCCGCTACCAGATCGCCTATGTCTACATTGGGCCGATGGAGCGCGCCCTGTACGGCGCGGCGAGCGAGCGCCTCTTTGCTGCTAACCTGCCCCTGGTCTTCAACTCGGCCGAGGTGCGGATCTACCGTGTCGCGACTCCACCGGGGAAAGCGACGCCAGCGGCGTCGCCGCGCTGACCGGCGGGGCAACCCCGATGCGCGCCTCCGCTCCACTCAGGACAGGCCCTCTGCTCCGCGCCGGCGCGCTAGCGGCGCAGCAAGGGCTGCAGGACCGGGAAGGTGATCTGCTCCAGGGTCACGCTGCTGGCGATGCTGGCCAGGCTCTCGTTGCCTGCAGCATCGGCAAGGGTAACCTCCAGGCTGTAGATGCCGGGGGTAAGCTGTGCCGGCGTGAATGACCGCGCCAGATTGACCGTCGCCCGCAGGCGCAGACGACCGTCGCTCGCGCCCACCTCGTTCATAGCGCCGAAGGGCACTACCAGCGGGCGCCCTGCCACCGGCGCGCCGCCATCAGCAGGGCTCAACTCCGGTCGCACCACGATCCCCAGGAGCCGCACATCGTCACCCGCCGCAGCGTTGTGGAGGACCAGCATGGCCTCCGCCGGGTTTGAGCGCAACATGCGGGTCAGTAAAGGGGCGATCAACGACTGTGGGAATCCGTTCCTCAAAAAAAGCGCCCGTCTCGCGGTTCCAGATCGAAACGTAGACCTGCAACGCATCGTCGAGCGGCCTGGTGTAGCCGACGATTAACTGGCGACCCGCACCGGCGGCGACGTCCAGGCGGCGCAGGGCCACCCCGGGCATCAGGCGTACCGGCGGGTCGGGCCAGGTGACCCCATCGCGCGAGCGGCGGTACTGGATCACCCCGTTGGCCAGGCGCCAGAATACAAAGACGCCGTCCTCATTGGCGCCCACCTCCACGTCGTTGGGGAAGGCGGGGTCACTGACAATGAGTTGGGGCGGACCGAAATCCGCGTCGCCGGGGCGCCTCGCGCGCAGAACGATCTGATTGGCGTTGGCGTTGACCCAGGCATAGTAGATCACGCGGTCGGGAGCGACAAAAACCGAGGTGGTGGTATCGTCCGGCTGGCCTTCAGCCGCGCCGATGGGTTGGGGATCGGGGAACCGGGGAAGGCTATCGGGCCTGGACCAGAGACGGGCCTCGAAGCGTTCGGCAACACCGCTCACGAACACGGTGTGCAGCTGCCCCGACGCTGGCGTATCCACGTGGGACCGTTTGACGTCATTCGAGCGCGGCAACAGATTCTCGGCAATCAGGACGGGCGACCCCTGGGCGAACGCTGCCGGCAACAGGCCGGTGAACACAGTTATGCTGATCAGCAGGGTCACAATGAGCACCGCGGCACGCACGAGCGCTTCACCTTAGACTGGCGGGAGTGGTGAGGATGTGGCGATAAGGAGCCTGTGAACGACGTTGTCGGGTACGTATTCACCTTTCTTCCAGGAGCGCGGGCAGCTTGCCCGCATTCAGGCCATCGCGGACAGGCCGCCCGCGCGCTCAGGCGCGTACCTTGCCCCCTCGCCGAGGGATGGAGCCGGACGCCGCCGCGGCAAGCCGCAATCCAGAACCTCCAATGGCATTACCCCAGCAGAACGGCGATCGCCGCGTCGAGTTGGCGGTCGCGGCCCAGTGCCCATTCGCCCAGCGGGCGCTCAACCTCCACGTCAACCGGCCGCCCGCGCCCCTCGAGATCCTCGCCCTCGGGGGTCACCACGTACAGGCGTGGAAGCCGGAACCAGACCCCATCCAGCAGACGGATGCGATAGGTCCAGATGACCGCTCCGGCAGTCGGGCGGCCAACGACCTTGCCCAGCCCCAGCCGACGGTAGCTCTCGCTCAGCATCTCGGTATTGCTCGCCGAACGTTCGTTGGTAACCAGCACGGTGGGCTTGTTGAGCACCCGGTTTCCCGCCAGATGGCTGGCGTCGGCGCCGGTGCGCTCGCGAAAGCCGCTGAGCATGGTGGAGCGGCGCATCAACACATCGAGCACAAAGGTCGCGGTATGGCCGCCCCCGTTGTAGCGCACATCAACAATCACGCCGTCCTTGCTGTAGGTCTCGGCGTCGAGGTCGGCCAGAAACTGCTGATAGGCCGCGTAGCTCATCTCTTCGATGTGCACATAGCCAAGCCGGCCATTACTCATCCGGTGCACGTACTGTTCATTGGTGATCACCCAGTCGCGGTAGCGTAACCGCGCGTAGTCATCGGCGTCTACGGGGCGCAGGGCCACGTCGCGTAGCGGCTCGCCGTCGGGCGTGTCGGCGAAGGTCAGGCGCACGCGGCGACCGACGCTGCGGCGCAGGAGCCAGTCGAGGCTGACGCCTGGCCCGAGGGGCACGCCGTCCACGGCGCACAGGTACTCGCCGGGGCGTGGCGGGTGTTCGGCCTGGGCTGCGGGGCCGTCAGGCACGAGCCGGGCAACGCGCAAGCGCCCGGCGGCGTTGTGCTCAACGGCGTCGAAGATGATCCCGGTGTAACCATCGCTGCCCGTCCAGCCATTAAAGACGCTGCCCAGGTGCGAGGCGCGCAGTTCGCCGACCATCAGGTCAATCACCATGTGCAGTTCGCCGGTGGTCTGAACGCCGGCGACCAGGGGCGCAAAGCGCTCGCGCGTGCGCGTCCAGTCCTGGCCACGGAACGTGGGGTCGTAGAAACTGTCGCGCAGGGCGCGCCAGGCTTCGCCGAAGACCTGCCATTTCTCACGGTGAAAATCAACGTTGACGTCAGCGCGCACGTTGACCCGCACAGGGTCGTTGCCGCTGGGAAACTTTCGTACCGTAACGTAGCCGTCTTCAAGATAGAAAAAGGCCTTGCCATCAGGAGTGAATTGCAGGGCCTGTTTATTGCCGTCGGTGGCGGTCAACTGCCGCGGAGCCTGGTTGGCGCGTGGCTCATCAAGGGGCAGGGTCCAGACATTGACCTTTTCGGCAACGGTGGCGAGCAGGAGCAGGTCCTTGCTGTCGGGGCTGATCGCCTCCGCGCTGGCGTTCATTTGCAGAGGGGTGAGGAAGCACAGTCGCCGTTCAATGCCATCAAAGACGATCTCCAGGGGCGGAGAGGATGGGCCATCCGCCTCGCCGGTGGCGGGTCTTGCCGTGGCGGAGGCCGTCGTTTCGGACAGCTGATCGCCCGCCGCGCCGGATGGCGTGCCCTGCTCTGTCTCGGGCGCCTGGCGCTCCGTCGGTGGCGCGCCATCTGAGCCGGCTCGCTCTCCGGCGCCCCGTTGCTCAAACAGCCGCTCGAACTCAGCCTCGCGAAAGACCGGCGGCTGCGGGCGCAGGTCCACTCGCACGATCTGCGTCTCGGCCCGGTACTGTTCGGTGGTAAAGAGAATGAACCGCCCGTTGGGCGCCCAGAGCAGATCACCGCCGCCGACATTGCTAAGAAAGCTCACCTGGCGCGCCTCGCCACCGGCGGCGGGGATCACGCAGACATTGCTGAAGTAGCGCTCGTCCTGAGCCAGGAAGGCGATCCAGTACGAGTCGGGCGACCAGGCCAGGTCGCTGGCGAACACGAAGCGAGCGCGGCACAACTCCCGGCGCTCACCGCTCGCCAGGTCGAGCACACACAGGGCCTCGTGGCCGCTAATGTAGGCCACGGCCGCGCCATTGGGGGCAACGCGGGGCATGCGCTTGGGTGTCAGATCGTGCGTCAGGCGCGTCTCCTGGCGAGTGGCGAAGTCGTAGCGGTAGAGTTCGTCTTCGCCATTGCGGTCGGAGACGTACATCAGACTGTTGCTGTCGGGGGTCCAGGCGATCTGGCTCTCGCGGGCCTGGGTATCGGTAACGCGAAACGAGGGCCCCTGGCGGATGTCGCGGTCGGTCTCCTTATCGGCGAAATCAGCGAAAATCTCGCCCCGGGCCACAAAGGCGAGTTTCTTGCCGTCAGGACTCAGGCGCAACTCGGAGAACCCGCGGGACCAGCTCTCCACGCGCACAGGGGTATGCTTGGTATCGGCGCGCACCCGCACGTCAATGCGCTCACACGCGCCGGAGGCAGGCTCGAGGCGCCAGAGGCCCCAGTCGCGCTCGAAGACGATCAGGCCGCTCCGCCGGGCGATCGCCGGAAAGCACAGCCGTCCGTCGCTGAAGCGGGTAATCTGGCGCAGCTCGCCCCCGTCCAGCGGCACGTACCAGATATTTTCGACACCGTCGCGGTCGCTGACGAAGTACAGCCCGCGTCCATCAGGTGCCCAGAGCGGTGTGGTGTTGCGCCCGGCGTACGGAGCCGCAATCGCCGGATGGCCATTGGCGCTGCCAGGGCCGGCGATTTTGCGTACCCCCGTGTAATCGGTCTGTGCCGGGGCGATCCAGATCTCATCGGGGGCGAACGGGTTCGGGCCGCGCCGCCACCAGCGGTCGCGGGTGTTGGCAAAGGCCAGCCACTGCCCATCGGGCGACACGCTCACGTACCCCAGGCTCTCATACGGCTCGCTGTACACCAGCGCCGGCGTGCCCCCCTCCAGCCCGATCCGGTAGATGTCGGGGCCAATCAGCTCGCGATCCGAGGTAAAGTAAATACTCTGACCATCGGGCGCCCAATCTTCAACCCGGCAGAAAGCGTCGTGGAACGTCAACTGGCGCACAGGGTCGCCGCTGAGCGGCAGCACGTACACATCGCCCGAACCGCTTCGCCCCGAGGTAAAGGCGATACTGGCCCCATCGGGGCTGAAGCGGGGGACGTAATGGGAGGCCTGGTGGGCCGTGAGCCGCTCGGCCGAGCCGCCGTCGGCACCGACCAGCCAGATGTCACCGGCATACACAAAGGCGATCTGTTGCCCATCGGCGTCTATAGCGGGGGTGCGCAGGTACAACTGGGGGACTGGTTCGCTCACAGGAGTGGTTACTTTCTTATTTCGTACCAGGTTCGGGCGAAGCGTTGGAGGGACACGCTTCGACAGGTTCCGTTCCGGCGCGCCCACCGTCCGGTACCGGCGGCCTGCGCGCCCCCCTATACCAAATCTGCTTGATAGCATCGCATGGGATCAGCGCCACACCCCCACGGCTCTCCAGCTCCACAAAGCCCTGTGTGGAGGTGTGGAGATGAACCGGACAATGCGGTGACTTCCGCTCGATCTGAATATTAGCCGGGGCCTTCACGCCCACGACCCCGGGCAGGCGGGGCATCCGGCTGTGGGAGCGCCGGTCCGGTGACTGGCTCCCAGGTGATGGCCCGGCTGAGGAGCGCCTCGACCGGACCGGGCAGGAGCCGCGCGAGCCAGATCGCCATATGGTCACCAAAGGTAACATACGCGCGCAGCGGCTCACGGCGCGCTGCGCGGAGGATTGCTCGCGCGGCCGTCTCGGGCGGCACGGCGGGGGGAGCCAGGCGGCGCTGTTCACGCCCGGCGCCCAGGCGCCGGGCGCGAAACTCCGTGCGGGTGCTGCCCGGCCGCACCACCGTAACCCTGACGCCTGCGCCGCGCAGTTCCATCCGCAACGTCTCGCTGAGTCGCTCCAGGGCCGCCTTGGCCGCGGCGTAGCCGCCCAGGTAGGGCAGAGGCTGCTCCGCCAGCACCGTCGAAACATTGATGATCTGCCCACGCCCCTGGGCGCGCATCAGCGGCGCCACGGCCTGCATCAGCCACAACGGCCCGAGCAGGTTCACCGCCAGGGCACGCTCCAGATCATCGCTGGACAACTCGACCACCGGTCCGGTGAGACCCACGCCAGCGTTGTTGATCAAGATGTCCACCCGCCCGTGGTGCGTGCGGGCCAGTTCCACCAGCGCGCGGCACTGCTCCTGATTGCCCACATCGGTCGGCACCGCCACCGCGCCGGGCAAAGCGGCTGCCAGGCGTTCCAGCGGCTCGCGGGAGCGTGCCGCCAGCACCAGCTTTGCCCCGGCCGCGGCGAACAGGCGTGCCGTTGCCGCGCCAATGCCCGCCGATGCCCCGGTGATAATAACGACGCGATGACGTGGATCCATCACTCAGACCCTCCCCTTCGGCGGACGGGGAGGCGGGGCCGCCCGGTGGCCCCACCTCCGGTTTGGCGCCCCGCGGCCGGGCCGCACAACGCGTTGATGTTTGGGAGGGCGTAGCCCTCCCAAACCCTCCCGGTGGGGAGGGCGTGCCGCCCCCACAGGCAGGGGGATGGGGAAACCCGGTTTCCCTATGGTCATATCAGCCCGTCAAATGCTTGCAGATCCCTGCCTTGATCGTCTGCCCGGGCACAACGTGGCCGAGCATGCGCTCCAGCAGCAACGCGGTATCAATGAGCGCAGGCAGATCCAGCCCGGTGGCGATCCCCATCTCGTGGAGCATATGGGTGAGATCCTCGGTGCAAAGATTACCGGGCGCTCCGGGAGCGAAGGGGCAGCCGCCGATCCCGCCGATACTACTATCGAACTCGGCCACACCAACCTCGAGGGCCGCCAGGATATTGGCCAGCCCGGCCCCGCGGGCGCTATGGAGGTGCAGGCGCAGCGTCTGTCGCGGAAAGCGCTCGCGAAAGGCCAGCACCACCTGTCGCACCAGCACCGGGTGCGCCATCCCTGTCGTATCGCCGAGGGTGAGCCGTTCCGCGCCCAGGTCAAGCAGGCGGCCACACAGCTCCAGCACGCGCTCGATGGGCACGTGGCCCTCGAAGGGGCAGCCGAACGCCACCGAGAGCACCGCGTCAAACGGGATTCCCGCCGAGCGAACCACCTCGCCCATATCGGCAACATTGGCCAGGGATTGCTCGACACTCATGTTCACGTTACTGCGATTGTGGCTCTCGGTCGCGCTGAGGAACACCTGCACCGCATCGGCGCCTGCCGCTACGGCGCGCCGCGCGCCCACCACATTGGGAGCGATGGCGCTGTAGACCACCCCGGGGCGGCGCCGCAGACCGGCGAACACCTCAGCCGTGTCGGCCATCTGCGGCACATTCTGCGGGCGTACAAATGCGCCCACTTCAATCTCCGTCAGACCGGTGGCGGCAAGGGCGTCTATCAACTGCAGCTTCTCGGTCGTTGAGAGGATTGTCTCCTCGTTTTGCAGGCCGTCACGTGGCCCCACCTCGCGAATATGGGCGCGCGCCGGCAACCCGGGCCAGCCCCCTATGCCTGTCATCATTGACCTCCGGGCCGCCCGGGGTCTTGCCCCGGGACGCTCACGTAGAGACCTCTCGCAACTTCTGGAGGAGGGCAGGGAACCCCCGGTTTCCCGTACCTGTTCAGGGTTGGGGTAACCACACAGGCCCGGGAGCGAGGGCGGCGCGCCCTTGAACGCTCGCGAGGGCGTTTCGCCCTCGCTCCCGGGGAGGTGTGAGCACATACGGTTTCCGCATCGGCAGTGAGCCTGTCGAACCGCACACCTGCCGGAGGATTCGGCAGGGTCTGGCCTTCCCGCACAGCAGGCAGGGGAAGAACCCGCGACCCCCGTTTCTCCTTCAGGGCTTCCCGGGAGCTTCGTCCCCTCCCATGCCCTCTGCGCCCACGCCGGCTATCCCGCCAGGAGGGGCTATGCCTTCCCGTCGCGCCGGGCGCCGCGCTCCGGCCTGTTACCCTGATGCCCGCCAGGCGGACCGTCGCGGCGCGTGCGGCAGCGTGGGCAGCGTGTCGGCTCGTGGAGAAAGCCTTTGTCGGCGTAGAACTCTTGCTCACCGGCGGTAAAGATAAACGTTTCACCACAACTGCGGCAGATCAATTCCATGTCTCGGTAAAATGGCATGGTTTGTGAATGGTTCCCGCCGGCGGAGCCGCCGGGCAACCGCGCGCCCGGCGTGGGGCAGTCTGTTCCAGTTGTTCTATTGTAACACGCCAGGCGTCCACGGGGCTGTGCCGCGCGACGACAGCCTGCAACGGGGTTTTTTCGGCAGGGCGCAGCCCGCCCCCATCCTCTTCCCGGCAGGAGACCGGGAAGGACCGTACCCTCGGGACCCTCCCGCGCCGGTTGTTCTGCTTCAACCGCGGTTGTTCCGCGCCAGCGCAACAAAAATCCAGAAAGCGAACGCCAGATCGGTCCAGAAGTAAAACTGGTCCACCATCCCGTGCACCCGTGCCGCGCTCATAGCTGCGATGAGGCCGGCGCAGACCGCGTCGCCGCGGCGCAGGCCGCCCCGGGCGTCGCGCGTCTGGGTCCGCAGGAGTTCTTCGGCGAACTCGAACTGTTACGCACCGTACCGCCGGTCGCCAGCGTCATTGCCCTTACT
>JBDNDG010000012.1:0-25933 GCA_046719255.1 Chloroflexaceae bacterium
CGATCTTGTTCGTCCACTTTTTGATCGGAGATGTTAGATTGCAGATGTTTGGATAGCAGATTGAAAAGAGCCTGTATCGAATCTCCTACAACCATACCGCAAGGACGCAGGAAAAGATACGCTCCTGCCCCCGAATCTGCAATCCAAAAACCCAAAATCTAAAATCTAAAATCTAAAATCCAAAATCCAAAATCCAACACCGGAGGCATCATGGCACTCACCAACTACGACCGCGTCACCAGAACCATGGAACTCCTGCGCCAGGGCCTCCAGCCCTTTGTCGAGCGCGAGCTGCAGGCGCAGTACGGCAAGTACTGGGTTACCACCGTCACCAGCGGCTGGCGCAACGATCTGAGCTGGCGCGACGACAATACACCGAACCTTGACATTGCTGCCCTGCTCAAGCTGATGTGGGAGCAGTGGAACGAGGTCTTCCGGAAGACGCTGGGCTTCGCCGAGCGCTCGCTGACCAGCGAGCTGCGTGAGTGGCGCAACAAGTGGGCGCATCAGGAGACCTTCTCGACCGATGACACCTACCGTGCGCTGGATTCGGCTGCCCGCCTGCTCACCGCGATCTCCGCGCCGCAGGCCGATGAGCTTGAGCGCATGAAAATGGAGTTGCTGCGCCAGCGCTTCGACGAGCAGGTGCGTAGCGAGCGCCGCAAGACGAGCGGGGCGATCGAGAGCACGGTCACCGGCAGCTTGAAGCCCTGGCGTGAGGTGATCACGCCGCACCCCGATGTGGCCGGCGGGCGCTACCAGCAGGCCGAGTTCGCCGCCGATCTCTGGCAGGTCCACCTCGGCGAGGGCAGCGACGAGTACCGCGACCCGGTCGAGTTCTTCCGCCGCACCTACCTGACCGAGAGCCTCACCCGCCTGCTGGTCGGCGCGCTCCGGCGCCTCAGCGGCCAGGGGGGCGACCCGGTGGTGCAACTGCAAACCAACTTTGGCGGCGGCAAGACCCACTCGATGCTGGCCCTCTACCACCTGTTCGGCGGGGCATCTGCAACTAATCTTGCCGGCATTGACCGGGTGATGCAGGAGGCGACAGCACAGCGGCAGCTTCCATCTCCCCCTCCCAACCTCCCCCCTCCGGGGGGAGGAGAGGGGCTCCCTCCCCCGGAGGGGGAGGGCTGGAGTGGGGGCACCCTGCCCACCGCCCGCCGCGTGGTGCTGGTGGGCAACAAGATCTCGCCCGGTAACCCCCTGGTGAAGGAAGACGGCACGGTAGTGCGCACACTGTGGGGCGAGCTGGCCTGGCAACTCGGCGGGCGCGCGGCCTTCGAGCGCGTGCGCCTCGACGACGAGCGCGCCACGAACCCCGGCGACACCCTGCGCGCCCTGTTCAACGAGTACGGCCCCTGCCTCATCCTGATTGACGAGTGGGTGGCCTACGCCCGCCAGCTCCACGATCAGAGCGATCTGCCGGCGGGCAGCTTCGAGACCCAGTTCAGCTTCGCCCAGGCCCTGACCGAGTCGGCCAGGCTGGCGAAGAACTGCCTGCTGGTAATCAGCCTGCCCGCCTCCGACACGTCTGGCTCGCCGCACACCCGGGCCGACGATGTCGAAGTGGGCGGCCAGCGCGGGCGCGAGGCCCTCGACCGGCTGCGCAACGTCATCGGGCGCATCGAGTCCTCGTGGCGCCCGGCCAGCGCCGAAGAGAGCTTCGAGATCGTGCGCCGCCGGCTCTTCCAGCCCCTGAGCGACCCGGCGCAGTTCAAGGATCGCGACGTGGTGGCGCGTGCCTTCGCCGAACTCTACCGCCACCAGGCCCCGGAGTTCCCGCCCGAGTGCCGCGAAGCCGGGTACGAGCAGCGCCTCAAAGCCGCTTACCCCATCCACCCCGAGGTCTTCGACCGGCTCTACACCGACTGGTCAACCCTGGTCAAGTTTCAGCGCACCCGCGGCGTGCTGCGCCTCATGGCGGCGGTGATCCACACCCTCTGGGAGAAGGGCGACCGCAACCCACTGATTATGCCCGCCAACATCCCCATTGACGAGCCACGGGTACAGTTTGAGCTGACACGCTACCTCTCGGACAACTGGGTGCCCATCCTGGAGAAGGACGTGGACGGTCCCGCGTCGCTGCCGGCGCGGATCGACGCCGAGGTCTCCAACCTGGGCCGGCACGCCGCCACCCGCCGCGTGGCGCGCACCATCTACCTCGGCTCGGCCCCCACCACCAGCGCGGCCAACCGCGGCATGGAGGACCGGCGGATCAAACTCGGCTGTGTGATGCCCGGCGAATCGCCGGCCATCTTCGGCGACGCCCTGCGCCGCCTGGCGGCCGCGGCCACCTATCTCTACCAGGACGGGCCGCGCTACTGGTACGCCACCCAGCCCACCGTCACCAGGCTGGCCGAGGACCGCGCCGAGCAACTCAAGCGCGACCCCGACACCGTGCTGGCCGAGGTGGAGCGGCGCCTGCGCGCCGACCTGCGCAAGACGGGCGACTTCAGCCGCATCCACCCGCTGCCCGTCTCCAGCGCCGACGTGCCCGACGACCTGGACGCCCGGCTGGTGGTGCTGAGCATAACCCAGCCCTACAGCAAAGATCCGGGCAACCCCGCCGAAGCCGCGGCGCGCAGTGTCCTGGAGAACCGGGGCAACACCCCGCGGCTCTACCGCAACACCCTGGTCTTCCTGGCAGCCGACAAGGGCCGCGTCCAGGATCTGGACGAAGCGGTGCGCAAATACCTGGCCTGGGAGTCGATCCTCTGCGACAAGGAGACCCTTGACCTGTCGCCGAACCAGGTGCGGCAGGCCGAGACGCAGCGGGCCAGCGCCGACAGCGTGGTGACAGCGCGCCTCCCGGAGACCTACCAGTGGCTGCTAACGCCGGTGCAGTCCTCGCCGCAGGCGCCGGTGACGTGGCAGGCGCTGCGGCTGAGCGGCCAGGACGCCCTGGCGGTGCGGGCGAGCAAGAAGCTGCGGAGCGACGATCTGCTCATCCTCAACCTGGCCCCATCGAGCCTGCGGCTGGAGCTGGACAAGGTGCCGCTGTGGCGCGGCGACCACGTGAGCGTGCGCCAGCTCGTCGAAGACTTCGCGCGCTACCACTATCTGCCGCGCCTGCGCACGCCGAACGTGCTGCTGGAGGCAATCCAGGCCGGCGTCAACTCCCTGGCCTGGGAGGTTGAAACCTTTGCCTGTGCCGAGAGCTACGACGAGGCCGCCGGGCGCTATCGCGGGCTACGCGCCCCCGCGCTCATCACCGTCAGCGAGAGCGATAGCACGTTGATCGTCCGGCCGGAGGTTGCCAGCCGACAGCTTCATGCTGAAGCCGCGCGTGCTTCGACCGCAGAGAGCGCGGAGGAGCGCGCAGGTTTTGATCGTTCTGATCCTCTGCGTTCCTCTGTGTCCTCTGCGGTGGATGCCAGCGTTACCGTGGCGGCCACCGGGGAGCGCGGAGGGGAAGCAAGCACAGGTCCTCTGCGTCCCCCGGTGCCCGCTGCGGAGCGCCCGCGCAAACTGCGCCGCTTTCACGGCAGCGTCGCGCTGAGCGCCGAGCGCGCCGGCCGCGACGCCGGCAAAATCGCCGAGGAGGTCATCGCCCACCTGACCGGGCTGCTCGGCGCGCGGGTTCGCGTCACCCTGGAGATCGAGGCCGAGATCCCCGACGGCACGCCCGACCACGTGGTGCGCATCGTGACCGAGAACAGCCGTGCGCTGAAGTTTACCCAGGCCGGGTTCGAGGAGGACTAGCACGTAGCCAGCGCCGTGGCGGCGCCATCCCCCACCCCCGAACGTTTCGCCCCGCCCGTGGTATAATCTGAGGGTACGCGGGCGGCGTGGTTCAAACACGCCTGACCGGTGCCAGTTCTGCGGAGCGCCCGCCAGGCCGGAACGCTAACGGCTGAACCACGCCACGCTGGCTGCGCGGCTTTTGACCTGAACCGGAACGTGATAACGCTCGACCTTCTCCCCCCAAATACGGTAGTGCGCGGCGCCGCCGACAGCTATGTCGTGCTGAACCTGATCGGGCGCGGCGGGATGGGGGCCGTTTACCGTGTGCGCCGGATGGCCGACAATACCATCTGGGCCCTCAAGGAGATGCGGCCCCAGGGTGATCTGTCCCCGGAGGAACTCGCCGAGAACCGGAAGCTCTTCCTCCAGGAGGCTGAACTGCTCCGTTCCCTCTCGTTCCCCAACCTCCCCGTGGTCGCCGAGCTGTTCGAGCACGAGGGTCGCCCCACCCTGGTGATGGAGTTCGTCGCCGGGCAGACGCTCGAAGATCGCCTCCACGAGGCCAACGCTCCGCTGCTCGAACAACAGGTCGTGGCCTACGGCATTCAATTGTGCCGGGTGCTGCACTACCTCCACACCCGCCAGCCGCCCATCGTCTACCGCGATCTGAAACCTTCGAATATTATGCTCACCCCCGAAGGGGTGTTGAAGCTGATTGACTTCGGCGTCGCCCGCACCCATAAGCCGGGAAAGAGCAAAGATACCGTCGCTATGGGCTCCGCGGGCTACGCGCCGCCCGAGCAGTACGGCAAGGGCCAGACCGATGCCCGCAGCGATGTTTACGCCCTCGGTGCTACCCTGCTCCACCTGCTCACCAATCTGCCCCCCGTTCCGCTGCAAACGCCCCAGCCGGGGGCGATTAGCCGGCTGAACCCGTCGGTGGATGCGCGCACCGAGGCAGTGATCATCCGCGCGATGGATCTGAATCGCGAGCGGCGCTTCGCCACGATGCTGGAGATGGAACAGGCCCTGCACGCCTGCCTCGACCGGCCCTATGCTGATCCGACCGCGGCCACCCCGCGCCCTCCGGTCAAGCCCGCCCCGGCGGCGCAGCCCGTCCCGGCGGCACAGCCGGCCCCGATGGCGCAGCCCGTCCCGGCGGCGCAGCCGGCCCCGATGGCGCAGCCCGTCCCGGCGGCGCAGCCGGCCCCGATGGCGCAGCCGACCCCGGCGGCACAGCCCGTCCCGGCGGCACAGCCCGTCCCGGCGGCGCCGCCGACCCGTCCCTGCCCCCGCTGCGGGCGCCTCAACAAGAAGCAGGCCCGCTTCTGCGCCTCCTGCGGCGCGCCTATCGCCGGCCTGCCCGTCGCCTGGCTGCGCATCAGGTCGCCCTATCGCACCTGGGATCAGCGCATTGATAAGCTGCCCCTGCGCATCGGGCGGCGCGACCCGCGCCAGCGGCACTATCCCGAACTTGATCTCGCCGAACACGACCGTGGTATCGCCTCGCGCCACCACGCCACCATCCAGCGCAGCGGTGATGCCTACACCATCACCGATCTCGGCAGCACCAACGGTACGACCCTCAACGGCAAACTGATCCCCCCCCGCGTTCCCCAACCGCTCCGCCAGGGGGACCGCATCAAGATCGGCGAGGTTGAGATCGAGTTCCGCTGGTCGTAGCTTTGTGTGGACGTATGCCTGTACCGAGAGTTCTCATTCTGCGCGCCCCGGGCATCAATCGCGATCGCGACGCGGCCCTGGCCTGCCAGCTCGCCGGCGGTGCGCCCGAACGCATCCACATTAACCGCCTGGCCACCGGCGCCGTCCGGCTGGCTGATTATGCCATGCTCGTCATTCCTGGCGGCTTCTCCTACGGCGATCACCTTGGCGCGGGCAAGCTCCTCGCCGTCGATCTGCTCCACCGCCTTGGCGAGCCGCTCCAGCGCTTCATCGCCGATGGCCGCCCGGTGATCGGGATCTGCAACGGCTTCCAGGTGCTGGTCAAGGCCGGTGTCCTGCCGGGCCTGCAACCGCCCTCCACCGATCCGGCCGCCGCTCCTCGCGTGACCCTGGCCGACAACGAGTCGGCCCGCTTCGAGTGTCGCTGGGTTCGCCTCGCCCCGGCAGCCGGAAGTCGCTGCCGCTTCCTTGAGGGTATCGAACGCCCCATCGAAACCCCCGTCGCCCACGGCGAAGGTCGCTTGACTGTGGACCATCCCGCCACGCTCGAGGCCCTGCGCGCCCAGGGGCTGGTGGCCCTGCGCTACGTCGGCGAGGATGGCGCGCCCGCGGGCTATCCCGCCAATCCAAACGGTTCGCTCGACGCCATCGCCGGGATCTGCAATCCGCAGGGCAACGTCCTCGGGCTGATGCCGCACCCCGAGAATGCCGTGCTGCCCCAGCAACACCCCCGCTGGTCACGCGAGCCACCCCGCGCCGAGGGCGACGGCCTGATCATCTTCCGCAACGCGGTGCGCTATGCTGCCGCTCTGTAGGGCTGCGCCCTTCTACCCTCGCCCCCGGGTTCCCCCGATGGTGGCATCGGTACAACTATGGCACTCTATCCCCCCGACGACCCCTATCTCTTTATCGTCACCATTTCTGGCCTGACCATCGCCGTGCGCTGGTACGGGGTGATCATTATGAGCGGCGCGCTGCTCGCCGCCTACTTCTCCACCCGTCGCGCCACGGCGCGCGGCTACGATCCCGATCACGTCTGGAACCAGTTGATGCTCGGCCTGATCCTGGGTATTGCCGGTGCGCGAACCTACTACGTCATCTTTGAGTGGGAGCGTTTCGCCGACAACCCCTGGAGCGCGATCAACCTCACCACCGGTGGCCTGGCCATCCACGGCGCGATCATCGGTGCCCTGCTCTCGGTCATCATCTACACGCGCTGGAAAGGCCTGCCCTTCTGGGACTGGATCGATGTGGGTGTGCCGGGCTTCATGCTGGGCCAGGCGATTGGCCGCTGGGGCAACTTCTTCAACCAGGAGGCCTACGGGCGGCCCACCAGCCTGCCCATCGGCGTGCGCATTGACCCGGAGCACCGTGTGCCGCCCTACACCGATCTCCAGCGCTACCCGGTGGACACCCTGTTTCACGCCACGTTTCTCTACGAGTCGCTGTGGAACTTCGCCGGCGTTGGCCTGCTGCTCCTCGCCGACCGGCGCCTCGGCCACGGCGCGCCCGCTGGCCGGCGTCGCCTGCGCCCCGGCGACCTGCTCTTCCTCTACGGGATCATCTACTCCACCGGCCGCTTCTGGATCGAAGGACTACGCACCGATAGCCTCTGCCTCAGCGGGGTTGGCGGCGATTGCGCCGGCTCGCTGCGCGTCGCCCAGGTGATCAGCCTCGCCATCATCGGCGCATGCATTGTGGCCCTGATCATCAACCACCGCCGCCCCCAGCCACCCGCCCCCGTTCACGACGACCACTCCGGCAGGCACACCGAAGAGCCCTCCACCGCCCGCTCCGCCTCGTAATGCGAACATAACCCGCCCGCAGGCGGGTGAGGGAGGGCGCATAACCCTTCTGCTCCGGGATGAGCTTCCTGATGCGGCAACACGCCTCTCGCCAACGAATGGGAACCGAATCAACATATGCGAAAGGCGCGCCAACCCGGCAGCCGCGCGAGCAGGGGCCCATTGAAGAAGTGGCAAGCCCTCCCCAGCGGGGAGGGTGTGGGAGGGCGCGGCCTGCCCGGGAAGCAACCAGTCAGCGGAGAGGGTGGGGGAGGGTACGGCCCGCCCGGGAACAAGGATTCTTCATTCTGGCGTTGTGCGACGCAGCCGCACAGACGGCTGAGGTGAAAATAGGCCGTACGTGGGAGGGTTTGGAGCGTACCGCCCCCCTCCCAGCCTCCCCCCGCCGGGGGGAGGAGCCCGGTTTCCTCTCCCCGGCAGGGAGGGTGTGCGAGGGCCGCGCCCTTCCAGGAACATAACTATTATTTTCATTCCGGGGTTGTGCGACGCAGCCGCATGACCGTCTGATACGAAACGCGGGGAAACCGGATTTCCTCCTCTACCGCAAGCGCCGCGTCCGATAATCATAGCGACCCTGAAGCTCATTGGGCGACGTACCCTCCATCGGCTTAACCCCGGTCAGGAAAGCCGCCCGGTCAAGCATATGCGTGGCCACGGGAGCAGTGAGAAAGAAGAACGAAATCATCGCCATCATCTTGATCACGATGGGCACCGAGGTGACATAGTAGCTGCCCACGCCCAGCAACACCCCGATGATCCCCAGCGTGCCCGCCTTGCCCGCCGCATGGACGCGCGTGTACAGGTCTGGCAGGCGCACCAGCCCGATGGACGACACGATGACGAAGAACACGCCGATGCCCATCAACAGGGCCGTGATCAGTTCAACCAGGCTCATCAGTTCCTCCCGTCCTCGATGTAGCGCGCCAGGGCCACCGTGCCCAGGAAGCCCAGCACCGAGACCACGATCACCGCATCAATCAGGATCGGCTGGCGGAACTGCACCACAAACATCGCGATCAGGCCGACCAGGTGGATCATAATCATATCGAAGGCCACTGCCCGATCTGGAATACTCGGCCCGCGCAGCAGGCGCCAGAACGTGGCGCCCAGCGAAAGGCTCAGCAGTGCCATCAGTGTGGTCATCGTCAGTTGGAACAGGGTCATGGCAGCAACTCCATCACGCGACGCTCATAGGCTTCCTTCGTGGCGCGCCGCAACTTCTCAGCATCGCGGACTTCGAAGGCGTGAATGTAGAGCGTTTTGCGATCGCTCGACACATCCAGGCTCACCGTGCCCGGCGTGAGCGTAATCAGATTCGCCAGGGTAGTGATACCCTCATCGCTTTTCAGGTCCAGCGGAATGGCCACAATCCCCGGCCGCAGGTCCATCTTCGGGGAGAGCACCGTGCGCGCAACGGTAATATTCGCTTTCACGATCTCGACGAAGCCAAAACCGATGAAGCCAAGCCAGCGCCACAGAGCCTGGAGCGGGTTGCGCGACCAGAACCGGAAGTAAGCGCGGAAGCTGAACGGCTCTGTGGAGAAGGTTGACCACGACAATCGTAGCACCAGGAAGCTGAAAACGAACCCGACGATCCAGTCGGCGAGGTGGTACGAACCATTGACCATCACCCAGGCCAGCGCCAGCAGCAAATTCAACCCCAGCATTATCGAGCACCCCCTCTGATGTGACCATAGCCCGCGCGCGGGAGGTTTTGGGAGGGCGCAGCCCTCCCGGAAACACACTATGTTCATTCTGGCGTTGTGCGACGCAGCCGCCAGGGCATCTAATGAGCCGTTGACGTAACCGCCTCGCAACCGGCGGAGCCGCACACATCCTGCACCAGCCTCTGCGTATTGAACACCTGCTCGGCGGAGTAGCGGCTATAGTTGAGCACCGGGCTGGCGCCAAAGCCGATGGCGATGCTCAGGGCCACCAGCAGCGCGCTCGGCGCCAGCAGCAGCGCCGAGGCCCGCGGCATGCCGGTCTGGTCAACATAGGCTTTCTTCCAGAACACCTCGTTCCAGATCTTCAGCATCGAGAAGAGCGTGAAGAGGCTCACCGCCGCAGCCACGCCCACCATCAGCCACTGCCCCTGCTCCAGCCCGACCTGGATCAGGCCCAGCTTGCCGAAGAAGCCGCTCAGTGGCGGTAACCCGGCCAGCGAGAAGCTGGCCAGGAGCCAGAGACCGGCCAGGATCGGCTCGCGCCGGGCCATCCCGCCCATCTGCTTCAATTCGCCCGTGCCGGAGAGGTACTCAGCCGTGCCCCCGATCATGAACAGGGCCGTTTTGACCACGATATGGTGAACCATGTACAGGATGCCGGCCGCCAGGCCCGCCACGCCGACCAGCCCCAGCCCCATAATCATGTAGCCCACCTGGCTGATGATGTGGAACGAGAGAATGCGTCGCACATTCACCTGGGCCATTGCGCCCATCACCCCGATCACCATGGTCAACGCGGCAATCACCAGGATGAGCGTGCTGTAGCGCTCCAGTTCCCGCTGGAACACCGTGCCGAAGACCCGGTAGAGGGCGTAAATCCCCACCTTGGTGAGCAGGCCGCTGAAGAGCGCGCTTACCGCGACGGTCGGGGTGTGGTAGCTCGTCGGCAGCCAGAAGAAGACCGGCACCAGGCCCGCCTTGCTGCTGTAGGCGAAGAGAAAGAAACCGGCCACCGCCGTCACAATGCCGGGATGCTCAAGGGTGCTCAGGCGCTCGGACAGGTGGGCCATATTCAGTGTGCCTGCCACCCCGTAGAGCAACCCCGCGCCGACCAGGAAGCTGGTGCTCCCCAGCAGGTTCAGCACCACATACTTCAAGCCTCCCTCGAGCTGCCCCCGCTCCCCGCCCAGGGTGATCAGCCCGAACGACGCCACCAGCAGCACCTCGAACCACACGTAGAGGTTAAACAGGTCGCCGGTGAGAAAGGCCCCACCGCACCCGAACAAGAGCAGCAGCAGCAGCGGGTAGTAGTAGTAGCGCTCGCGGTAGGGGCTGACCGTACTGAAGCTGTAGAGCACGGTCACCAGCATCATCACCGAGGTGAGCGCGAGCATAATCGCGCTCAACCCATCGGCCACCAGCGAAATGCCAAACGGCGCGGCGAAATCATCGGCCTGGGTCACCATCCGCCCCGTCGCGCCTACCGCCAGCAGCAGCCAGATGCTGTACCCCAGGTCGAAGAGCACGGCCGCCAGCGCGATTGAGCGGGCGATCACCCGCCGCTGGCTCACCAGCGTCGCCAGTACCGCGCTCAACAGCGGGACAAGCAGAGGGAAAAAGAGGTGGTTTTCCATGTGCGCGCTCTACAGCCTGTCATATCATCGAGGTCGTCGCTGTCCACCGCCTGGTTCGCACGGTAGGCCAGGGCCAGAATGAAAGCGGTGAAGCCAAAGTTGATCACAATCGCGGTCAGGATCAGCGCCTGGTTCAACGGATCAGCCGCCACCGTCGGCGTCACGCCGGTGGCTTCGTCAACGAAGGGCGGCATGCCCTTCACCACCCCGTCGCCCATCAAGAAGAGCAACAGGTTGGTGCCATGGCTGAGCAGCGCCATACCCAGTATCAACTTAACCACGCTGCGGCGGAGCATCAGATACGCCGCTCCAGCAAACAGGGTTCCAACCACCAGGGAGAGCACAAAGGTCATAGGATCATCCACTCCAGACTGCATAGCTCTTCCGAAATCGTGCCTGAAGTAAGGTTTCGGCTTAACAGTCTCACAGGGCGGTGAGGGCGTGCGGTTTCCTCACCCCTCACCTTCCGACCAGATTGTCAAGCGTGTATGAGGCACACCCATCATTCGCCCTGCCCGGGGAGCGTGCCTGCACCTCCACACCTCTACCTCTACTACGCCTCAGGGGCCACCGGCTCCGTCCGGGGCGGAGGGCGCCGCAGCGGGTAAAGGGTCGGCTCTTCAGCCAGCACCAGTGCCAGTTGGGTGGTAACGCCGATCACCGTCAGGTAGACCCCGACATCGAACATCACCGGTGTGCCGAGCTTACCGATCCCCGGAATTTCCGTTCCCAGCCAGCGCGAGGCCATAAACGGCTCCCCCTGAAGCAGGGCCAGTAGCCCCCAGCATGCCGCGGAGCCAACCCCGATCGCCGCCAGGCGCAGGTAGTTGATCGGAAAGATCTCGCGGGCGTAGACCGGGCCGAAGGCGACGATCTGGAGCACGATCGCTGCCGAGGCCAGCAACCCGCCAACAAAGCCGCCACCCGGCAGGTGGTGCCCCCGCACCACCATAAATAGCGAGAGCAGCAGCAGGAGCGGCAACATCAACCGGGCGATGGTGCGCAGAATCATCGACTCGTACATGAACCCTCACCTCTCTTCCCGGGCCTCCGGCGAGCGAGCCGCCGCCGTCGCCGGCTCCCCTGCCGCGTCCTGCCCGTTGTCGTGCCCGTCTCGGCCATCAACACCCATCTCCCGGCGACCGCGGCGCCCCAGGGCGACGGCGTCCGGCGTGGTCTTCCCGCGCATATCGGCGATCGCGGGCTCCGACTCGGGCCGTAGTCGCAGCATAGCATAGATGCCCAGCAGGGCGATGAAGAGCACCGTAATCTCGCCCATCGTATCGAAGCCGCGGAAGTCCACCAGGATCACATTGACCACATTCTCGCCCTTGCCCTCCGCCAGGGCCTCGGCCTTGAACACCGCGCTGATCGGCGGGAACGCGGTGGTGCTCGACGCGATCCAGGTGAAGGCCGCCATCGTCGCGCCGATTGCCAGGGCGATCACGCCATCGCGCGCGCGGGTAGCCGGTTTCGACAGCCGCTCGAACGAGGCCGGGAGAATTGCAAACACCAGCAAGAAGAAGACCGTCGTGATCACCTCGACCAGCAGTTGGGTCAGGGCCAGGTCGGGGCCGCTGTAGATCACGAACATAAACGAGACCATCGCGCCCACCACGCCCGCCACCAGGATGGCCCCCAGCCGCGAACGGGCGCGAATGGTTGCCAGCACCGCGAATGGAATGAGCAGGGCGGTCACGATTTCAGGCAGCGTTACGTTGGAAAGGTCGGGCACCGGCATGCTGCCCAGGGCGAAGAGCACCAGTGGCGTGAGGATGACCGCCAGGAGGGCCAGCAACGAGTAGAGGATGTAGTTCCGCAGCCGGCCATTCTGCACACTGCGGGTGAAAGCCGTTGTACCATTCAACAGCCCGTTGATGGCCGCGTCGTAGATCCGGTCGCCGTTCAACCAGGCCGGCAGCGGCGAGGGCAGCGCGCCAATCTGCCCGGCGAAGCGCGTCAGGGCCGCGCCGCTGCCAATCGCAAACAGGCTCAGCACCACCGGCAGACTCAACGCCGAGGGCATCAAGTGCAGGCTGACCTCTTCGGTATGGCCCGTAATCGCCGTCACCGCCGGCTCGAGGAGCGCCGACGTCATCGGCAACAGGCCCAGGGGCAGGCCAACCGAGAGCAGCGCCAGCACCCCCGGCGCAACCAGCATGCCCGGGGGTGCATCGTGGAGGTGAGCCTTCTTCCGGGGCGCCGCCGGCCCGAAGAAGATTCCGCTCACCAGCCGCCATGCGTAGAGAATGCCCAGAACTGCCGCGACCACCACCGCGCCCACCACTACCAGGTCCGCTCCCGGCGCCAGTTTGCTGTGGGTCACGGCGTGCAGCAGTTGCTCCTTAGCCACGAAGCCAAACAGCGGCGGAATGCCCGCGGCAGACAGCGCCGCCAGGCTCATCAGCACCAGAGTGCCTGGCATCTCCCGGCTCAGGCCGCCCAGCTCGCTCAGCTTGCGCGTGCCGGCCTCGTGGTCCACCGCGCCAGCGAGCATAAACAGCGACCCCTTGTAGAGGGCATGGGCCAGGATCAGCGTCACCAGGGCCACCGGGGCCTCGTGGCCGCCGATACCGGCCATCAGCACCATGGTGCCGAGCAGGCTCACCGTGCTGTAGGCCAGCAATCCCTTGATGTCGTCTTTCCGTAGCGCCACCGCCGCCCCGACCAGCATCGTCGTGGTACCCACCACCGTGAGCGTGTAGGTCCACAGTGGCGTCTCGCTCAACGCCGGATGCAGCCGGGCCAGCAGGTAGACCCCCGCTTTGACCATGGTGGCCGAGTGCAGGTAGGCGCTGGCCGGCGTGGGTGCCTGCATCGCGTTGGGTAGCCAGATATGAAAGGGAAACTGGGCCGATTTGGTAAAACAACCCAGGAAGATCAACAGCAGCGCCGGGGTGTAGAACGGCGACGCGCGCAGCTCCTCACCTGCGCCAATCATCTCCGTGATCTCGAACGACCCCGCGGCGTTGCTCAGGAGCACCAGCCCCACCAGCAGCGCCAGACCGCCGCCGACGGTGAGCAGCAGACCCATCTGCGCCCCTCGCCGCGCGTCGGCATAGTCGTGTTTATAACCCACCAGCAGGTACGAACTGACCGACGTCAGTTCCCAGAAGATAAAGAGCAGCAGCACATTGTCGGCCAGCACCACCCCGAGCATCGAGCCCATGAAGATCGCCAGGTAGACATAAAAGCGACCCATGCCCGGGTCACCGGCCAGATAGTAGGCGGTGTAGATAAAAATCAGCGTCCCGATGCCGCTCACGAGCAGCGCAAAGAGCAGGCTCAGCCCATCGAGACTGAAGCGGAGGCTCAGCCCCATCTCGGGCACCCAGGGCAGCGTCTCGGTCAAGACGCCCCCGGCCAGCACCACCGGAGCACGGACGGCGAAGCCGGCGAAGGCGGCCAGCGGCAGCAGGGCCAGAACCCAGCCGATCAGCGGGCGTGGCGCATAACGCGCAAGCAGACCAATCGGCGCGAGGGCCAGCATGCTCAGAACGATCGCGGTTAGCATCGTACCGTTCCTAATCGTTGCGACACAGGAGGTGTTGCGGACTTCGGGTTGAGCCGTATTGTAACCGCAACCTTTCGAGGTGGCAAGATTTCTAAATCACCAACGACATACCTCCCTCTCCCGCAAGGGAGAGAGGGACAGGGGGGGTAAGGAGGAGCAGCCGTGGCTCAACCAACGCTACCCGTGACAGGGCGCCTCCGCAGGACCGCAGCATGCGCCAGTTGTTGGGCCAAACCCCGCCTGCCCCAACTCAACTCAGCCGGCGCGTCTCGGGGTCGTAGCGCCCCTCGAGGTCGTTGGGGTAGGTACCCTCCATGGGCTTGACGCCGGTAAGCAGGGCCGCCCGGTCGAGCATATGCGCCGCTACGGGGCCGGTGATGAAGAAAAAGGCGATCAGAATAAGCATTTTAAAGACAATCCGCAGGTCGCTCATAAAGAAGATCCCTGCACCCAGCAGCAACCCGATGATGCCCAGCGTCCCCGACTTGCCGCCCGCATGGACGCGTGTGTAGAGATCCGGCAGGCGCACCAGGCCGACCGATGAAACCACAACGAAGAAGACCCCGACCACCATGATCAGCAAAGTGACGATTTCCAGCGGTGTCATCAATTCCTCCCCACTTCAATCAAGCGGGCGATGGCCACCGTGCCCAGGAAACCCAGCACCGAGATCACGATCAGCGTGTCGAGGAGCACCAGCTCGCCCGTGGTGACCACGAACATCGTAATCAGCCCTACGACGTGGACGACGATGAGATCGAAGGCAACCGCCCGATCGGGGATGCTCGGCCCCCTCAGCAGTCGCCACACTGCCGCGCCCATCGAGACGCTCACCACCAGCATCAGAATAACCATGCCAATTTGAAATGCGCTCATTAATGCCCTCCACGATGCGTCCCGCCCGATCTCCAATCGCAAATCTGCAATCTGCAATTCTACTAGCGCGCCACCGCCAGTTCCACCGCATCGCAGCCACCTGCGCCGCAGACATCGCGCACCAGGCCCACCGTGTCCAGGGCTTGCTCTGCCGCCATGGTGCTGTACTCCAGCGCCGGAGCCGCGCCCAGGCCCATTGCAATGCTGACCACCACCAGCACCGCTGCCGGCGCCAGCAACCCTACCCCCGCGCGCGGCAAGTGGCTCATATCGCTGTAGGCCTTCTTCCAGAAGACCTCGTTCCAGATCTTCAGCATCGAGAACAGGGTGAACAGACTGACCCCCGCCGCGACGCCGACAATCAGCCATTGCTCCCGGGCCACGCCGGCCTGGATCAGCCCGAGCTTGCCGAAAAAGCCGCTCAGCGGCGGAATGCCGACCAGCGCAAAACTGGCCAGGAGCCAGAGCACCGCCAGCGCCGGCTCGCGCCGGGCCATCCCCCCCATCTGTTTCAGCTCGCCCGTCCCGGTCAGGTGCTCCGCCGCCCCGCCGATCAGGAACAGGGCCGTCTTGACCACGATGTTGTGGGCCATAAAGAGAATGCCCGCCGCCAGCCCGACACTGCCAGCAAGGCCCAGGCCCATGGCCATGTAGCCCACCTGGCTGACAATGTGAAAGGCCAGAATGCGCCGCACGTTGACCTGGGCCATCGCTCCGATGACCCCCACCACCATGGTAACCCCGGCCACCAGCAGGATCAGCGGCGCCAGCCACACCAGTTCTCGCTGAAAGACCGTGCCGAAGACCCGGTAGAGGGCGTAGACCCCCACCTTGGAGAGCAACCCGCCAAAGAGGGCGGTGACGGCAATACTCGGGGTGTGGTAACTGGTGGGCAGCCAGAAGAACAACGGCGCCAGGGCCGCCTTGCTGCCGAAGGCTACCAGAAAGAAGCCCGCCACGGCGGTCACCAGCGAGGGCTGTTGAACCGTATTCAGCCGCTCTGCCAGGTGGGCCATGTTCAGCGTCCCGGCTACTCCGTAAACCAGACCCGCGCCGACCAGAAAGCAGAGGCTCCCGAAGAGGTTCAGAACCACATACTTCAGGCCGCCCTCAAGCTGGGCCCGCGATCCTCCAAGGGTGATCAGGCCGAACGAAGCCACCAGCAGGATCTCGAACCACACATAGAGATTGAAGAGATCTCCAGTCAGGAAGGCCCCGCTGCAACCAAACATAAGCAGCAGCAACAGCGGGTAGTAGTAGAAGCGTTCCTGGCGTGCCTCTATGGTGACCAGGCTGAACATTATTGTTACCAGGGTCAACAGCGCCGTGAGCGCGAGCATGATCGCGCTCAGGCCATCGGCCATCAGGGTAATGCCAAACGGCGCGACCCATCCCGCCGCCTGCGTCACCTGCCGGCCCTCGGTCGCGATGGTCACGAGCAGCCAGACGCCGTACCCCAGATTGAAGAGTGCCGCTGCCAGGGCGATCACCCGCACCCAGAGCTGCTGCCGGCTGATGATCGTCGCCACACCCGCACCGAATAGCGGGACGATCAGGGGGAGAAACAGGTGGTGTGTCATCTACAGCCTTCTCTACAATTCATCAGTGCTGGTCATAGCATTGAGATCATCGCTGCCGACAGCCTGATCGGTGCGGTAGGCCAGGGCCATCACGAAGGTGAGCAGACCGAGACTGATGACGATCGCCGTCAGGATCAGCGCCTGGATCAGCGGGTCGGCAGAGTCTGCCGGGGCCACCCCCGTCTCTGCGCTCACGAACGGCGTGCGGGCCTTTACCAGGCGGTCGCCCATCAGGAAGAGGAGCAGGTGCGCTCCGTGGCTCAGCAGCACCAGGCCCAGGATCAGCTTGACCACGCTGCGGCGGAGCACCAGGTAGATGCCCCCGGCAAAGAGCGTCCCGATAACCAGGGAAATAATCAGGTTCATAACCGTTTCCTCGTCTCCCGCGCCGCGGCGCTGCCCACCACGGGAATACCGGTGACCGCGCCGGGCGTGACACTCTCCCACCCTCTGCCCCGCCAGGGGCCGGAGAACTCCGGCCTGCCCTTGCGTTCACGTCGGGCGTCGGCGCAGACGCGCCCGGCCCAACCTGCCATCGATCATCTGCAATCGCGCTACACCTCGGGGGCTACCGTGTCCGGCCGGGCCGGGGGGCGCGGAATCGGGTAGAGCGTGGGTTCCTCGGCCAGCACCAGCGCCAGTTGCGTCGTTACGCCGATCACCGTCAGGTAGACGCCGATGTCGAACAACACCGGCGTGCCGAGCTTCCCGATCCCCGGAATCGGCTCCTTGATCCAGAAGGCCAGCATAAACGCCTGGCCCGTGACCAGGCCGATCAGGCCCCACAGCGCCGCGAAGATGACGCCAAAAGCCGCCAGCCTGAGAAAGCTGATCGGAAAGACTTCCCGAACATACTTCGGACCATAGGCGATGATCTGCAAAATGAACGCCGATGCCGCCACAAGCCCACCGATGAACCCTCCGCCGGGCAGGTTGTGCCCGCGTACCAGCATAAACAGCGACAGCAATAGCAAAATCGGCAACATCAGCCGCGATACCGTGCGGAGGATGATCGAGTCGTACATCGAGCTGTCTCCTTATCCCGGGTGCCATTGACCGGGGCACCTGCCCACGTCAGCCAGAGTGCCCCGGAACATCCCTGTGGCGACTTGCACTCCAGAACCTGTTCTGGCCGACGCATCCCCATCCTAACGGCCCTTGCCCGCCACCGGGGCCCCTCGTTCCTGCGGAGCGGGCTGGCCCGTCTGCCCGTTCCCCTGGAGCGCTGCCACCTCCGGGATGGCGGGTTGCACCGGTGTCTCCTGGTCATCGCGCATCGGGTCAGCGATTGGCCGCAGACGCAACATCGCGTATATGCCCAGCAGGGCCGTGAAGAGCACCACAATCTCACCCAGGGTATCGAAGCCACGGAAGTCCACCAGAATAACGTTGACCACATTGTCGCCGAAGCCCTGGCTCTGGCTCTCGGTGCGGAAGGCCTCACTAATATTGGGTACCTGGGTGATGCTCGATGCCGCAAAGGCGACCCCCGCGATCACCATCCCGGCGATCACCGCGATCAACCCATCGCGCGACCGTTCCGAGGGGCTTGAGAGCCGCTCGAAGCTGACCGGCATGACGGCGAAGAGCAATACCAGGAAAACCGTCGTCAGGATCTCGACCAGCAACTGGGTCAGGGCAAGATCGGGCGCGCTGTAGAGCACGAAGATAAAGGCCACCATCAACCCGACAAAACTTGCCGCGATGATCGCGCCAAGCCGCGAGCGGGCATTCAAGGTCGCCACGACGCCGATGGGAATCAGCAAGGCGCTGACGAACTCGAACGGCTCTACCCCGTCGAGGGTGGGCAGCGCCAGCCCGCCGAATCCGAAGAACACCAGGGGTGGCGCCACGACGACGACCAGGGTGAGCACGGCCCAGGTCATGTAGCTACGCAGCTTCCCGTTTTGCAGGGTGCGGGTGAAGACCGTGGCTCCCCGCAGCACTCCGTCAACCGCCGCATCGTAGATCCGGTCGCCGTTGAGCCAGGGTGGTAGCGGTGATGGTGCAGCCACAATCTGGGGTTCGAAGCGTGTCAGGACGGCGCCGGTCAGCAGCGCGGTCATGCTGAGGATCAGCGGCAGACCGATTTCGGAGGGCAGGAGGTAGAGGCTGATCTTGGCCCCTTCGTTTGAGATTGCGTTCACTGCCGGCTGGAGCAGGGTGGCGGTAGCCGGGAGCAGGCCGAGGGGCAACACCACCGACAGGGTGGTCAGGATCGCCGGGCCGAGCAGCATCCCCGCCGGAGCCTCGTGCACGTGCTCCTTCATTCCGCTACCGCGGGGGCCAAAAAACACGCCGCTCACCAGGCGCCACGAATAGAGTACCCCGAAGACCGCGCTGGTGACCACCGCAATCAGCACGATAATGTCGAAGCCCGGGGGCAGGCCGTTATCCACCGCGGCGTACAGTTGCTCTTCTTTGGCCACAAAGCCGAAGAGGATCGGTACCCCCGCCATCGAGAGCGAGGAGAGGATCGCCAGGGCCGCCGTCCAGGGCATGGCCCGGCGCAGTCCGCCGAGCTGGTTGAGACTCCGGGTGCCGGCCTCGTGGTCCACCGCGCCGGCAAGCATAAACAGGGCGCCCTTGTAGAGAGCGTGGGCCAGGATGGTCGCGACCAGCGCGGCGGGGGCCTCGGGGCCGCCCATGCCCGCCAGCAGCACCATCGTGCCCAGCTTGCTGATCGTGCTGTAGGCCAGCAAGCCCTTGATGTCATCGCGCCGGTTCGCCGTCACGGCGCCGATCAGCATCGTGATCATGCCGGTGATCGTCAGCGTGTAGAGCCACAGCGGCGTATCGCTCAGGGTCGGGTGCAGCCGCGCCAGCAGGTAGACCCCCGCCTTGACCATGGTGGCCGAGTGCAGGTAGGCGCTGGCCGGCGTGGGCGCCTGCATCGCGTTCGGCAGCCAGAAGTGGAACGGGAACTGGGCCGACTTGGTGAAACAGCCCAGGAAGATCAGCAGCATCGCGGGCGTGTAGAGCGGTGAGGCCTTGACCTGCTCCCCTGCGGCAAGAATCTCAGAGATGGTGTATGATCCGGCAGCGTTGCCCAGCAGCACCAGCCCTATCAGCAGGGCCAGGCCACCGCCGACGGTGATCAGCAGGCCCATCTGCGCGCCGCGCCGGGCTGAGGGGTAGTCGTGTTTGTAGCCGACCAGCAGGTACGAACTGACCGACGTCAGTTCCCAGAACATAAACATGGTGAGCACATTGTCGGCCAGCACCAGGCCGAGCATGGCTCCCATAAAGATGAACAGCGTCAGGTAGAAGCGCCCCATCCCCGGGTCGCCAGCCAGATAGTAGGCGGTGTAGAGCACGATCAACGTGCCAATGCCCGACACCAGCAGCGCGAAGAGCAGGCTCAGACCATCGAGGGCAAAGCGTAACTCCAGGCCCATCCTCGGCACCCAGGGGATTGCCTGCTCCACGCGCCCCCCGGCCAGCACGGTTGACCCCAGCACGCTGATTGCCACGAACAGTGCCAGCGGTACCAGTGCCAGGATCCAGCCGACGACCGGTCGCGACTCGTGCCGGGCGAAGAGACCCAGTGGGGCCATCAACAGTGCTGTCAGGACAATCAGAACTAGCATTGCTTGGTTCCCGATTCAGCAGTGAAGGATACATATGCCACGACGTTTAGCTTGCATAGGTTTGCTGGTGGTGGCGCTGTTGGGGTTGGGCGCGTGTGGCAGCGTGCCTGTGGAGCGGCAACTGGAGTTGACGGTCACCGCGGACGGTTACGACCGCCCACGCCTGGAGGCGCGCGTGGGCGAGCAGGTGTTTATTCGCTTTCGCAATAGTGACACCGTTGCCCACAACCTCACCATTGAACTGCCATCGGGGCGGCGCACCGTCTCTGCCGAGGCCGGTGTTGACGCGATCCTCGCCTTTCCCGCGCGTCAGGCCGGCACCTTCCGGATGTTCTGTACCGTTCCGGGACATACCGAGCAAGGGGAGCTGGTCATCCTTCCATAACCACCCTCGCGGCCACGCGGCGCAACGCCAGAATGAAAACAGGTTGTTCCCGGGAGGGCCACCCGCTCTCTGACCCTCCCCTGCTGGGGGAGCGAACCGGGCTCCTCCGCTCCGCTCAGGGCAGGCTTCCGGCGCCCCGGGTACGCTTGCCCCTCCAGAGGGTGTCACGAGACCGTCGCGTGCACGGCATGCGCGGATCATAGCGCCCGCGCTCGCGCGGTTGCCGGGCCGGCGCGCATCCATTATATGGTCGCGGGCGTTTGCATTCGTTTATTCGTTTATTCGTTTATTCGTTGACCCATTCGTTGACCCATTCGTTGACCCATTCGTTGACCCATTCGTTGACCCATTCGTTGACCCATTTCCCCCGCATCAGGAAACCTCTCCCGGAGCAGGTGAACCCCTTTGAAACGCTGGCCACCCTGGTGACCAGGGTTGAGGGGCGGACAGAACATCCGGGCCATTGTGGCCTGTACCGCATTGGAACGTCCCCGCGCGTGGCTCTGCTCTCCCTTCTTGCGCGAGAGAGGGGACGGGGGTGAGGACCTCCAGGGCATCCCTCCGCTCTGTCTCCCGCGTGCGCCCACACGTTCTATCCGCCCCTGAACGTGGCCAGGGGCATGGGGCACCCTGATTTCCTCTGGATCCACGTCAAGCCGGGCGTTCCCTGCGTCGGCTCACGATCAACGCATGGACGCCGAGTACCCCCAGGGTGACGGCAGTAAGCGGCAGCACAAACAGGCCCATGACACTGCTGAAGGCCGGCAGCGCGTCGTGTCGGGTTGCATCGAGTACCAGGTAGGCGGTGTAGGCCACGTAGTAGGCCAGGAACAGGCCGCCCTCCCAGCGCACGATGCTCATCCCGGTAAAGAACACCGGCAGACACGCCACCATCACCGCCAGCATCACCGGCAGATCGAAGTTCAGCACCGAAGTCGCCACCGGCAGGCCTCCCGGCACGACCAGCGCCGAAACGCCGAGGATGCCCAGAATGTTGAAAATGTTCGACCCGACCACATTGCCAATCGCAATGTCGCGCTCATTCTTCAGGGTAGCTATCAGCGACGCCACCACCTCGGGCAGCGAGGTGCCAGCGGCCACGATGGTCAGGCCGATGATCACATCGCTGACCCCCAGCGCCTGCGCCAGAGTAACCGCGCCGGTCACCAGCCAGCGCGAACCGAGCACCAGGATGAACAGCCCGCCAATCACCAGAGCCAGTTGCTTGAGCACTGGCACCACACCCCGCTCTGGCGCCAGTTGCTCTGGCCCAAAGGCCTCGGCGTATTCCTGTTTGGCCGCTTCGGTCTCCTTGCGGCTGCTCACAATTGACCAGGTGGTGTAAGCAACCAGGATTCCGAAGAGCAGCGCGCCATCGAGGCGCCCAATCTGGCCGTCGAGGACCAGACCGGTCATCAAGAAGGACAGGCCGATCATAATCGGCACCTCGCGCCGCACCAGTTGCACCGAAACGATCAGCGGCGCAATCAGCGCGCAGGCCCCCAGGACGAAGAGCACGTTGAAGATGTTCGAGCCGATCACATTGCCGATAGCGATGTCGGGGTTGCCGCCCAGACCGGCCTGGACGCTTACCGCCAGTTCCGGCGCGCTGGTGCCAAAAGAGACTACCGTCAACCCGATCACCAGTGGGCTGACCCCTACCAGCGCCGCCAGCGCTGCCGCGCCGCGCACCAGTAACTCGCCTCCAACTGTCAGCAGCGCCAATCCACCAATAATCAACCCGATCGTCACCAGGTCCACTCCAGTTCCTCCTGTGTGCTTCGATGCCGTGGACAAACGTAAAGACCACCACGGCGCTACAGGTCGTGGTGGTCTTGCCGGACGTACGGTTGATGCACGTTCGCCGCGCCGGAGGCAGTAACCTCGTAATGACGACGCAGCGTCTCGCGGGGCGCGAGCGGCTACTCCCCTACCATTCCTCAGTATAGTTGCGTTGCGCGCGATTTGTCAAATAGCCGATGGGTGGTTTGTAGCCATCCGTATGAATGGGAGGGGTTTTTCCCGGTTGGCGGAGGTAAAACAGGGAAACCAGGTTTTCTCGCTCTGGTCTCCCCGCTCCCGCGCGCGGGAGCGGGGGAGCTTTCCAGGGGTAGCGTTGTGTGCAGAGCGCATCAGGAAGCCATGGTGGCAGCGAGTCCTCACCCCCCGACCCCCTCCCGCTAAGGGCGAGAGGGAGTCTCCATGGGGTGTCCCAACGCTCTCTCTCTCCCCCTCTGAAAGGGAGCCTACCCCCGGTGTACCAGCAGGCGCAGGCCATTGAGTACCACCAGGATGGTGCTCCCCTCGTGGCCGACCACGCCAAGGGGCAGGGGCACGCCAATGGTAAGGGTCAGCGTAACCAGCATCACCACGACGGCAAAGGCGAAGATGATATTCTGCCAGACGATTCGCTGGGCGCGGCGGCTGAGGCTCACGGCATAGACAATCGCGCCCAGGTCATCGCGCATCAGCACCACGTCGGCGGTTTCGAGGGCCGCATCGGTACCGGCGGCGCCCATCGCGATGCCGATCGCCGCGCTTGCCAGTGCCGGGGCGTCGTTTACCCCGTCGCCGACCATGGCCGTGGGGCCATACTTCGCGCCCAGTTCGCCGACGATGCGCACCTTATCTTCGGGCATCAGGCCGGCGTACATCTCGTCCACTCCCAGATGCCGCCCAACGGCCTGCGCCACACGGGGGTTATCACCGGTGAGCATCACAATGCGCTCGATGCCTCTGGCCCGCAGGGCGCGCAGTTGCGCGGCCGCATCTTCGCGTTCGCGGTCCATCACCGTCACCAGGCCGAGCCACCGGTCGCCACGGCGCGCGACCAGCACGCTGCCGCGCCCCTCATCGGCGAGCCGGTTGACCTCGGCCAGCATCGCGGGGGGAATGGGCGTCCCCACGTGGTCAAAGAGCCGCGGTGCGCCAACGAGTGTCTCCGCGCCGTCCCAACTGGCGCGCACCCCCATACCGGTCACCGCCTCGAAGCGCTCGGGATCGCTGACGACGATCCCCTGCGCCTCGGCATAGGCGTTGATCGCCCGCGCAATCGGGTGTTCGCTTGGATGCTCGGCGCGGGCTACAGCGGCGAGCAACTCCTCAACCGTGATGCCGGGGCAGGGTAGCACGTCGCTCACCACAGGCTGGCCATAGGTAAGCGTGCCGGTTTTATCGAAGGCCACGACCTTGATCTTGCTCAACTCCTCGAGATACGCGCCGCCCTTGAACAGCACGCCGTTGCGGGCAGCATTGGCGATGGCGCTCAGCAGAGCCGCTGGCACACTGATCACCAGGGCGCAGGGCGAGGCCACGGTCAACAGAACCATCGCCGTGTAGAAGTTCTCGCGCCACGGCACGCCGAACAGCGGCGGAACCAGGGTGATGAACAGGGCCACGCCGAGGATCACGCCAGTGGCATAGTATTGCTCGGCCCGGTCAAGGAAGCTCTGTGTGCGCGCCTTGCGCGCCCGGGCCTCGCTGACCATGCCGATGATCCGCGCCAGGGTGCTCTCGCTCGCCGGCCGGGTTACCACAATGTCCAGGGCACCACTCTGGTTGAGCGTGCCGGCCAGCACCGGATCGCCCTCGCCGCGCTGCACCGGCATCGATTCGCCGGTGAGTGCCGACTCGTCGAAGGCGCCCGAGCCGCGGAGAATGGTACCGTCGAGCGGCACCCGGTCGCCCGGGCGCAGCACCACTACTGCGCCAACCTCGACCTCCTCCACCGGCAGCGCCACCAGGGTCTCGCCCTGGCGCACCGTGACCGTATCCGGGCGCAGTTCGAGCAGGCTCTCAATCGCCTGGCGCGTGCGATCCATGGCGTAATTCTGGAGCACGTTGCTGAGCGAGAACAGGAACAGCAGGATTGCCCCCTCGCTCCAGGCGTCCACGTATGCCGCGCCAAGGGCCGCCAGGACCATCAGCAGGTCAACGTTGATCGTCCGCTCGCGCAGCCCTTCAATGATCGCCTGGACGGCGTAAAATCCGCCGAAGAAGTAGGTTGCGACGCGCACCACCAGCAATACCTCGGGCGCCACCCCCAGGTGCTCGAGAACCCCGCCGGCAACGATGCCCACCAGGGTCAGGACCACGAAGAGGGGTTCGAGGATGTGGCTGTCAAAGCTAAAGCGCCACCGTGACCGCGCGGCGGTCGGGATGCGCTCGGTAAGAGTTTCCATTTTATGCCTCGTCAATGCAACACCTGCTGGTCCTCGGGCGACAGCCTGGCCAGCAAATCCGGCCCGAGCCGGGCAAAGATACGCTGCGCGAACAGTTCCATCCAGATGAACTGCCGGGCAATCAGCACCATATTGTGGTTCGTCGTCACCGTAGCGGTGGTGAACAGGTGACCGCTGGCGATCAAGAACTCGCGCTCATCGGCGACAACGATCAGCGTTTCCTCCATCTGGTGCAGCTCGGTCTCACGCTTGGGATGGCGCACCACCTGGCCGAGGTCAAACGCGGCGGTACCGGTGAGAATAACGCCGAGGGCGACGCCACGGGCATGGGCGCGGGTCAGACTCTCGCGCAGGGCCTCGACATCGGCATCGGTGAGCACGAGCATCAACTCGTGCTGCGCCCCCTCGATCAACTCCTCGGCGTAGGCCAGCGCCTCGCGGCGCCCGCTGAAGTTCCAGAGCCGCCCCGACTCCTGCTGGTTGTACAGCGGCATCAGTTCGGCCCGCAACCGTTCGGCCCGTTCACGCGCCTCGCGCTCGTAGCGATCCAGCAGGACCGCCGGCGAGACCGGTCGGTACAGGGTGGCCTTCTCCTCCTCCGATTTGAGAACCGCGCCCCGTCCTTCCAGCCGTCCCAGGGCCTCGTAGACCATCGAGCGCGGAACACCTGAACTCTTGCTGATCTGATAGCCCGTCGCCGGATGCTCACTCAGCAGGGCCAGGTAGACTTTGGCTTCGTATTCGGTAAGCCCAAGGGCCGTCAGTTGATCGAGCAGGTTCATAGTGTTTTCTGTTTCAGGGTATTAGTAGTTCAACTCCGAACTACTCATAGTATACCGCTTTGCGCGCCTCTCGTCAACCCTTTGTTCGACCCTTCCGGGCATAGTTGCATGTCAGTGCGGGATTCGAGTACACTGTATTCTGTTGGTGTGCGGGAGTGGGGAGGCTCGAAGGGCGCAGCCCTCCCAGACCCTCCGTTCAGGGATGGGCATGGGGAAACCCGGTTTCCCCAAATGTTCACCTCAGGCCAGCAGTAGGAAGGGAGTTACCGGGATGAACAAGAACCGGCGCCGGCTGGCGCAGTTCCTTAGCGTTGCCGTAATCGGCTTTCTCGTGATGGTGCTGGTGGTGACGGCGATAGCGCCGTATTAATGAGGATACTGGCGGGGACAGCAGGCCCTGGGAGGGCACAACCCTCCCAAACTCTCCCGCCGGGGAGGGTCTGGGAGGGCTGCGCCCCCCGGGAAAAACTCATGCTCATCTTGCCATTGTGCGGCGAATTCGCATGGGTTTCTGTGGTACATCCGAACAGGTACGTGAGTCTACGGCAG
>JBDNDG010000120.1:0-11669 GCA_046719255.1 Chloroflexaceae bacterium
TTATGCCTTTCATTCGGTTATTCGTTGGCCCTTCTCACCCCCGGGGCGAGGAGGGGTCAACGAATGCGTAACGAATAGATGCACGCTAAAGCGCATGCCCATATCCTCCTCTTGTCGTGGTGAGCCCCGGGTCTCCCCGCGCCTGGCTTGAGTGTGGTATCATGCGAGTGACTGTCGCGACGATGACCTCGAGAAGGCCGGTAGCCCGCACCTGGTGATTATGCCTCCTTCCACATGGTCGCCGTCGCCAGCCCTCACCGGCCCCCCAGGGGCGATTCGAGCCAATCGCTATGACTACCGAAACACCTGTCTCCTACGCTCAGCCTCACGCCTATGCCGCAGCCCGTGAGGGCGTCGCGGTGTACGATAGCGCCGCCCGTGGCCGCATCTGGATGCGCGACCGCGACCGCGCGGCACTGCTGCATCGCCTCTCGACCAATCATATCGAACAGTTGAAACCCGGCGAAGGTGTCGAGACGGTGCTGACGACACCGATTGGCCGGATTATTGACCTCCTTGACGTGTATTGTCTCGATGAGGGCCTGTTGCTGGTGACCAGTCCGGGGCAGGGCGCGACCATCTTTGCCTATCTGCGGAAGAATATCTTTTTCAACGACCGCGTGAAGGTGGAGGACGCCAGCGCCACGCTCGGCGAGAAGACGCTGTATGGCCCGCGTGCCGGGGCGTTGCTCGACGCTGTGGGCGTTACCGCCGCCGCGGAACTGTTGCCCCACGGTATCGTTGCCGCCACCTGGCAGGATGCGCCGCTCTACATGGCCGGCGCGGCATCCATCGGCGGGAGCGGCTACCGCCTGCTTGCCGCCCCCGCGCTCCTGGAACAACTCGAGGCCGCTCTGTGCGCCGCGGGCGCCGTCCGGCTCGATACCCCCACCTACGACGTGCTCCGGGTTGAGCAAGGGTACGGCGCCTTCGGGCGGGAGCTGTCGCAGGAATACATCCCCCTGGAGGCCGGTCTGTGGAGCGCGGTGAGCTTCAACAAGGGCTGCTACGTGGGCCAGGAGATCATCGCGCGTATGGAGAGCCGTGGCCGTATTGCCAGACAGTTGCGGGGCCTGCGCTTGACCGGGTTGCCCGCATTGCCCGCGGGGGCAAGCGTGCCGCTGGCACGCCTCGATGCCGAGGGGAAAGAAGCCGGCGAGCTGACCAGTCTGGTTGACTCCCCGCGCTATGGCCCGATTGGTCTCGGGTATGTGCGTACCGCCTACGCTGCTCCCGGCACCTCCCTCCAGATTGGCGAATGTCGCGTCGAAGTGGTCGAATTGCCCTTTGGCGACGCTAAGGCCCCGGAAGACGCCTGAGCGGCGACGTGCCGCAAAGGCGCGCGCATGGGTTCGCGCCAGGACCGGGGCCGCACCTCCCGTCCCTTCAGGGCGGACAGAACATGCGAGCGCATGCAGGAGATAGGGCGTAGAGACGCCCTGGAGACCCTCACCCCCATCTCCTCTCTCGCGCGCAGGAGAGGGGCGACCAGAGCCAGGCATGGGGGCGTTCCAATGCGATACAGGCCGCGTTGGCTTGGATGTTCTGTCCGCCCCTGAACCTCCCGTCCTCAGGGGCAGTTTTTCACAGCGAGCAACGCAGCCGCACAGGCGCCCGGCGTCGAACAGGCGTCCGGCAGCCTCCTAACTACGACGCGCCAGCACGCGGGGACAGGCTATGCCACGGTCCACTTCCAGCCACGCTCAGATACGCGATCTCGAGCGGCAACGTGATCAGTTGCTCTACCAGCACGAGCGTGATGCCCACATGCTCCACGCGCTGGTCGGCATCAGCCTGGCTGGCAGCGAGCGCCCGGATGCGCGCGCGATCTTTGAGCGTATCCAGCGCGAAGTGGCCCGCGTCGTCGCCTTCGACACCTTCTATCTGGCCTGCTGCGACGAGCGCCGCGAACGCTTCACCCACGTCCTGCTGGCTAACGAAGAGATGAGTCAGTTTATCGAGGATGTTGAGTGGGGCTACCTCACCGGTACGATCATCCGTACCCGACAACCTCTCCTCTTTCGCGATCTCCTGGCTGAAGGCGATGCCGCCGCCATACTCCCACCCGGTGGCGCTCACGAGAAACGCTCGCGGGCCTGGCTCGGCGTGCCACTGATGATCGGCACCGAGGCCATCGGCGTGCTGTCGGTCCAGAGTTATCGGGCCGGCGTCTACACGACAACCGATCTGGAACTGCTCCAGCGCGTCGCAAACGTGATCGCCGTGGTGCTGGAGAACATGGCCCTGGCCAGGCGCCAGGAGCAGTTGAGCGCCGCCCTCGGCGCCCAGGTGACCGCGCGCACCGAGGAGCTTGCGGCACTGAGCGCCATCTCCGCCGGCCTGGTGGAGCGGCGCCCTCTCGCTGAGACCCTCGGGCGCGCCCTGGACATCGTGTTGCGCCTGTTTCGCCTCGAGGCCGGTAATGTGCGCCTGCTCGATGCAACCCGCGAGCACCTCGTGCTCTGCTGCCAGCAGGGCTTTTCGGAAGAGTACGAGCAACGTACCTACCGCTCACCTCTAGCAACCAGCCCCATTCGCTCCGTTGTCGAGACAGGCGAACCGATTGTGGTGTCGCGCGACTGGTACGAGTTCCGACGCGGAGGCTCGCTGCCCATGGAGTTCTTTCCGCGCTTCGAGTGCTCGCTCATCCTGCCCCTCTTCGCCGGAAGTACCGTGGTGGGAACGTTGAGCCTCTTCGGCTTCGCCCAACGCGATTTCAGTGAGCACGATGTGCGCGTCGCGCAGTCAGTGGCCAATCAGATCGCGATCATCGTCGAGAACTGCCGTCTGCTCGACCAACAGGAACGGCAGATCGCCGAACTCGATGCCATCGGCCAGATCGGCAAGGTGGTCACCGCGTCGTATGATCTGGACAAGATGCTGGCGGAGATTTACCGGATCTTTAACGACCTGCTGGGCGCTCCGGTCTTCGCGTTGTTGATCTGCGAGCCTGAGAGTGAGGTGATTACCAACGCCGTTTTTGTGGAGGAAGGAGAATGGGTCCCTCTCGATCTCGTCGGGCGCCAGGTGACCGCCGGCTCGCTGAGCCACTGGATCATGGCCCACCGTGAACCGCTGCTGTTTCACGATCTGCTGCACGAACGCCACGAGATGACCCGCCGGGGCATAGAGCCACGCCCGGTGGGGCCGGAGCGCCTCGTGCGTTCCTGGGCCGGCGTCCCGGTGGTGGCCCGTGACGGCGAGTTGATCGGCGTGCTCTCCATCCAGGATTACCGGCCCTCCCGTTATGACACCGGCACAATTGACTTTCTCTACCAGGTGGCAAGCCACGTGAGCCTGGGAGTGCAGAAGGTGCGTCTCTTCCAGGAGCGCGAGCGGCTGCTGGAAGAGACGCGCCTGCACGCCGAGGCGGTGGAACGGCAGGCCCACCGCCTGGAACTGGTGAACCGCATAGCCTCGGTGCTGGCCGCGCGCCTGGATCAGCAGGAGATCCTGGAACTTGCCGCCCGTGAACTGGTGCGGCTGTTCTGGGCCGATCACACCGGCACGGTCCTCTTCACCGAGCCTGAGACGGGCACGGTGGTTACCGAGTACCCCGAGACCGGCACGGTGGGCCTGCCCATTCCACTAAAGGACAACCCCCTGTTCGAGCGGCTGATCGCCACCCGGCGCCCGGTGGTGATCGAAGATATTGAACGCGACCCGCTGGCCGCGTATAGTCGCCAGCGCTGGCGGGCCATGGGTATCCGCTCGCTCGTGATCGTGCCCCTGGTGAGCCGCGACCGGGTGCTGGGCTCGATCTCGCTGGACAGCTACGACGCGCCGCTGCGCTTCGGCGACGAAGAACTGGAGCTGATGAGCACGGTCGCCACGGCAATCGCTACAGCGGTAGAGAATGCGCAACTCTTCGCCGCCGAGCAGGAGCAGCGGCGTACCGCGGAGACGCTGCGGGAGATGACCCGGGTGCTCAGCTCCACCTTCGACCCGAGCGAGGTGCTGCGGCTGGTACTGGCCGAGTTACAGAAGGTTATCGTCTTTGATACCGCCTCGATCATGCTCCTCGAAGGCGCACAATTGCGCCTGGTCGCCTCATGCGGGCGCGCGCCCGGCATCGAGCCGCGGAACCTGATCCTGCCGCTGGAGGGCAGTGCCGCCGGGCACGTGGCCCGCACCGGCGCGCCCCTGCGCTACATAGCCGGTCGGACCACCGTTCCCTGGCTGCACCTTCCTTCGTCCGAGAATATCTCCTCCTGGATCGGCGTGCCGTTGATTGCTCGCAGCCACGTCGTTGGCGTGCTCAACATTGACTCGCGCCATTCCCTGGAGGGCGACAACAGCTCCGGACGGGTCTTCAGTGAGCGTGATGTTGAAGTGGCCAGCGCCTTTGCCAACCACGCTGCGCTGGCGATCGAGAATGCCCGGCTGTACCAGGAATCGGTCGCGCGCGTGGAGCAAGAGCTGGAGATTGCCCGCCGCATCCAGGCCAACCTGTTCCCCCGCCAGTTGCCCACCGTGGGGGGGCTGGAGCTGGCCGCCCGCTGTGTGCCGGCGCGGGAGACCGGTGGAGATTTCTACGATGTGGTGCAACTGGGCGCCCGGATCGGGGTGATCGTCGGCGATGTGAGTGGAAAGTCACTCCCGGCGGCAATGCTCATGGCGGTTGCCCGCTCGACCGCCCGCTCCGAAGCCCGTAATCACGAGACGCCCTCGGTCGTGTTGACCGAGACCAACCGCTCGCTGGTTGACGATGTGCCCCGCAACAGCTTTGTGGCCCTCAGTTACGCCCTGGTGGATCGGGCCCGCGACCGCCTGGTGCTGGCACTGGCTGGGCAACTCACCCCGTTGCTGCGCCGCGCCGATGGGCGCACCTGTTTTCTCGAAGGGCCGCCGGCGTTGCCCCTTGGGCTTTCCGACCGTGTCACGTTCGGCCAGTTCGAAGTGGAAGTGGGGCCAGGCGACACGGTGCTGTTCTACACCGATGGCATCGTCGAGGCCCACGACCAGCGCCGCAACCTCTTCGGCTTCGAGCGCCTCGAACGGCTCGTCCAGCGGTGGGGTCACCTGCCCGTCGGTCAACTGGTTGACCGGGTGTTTGCCGAGGTACACGCCTTCAGCGAGGGCATGCCGCCTCACGACGACATGACCCTGGTGGTTGTTCGTGTAACGTGAACCGTAGTATGGTAGAGTGTCTACGGTACATGTTCAGCGTGGGGGTGACCACACCCGCCCGTGAGCGCGGGCATCCGGTCCTCGTCGGCGTTCGAGGGCAGGCAGCCCGCGCTCCCAGGAGAAGGGTGAGCGCTGGTTGTTAAGGGTCGGGGAAAACCCGGTTTCCCCTCGCGCAGAGATGCTCCAGAGAGCGCAGCCCTCCCAGACCCTCCCCGCCAGCGGGTTGGTTCCCGGGAGGGCTGCCCCCTCCCCGGCCCTCCCTCGCCGGGAACGGGAACCGGGCGCCTCCCCCGCCGGGAGGAGGGCGGAACGCCGCAAACCCTCCCCTTGGGCAGGGGTATGGGGAAACCCGATTGCCCCATTGTTATTGTTATACGCTACCGGCGCTCTAGCCGCAGCGGAAGGGGTGCTGGTTCAGGGGCCTGCCACCCTCGCCGCTTCTGCCAGGACCCGGTCTCGTTGTCGCCCGGGGAGACCCGGGACTGCGTGGACACGCCATGCTGATCTCGTTCGTCCATCCTGCGGCCCTCTGGCTCCTTGCGCTCCTGCCCCTCTTGTGGCTCCTCGCGTGGGCCACGTGGCGGGCCAACCGCACGCGCCTGGGCCGCGGGCGCTACCTGGCGCTGCTCGCCGTGCGCAGCGGCATCCTGGCCGCGCTGGTGCTGGCCCTGGCCGGCGCCCAGGTGGTGCAGCCGGTGGACGATACGGCGGTGGTCTTTCTGATCGATGGGAGCGACTCGGTGGCCCCCGCGCAGCGCGAGCGCGCCCTGGCCTATGTGAATGAGGCCCTGGCGACGGGAACACCCGGCGACCGGGCAGCAGTGGTTGTGTTTGGCACCAATGCCGCGGTGGAACGGGCACCCCAGCCGCCGGCCCCCCTCGCGCGCCTGACGTCGGTGGTGGTGGGCAATCGCACCGATATTGCCGAAGCGCTGCTGCTGGGCCTGGCGCTGCTGCCCGCCGATGCTCAGAAGCGGCTCGTGCTGCTCTCCGACGGGGCGCAGAACCTGGGCGACGCGGTCGAGGCCGCGCGCCTGGCTGCGCTCCGCGGTGTGCCGATTGAAGTGGTGCCCCTGGCAGCCGAGGCCGGCCCCGATGCTCGCCTTGCCGGGCTCGACGCTCCCGGTGTGGCCCGCGAAGGCCAGGACGTGCCGCTGACCCTGAACATCGAGAGCGATCTGCGCGGACCCGCCCGGGTGGAGGTGCTCGCCGACGGGCAACTGGTGGCCGCCGAGGAAATCACCCTCACCGGGGGCACGCAGACGCTCCAGGTGCGAGCGCCCGCCGGAGAGGCCGGTTTCCGTCGCTTCGAGGCGCGCATCACCGCCGCCGGGGACACGCAGCCCCTCAACAATATCGGCGGCGCATTTACCCGGGTCGAAGGGCCGCCGCGCGTGCTGCTGGTGACCGCGGCGGAGGACCGCGCCGCGCCACTGCGCGCCGCCCTGACCGCTGCCGGGTTGCGCCCGACCCTCGTCGGACCCGGCCAGGTCGCTTCCGACCCCGCCGACCTGCGCCAGTTCGCCGCCGTTATCCTGGTGGATGTTCCCGCGACCGCTGTGCCCTCCGCTGTCCAGCGCGCGCTGGTGACATACGTGCGCGAGCAGGGGGGCGGGCTGGCAATGATCGGCGGCGCCGAGTCGTTTGGCGCCGGTGGCTGGCGACGCACCCCCATCGCCGAGGTGCTACCGGTGGAGCTTGACCCGCCCGCGCGCGAGCGGCGCCCTGATCTGGCTCTGGCGCTGGTGATTGACCGGAGCGGCAGTATGGCTGACACCGCCGGCTCCGGGCGCAACCGGCTCGACCTGGCCAAAGACGCCGTTTTTCTCGCCACCCAGGGCCTGGCCGCCAGCGATCAGCTCGGCATCTTCGTGTTCGACGACCGGGCAACCACGGTGCTGCCGCTACAGCCGCTACCGTCACTGGTAGCGATTGAGAACGCCCTGGGCCTGGTGAGCCTCGGCGGCGGCACCAACATCCGTGCGGGCATCGAGCTGGCCGCCCCGGCGCTGATCGCCGCCGACGCCCGCGTCAAGCACATGATCCTGCTGACCGATGGACTGGACAACAGCAACTACGCCGACCTGGTAGAACAGATGCGCCAGCGCGACGTGACCATCACCGTCGTCTCGATTGGCGGCGCGGCAAACCCGCGTCTCGAACGCGCTGCCCGCGAAGGTGGCGGCGCATTTTACCGCGTCACCCGCGCCGACCAGGTGCCGGCGATCTTTCTCAGCGAAACGGTGCGCGCCGCCGATCGCGACCTGGTAGAGGAGGTGGTGACGCCGGTGGTGGCCCTGCCTGCTCCCCCCGTACGCGACCTGGAGGGCGTGCCCCTCCTGTACGGCTACAACAACACTGGCCGTCGCGCGACCGCTCGCACCTTCCTGATCACCCCCGATGGCGCGCCGCTCCTGGCAACCTGGCAGGTGGGCCTGGGCCGTACCCTGGCCTGGACCAGTGACCTCAAGGGCCAGTGGGCCGCCGAGTGGATCGGCTGGGAGCAGTTCCCGCGGTTCGCTGCCGGCCTGGTTGATGCCGTGCTGCCGCCCGTGAACGACGGGCGCCTGACACTGGAGATGAGCGCCACGGCAGGGGACGCGGTCCTCGACCTGGCCGTGGGCAACGCGGAGGGTCTGCCCGCCCCGGTAGTTGCCCTGCAAGGCCGGCTCGTCGACCCTGCGGGCGCCGGTGTGCCCCTGGAGTTCACCCGGGTCGCCCCGGGCCGCTACCGCGCCACCGTCCCGGCTGACCAGCCCGGGGTCTACCTGGCCCGGGTAACGGCCCTGGACGCCGCGGGACAGCCTCTGGGTGCGGCAAGCGGTGGCCTGGTGGTAAGCTATTCGCCAGAATATCGCCCGGACGCGACGGGCGCGGCCTTGCTGGAGTCGCTGGCGGCCATCAGCGGTGGGCGCGTCGCCCCGCCGCCAGCCAGCCTGTTCGAGGCGCCAGGGCAGCGAGTGGGGCGCGTGAGGGCCATCAGCCAGCCGCTCCTCTGGCTGGCCCTTGCGCTCCTTCCCCTGGACATTGCCCTGCGCCGGTTGTTCCTGCGTCCGGGCAGCCTGGCCCCTGCCCTGGCGCGCCGTCCTCGCCCCGCGCCAGCGCCCGCAAGTGCCGACGCGATGCTTACCCGTCTCCGCGCTGCCCGGGAGCGCGCCCGGCGCCCTCTGCCCCCCGAGTCGCCACGGCAGGCCCGGCCCCCCACGGCTGAGGCGCCGGCCCCGCCGCCAGCCTCCGCCCCCGCGCCCGCCGACGACCGTCTGGCGTCCCTCCTGGCTGCCAAACAGCGCCGCAAGCGCGTGAAATAGCCGCCTTGCCATCCGGCGAACGCAGGCACGGGAAACCTGGCTCCACCCCTCCTCCATCGCTTCTCCGGCAAGCGCAACCCGCGGATATGCTGCTCGAACGTCGCGCGTTCCATCCTTACGGGTAGGGCAAAGCAGATAGGCTTCGCCTACAATGAAGTGCCGGGACAATGCGCCCCGGGCAGGGTGCAGAGGAACCCGGAATTCCCCACGCCCCTCCCGGTGGAGAGGGCTTGCCACCCCTGGGGGCAGAGGGTATGCGGAAACCCGGTTTCCTCGATGTTCACATCAGCCGTCCATGCGGCTGCGCCGCACAACTCAGGGAAGGGGTATGGGGAAACCCGGGTTCCCCATACCCTAACCGGTGTTGGGGACGCCTGGCACCTCGGCAGGCAGGGGTATGGGGAACCCCGGGTTCCCCGATTTCATCCGCATCGGCGGGGCAACGATCGGCAAGTACCTGCCTGGCCTGCGCGTGCTCCGCGCCGACGGGCGACCCCTCCGAACCGGCAGAGCTGCCCTGCGCGCCCTGGCCTATGCCCTTTCCTCCTTGCCGATCTATATCGGCTTTCTCAACATCCTGATCGACGATCGGCGCCGGGGCTGGCACGATCTGGTCACGGGCACGGTGGTGGTCTATTACTGGCGTGACTATCCTGAGAGATTAGCCGTCCAGGAACCAGTGGAGCCATAGGGCAAGGGTTGGAGGATGGGGAACCCGCGGTACCCTGCGCCCTTCCCTGACGGGAGGGTGTGGGATGGCGCAGCCCTCCCAGCTCTCTCTCGAGGGAATAGTGGGGAAACCGGGTTTCCCAACCCCCTGCCTGACGGGGTTGGCACGCCCTCCGCACCGGGAGGGCGTGAGAAGGCTGCGCTCTTCTCGCGCCCCCCGCAGGCCCAACCACATTCGGTGGTGAGACGAAACGCACAACTATATGACAAAGGAGGCATACCCGTGGCCAGTGCCCAGAGCCTTGTCGCGCTGTTTGAAGCGATGACGCAAAACCTCGAACGCGATCGCGACAATCTGAACCAGCTTGATCGCGACGATAATGACACCGGCGATAACATGGTCGCCAATTTCCGCCTGGTGACGGCGACGTTGCAGCAGGAGATTAACCGCGAGGGTGAGACGGATCTGGGCGTGGCGCTCGGCCAGGCCGCTCAGACGTTACGAAGCGAGGGACGGGGAGGCACGGCGGCAGTCTATGCCGACGGTCTCGCCGAGGCGGCCAACCGGCTGGCGGGCAGGACCAGTTTCACCCTCGATGACCTGTTGCCTCTCCTGGAGGGCCTGGCCCGCGGGGCGCAGCAGTCGGGCCGCCAGCCCGGCGAGGGTTCGCTGCTGGATGTGCTGCTGCCGGTGATCGGCAGCTACAGCCAGGCCAGGCGTCAGGGCCAGGGCGATCTGGAAGCCATCCTCGGCGCGCTGCTGGAGACGCGCCGGGGCGCGACCGGCACCGCCAGCGCGTCCACCGGCTATGGCCGCGGCGCCGGTCGGGACACGCGGGGGGAAATTGATCCCGGCGCCGCCGGCGCGGCCTCGCTGCTCGAGGGCCTGCTTGGCGCCCTGCTGCAGAGCGCGATGCGCGGCCAGTCCGGCGGCGCGGGTGCGCCGGGCAAGTATGGCGGCCCTTCTACGCTGCCCCGGGCCGAGAGCGGCGCCGGTGAGGATCGCCCGCAGGCCCCTGCCAGTTCCGGCAACCCTATCCTCGACATGCTGGGGGGCCTGTTCGGTGGTAGCCGGTAGCCACGCGGCGCCGCGCAACGCCAGCAGGAGATTGGGACTTCTCGACGGCCGGGGTCGTCGCGCGCGCCCGGGGTTCGCCGCGACCCCGGCCAGCGTTGCTGTGCGCCCCTTCAGCGCTCCTCGCCCGACGTCAGCATGTAGCCTGCGCCGCGCACGCTCACGAGAAAGGTCGGCGCGCGAGGGTTGGGTTCGAGCTTGGCCCGCAGCCGGTGCACGCGGGCCTTGATCAGCTCGCGGGCCTCATCGGGGGCACAGTTGTAGCCCAGCACGTCCCGCGCCAGACGCTCGGAAGACAGCACCTCGCCGTTGCGATGCGCCAGGTAGAGCAGCAAATCAAACTCGCCACTGGTAAGTGGAATGACCCGCTCGCCCAGCATCGCCCGGCGGCGGCGCGGGTCAATCTGCAGCGCGCCGATGCGAAGAGGGGCCGGGCGGGGATCGCTCGCCTCGTAAGGAGCGTCGTGGGGCTCGGCAATGCGCAACAGCGTGGCACCCAGGCGCCGGAGCATGGCCTGGTGGGTATGATGGGTCTGCCATTGCTCCAGCGCTCGCGCCACACACTGCGCCACGGAGTCGGAGGTGAAGGGTTTGCGCAGATAGGCCCGCGCGCCGAGGTTGAGGGCCGCGATCGCCGATTCGAGCGTCGCTGCGCCGGTCAGAACGATCAACTCAAGGTCCGGTTGCAGGCGACGCGCTGCGGCCATCAGCGCGATACCATCGCCCGCCGCAAGGGCGATCTCGGTCATCAGTACGGCAAAGCGCTCCCGCTGCAACAGCGCCAGGGCCTGCTCGGCGCTCCCCGTGGCGACGACCGTGTGTCCGTCAGCGCGAAGCTGACTGTCGAGGGCGATGCGAAGTTCAGGGTCCTCCTCTACCAGAAGTATACGTGGCGTGTTCATCGGCTGCCCCACTGCTCAGTGTAGGATGGCGGATCGTGTAACGGCATACCGGCGTCGGCGGGCGCCTGGAGAAGATTTCGGACCGGTGTAATACCCGATCCGGATGCAGCACGGCAAGATGCCACACTCGTCACCGGTAGGACTGTCGCATCCTTCCGCCGCACTGCGGAATCGGCCGCGGTCAGGGCACCAGACTCCGCCGGTATGCCGGAACGTTCGAGCGGCTCCAGGATACCAGCCTCGGCGCCGCAGGCACAAGTCCCGATGTTCCTAATGCGCGGGGGGTTAGTGGTAATGTGCCATCCGGCATATGCCGGATGGCACTGATGTGAACCTGTGGGGAACCCGGGTTTCCCCATACCCCTTCCCTGAGTTGTGCGACGCAGCCGCATGGACGGCTGATGTGAACCTATGGGGAAGTCGGGTTTCCCCATGCCCCCGCCCACGGGGTGGCGGTTGCGCTGCCAGAACGAAGGAGATTTCTACTTGCGCGTCAGAAGACTTTACGGTAGAGTAAAGATAGCGTCTTTGCAAAGGATGTGCAGATCCAAACGTCATCACAGGCATAGGCGTTGGTGTTTGTTC
>JBDNDG010000121.1:0-11605 GCA_046719255.1 Chloroflexaceae bacterium
GCGACCAGAGCCGCTCGTTCTCGAAGACAAGCAACCCGTCCCGGTCCAGATCGGCCACCAGTCCGCGCAGCCAGGGCTCATCGGCCGGACCATAGTTGGGCTTGAGACGCGGGCCAAGTTCGGCCAGTAACAGGGCGCTACCGGGGGACAGGGCGCGCAGTGCATTAATGGCCCGGCCCCGGTACCAGCGCCGCGAACCGGCGTAGGGTTCGGTCTTGCGTTCAGCGATGCGCCGTGCCGCTGGAGGATGAGCACCGGCAGCCATTGCCCCTACCAGCGCCTCGTCTGCGGCGGCGCGGGCGGCATAAGCGCGGCAGACGGGCCGCAACGGGCAACGGGGGCAGGCGGGGCTGGCGGAGGTGCAGACCAGGGCGCCCAGTTCGATCAGCGCCTGGTTCCAGGCCCAGCCGCGGCCCGAGGGCACCAGCGCCGCGCCCAGGGCCAGCAGCTCGCGGTCACTCACAGCGCCGGCCATTTCGTCGGGGCCGATGCAGGCACGCCGCAACACCCGGCGGATGTTCGTATCGAGGAAGGCCACGTCCTGCTCAAAGGCGAAGCACGCCACCGCCCCCGCGGTGTAGGGGCCAATGCCGGGCAGGCGTCGCAGCGTCGCTACTTCACGGGGGAAGGCGCCCCCGTGTTCCTCCAGCACCGTTCGCGCAGTTCGTTGCAGGTTCACCGCGCGGCGATTGTACCCCAGGCCGGCCCAGAGGCGGATCACCTCCGCCGTTGGCGCGCTGGCAAGCCTCTCCAGAGAGGGAAAGGCAGCCAGAAAGGCGTGGTATTTGGGAACGACCCGCTCCACCTGGGTCTGCTGCAACATCACCTCGGAAACGAGGATGCGATAGGGATCGCGGGTACGACGCCAGGGCAGGTCGCGGGCGTGGTGCGCGAACCAGGCGAGGAGCGCGGTGTGGAGGACCTCAATTGTCTCCGAAGGCAGGAAAACAGGCCCACCGGAGTGCTCTGGGGTTGGACGATCGCGCATGCTACGCTGGCACGAAGATACGTGGGTAGGAACCCGGGTTTCCCCGATGTTCCTACGGAGAGGGGGTACGGGGAAACCCGCTGTCCTCGATGTTCACATCACGCAGGCGGGCGCGGGCGCTTAATCTCCTGTCGCCTTCACCCCGCTCTCCCGGCGGGCCTCGATCACATCGCTGATGCGATTAAGTCGGTCGAGGATGGTGGCAAGCTGACTGACACTCTGTAGCGAGAGCACCACGTGCAACACGGCGCGCCCGGCGCGGCGCGTCTGCCCCTGCTCAACCTTTTCGATATTGATGCCCGCCTCGGCGATCACATTCGAAATATCGCGCCAGAGGCCAACCCGATCCCAGGACTCGATGCGAATCGGCACAGGATAACCCCGGGGCTGCTGCCCGCCCCAGGTCACGTCAATCAGGCGGTTACGGTCGCGCTCATTGACAATCGTATGGCAATCGGCGCGATGCACCGTGATACCGCGCCCACGGGTGACAAAGCCAACAATCGGCTCGCCGACCACAGGGTTGCAGCACTTTGCCAGGCGGTGGTAGACCGTGCCAACACCGACCACCTGCACACCCACCGGCTGGTTGCGACCGGTAATCGGCGTTTGCGGCAGGTCGAAAGAGGGATTGATCGCCCGTTGCTGCTCCTCTTGCTCGGCGAGGGCCTTCTGGGCCACCGTGCGCGCGGTGATCTCGCCGGTGCCGATCTGGTGGAAAAGCTCCTCGACCGAACGAGCGCCCGCCAGATCCGCCAGGTGATCGAAACTCACCGTCAGACCCAGCCGCTTAAGCTCCTTCTCGAGCAGATCGCGACCGGCGGCGATGTTCTCTTCGCGCTCGGCGCGACGAAAGAAGCGCTTAATGTGGTTGCGGGCGCTCGGCGTTTTGACGAAGTTAAGCCAGTCGCGGCTCGGCCCCTTCGAGGACTTCGAGGTCATAATGTCGACAATTTCGCCATTCTGGAGGCGATAGTCGAGCGGGACCAGGCGACCGTTCACTTTGGCGCCGATACACTTATGGCCCACCTCCGAGTGGATATGGTAGGCGAAATCAACTGGCGTGGAACCCTCGGGCAGGTCAATGATCTTGCCTTTGGGCGTAAAGACGTAAACCAGTTCTTCAAGTTCGGGCTTGAGGCTCTCGACGAATTCGCGGGCATCGGTCAACTCAATGCGCCAGGAAATCAGCTCGCGCAACCACTTGATCTTGGCTTCATAATTCTGATCGCTCCGCTGGCCAAAGCCCTCTTTGTAGCGCCAGTGGGCGGCGATGCCATGCTCGGCGACGTTGTGCATATCCTCGGTGCGGATCTGCACCTCGCAGTAATGGCCGCCGGGAATGATCACGGTGGTATGGAGCGACTGGTAGCTACTCTCCTTGGGCACAGCGATATAATCGTCGAACTCCGAGAGCACCGGCGTCCACATACTATGGACCAGGCCGAGCACGCGGTAGCAGGCGCCCTTGGCGCGGTCGGGGTCCGGTTCCTGCACAATCACGCGAATGGCGAGCTGGTCGTAGATCCGCTCGAGCGGCACGCCCTTGCGCTCCATTTTGCGCCAGATCGAGTAGATGTGCTTGGGGCGGCCGGTCACCTGCGCGCGGATGCCCTCCTTCTCCAGGGCCTCCTTCATACGCTTGATGACCCGCTGAATGATCCGCTCGCGGGCATCCTTGCGCATAGCCAGGCCCGCCGAGATCTCCTTGTAGCGCTCGGGGTAGAGCGTCTTGAAGGCCAGATCCTCCAGTTCGGATTTGACCTGCCACATCCCCAGGCGGTGGGCCAGCGGCGCATAGATATCGAGGGTCTCGCGGGCCACGCGGCTCTGCTTGAGAGGAGGCATGGCGCTAAGGGTGCGCATATTGTGCAGCCGGTCAGCCAGTTTAATCAGAATGACCCGCGGATCATCGGCGGTAGCGATGAACATCTTGCGGTACGAGCCGGCCTGAAGCTCCTCCTTGGTCTTATTTTCCAGCCCCGACAGCTTGGTAACGCCATCAACCAGGTGGGCGATGGTGTCGGAGAAAAAGCGCTCGATCACCTCCAGGCTTACGCCGGTATCTTCCACCACATCGTGCAGCAGCGCCGCAGCCACCGACTCGGCATCCAGCCGCAGGTCGAGAATAATTGCCGCCACCGCCACAGGGTGGTCAATGTACGGCTCGCCGCTCTGCCGGTACTGGCCACTATGGGCAATCGCGGCCAGCGCATAGGCGCGCCGCACCAGGTCGGTGTCGGCATCGGGCAGGTAGGATTGGAGCCGGGCAATCAGCGCCTCGACGGTCGGGCTGTGGTAGGCATTGAGGTAGGCTGCGCGCACACCTTCCAGACAGGCGTCAGGCTGCTCGTGCTTGCGCAGATGTTCAACAATCGACTCAAGAAAGGGGTGCTGGAGGATGGGGTGGTGGATGAGGATCGCGGTGTCAGGAGGCGCTTCGTGAGGCTGGGGCGTGGAACGACGCGAACTTCCCGCAACGCTCTGGGGCGTCGGACCGGTTGCTTGCGTGACGGGTTGCCCGCCGACGACGATGGCGGTATCGGTGTCCATAGCCGCACTTCCTCTTACTCTGAAGGTGCGAGACGACGGGTCGGGTCGTCTTGCTGCGGGGGTTCACACGGCCCCTCCACTGATCACGAACGCGGTCGGCGTGTACCGCCCGACCGCGCCTGAACCTTCTGCGATCCTCCGCGACCGCTACGTATGGACAGGTAATTATTTTACAGCATAGCACCGCGGCGATCGCTTGTCAAGGAAATCGAACCTGCCAACCTGCCAGGCGCAAAGATACCGCTGGCGAACCATGGGTACAAGGCCTGAAAGGGCGAGGGTCAGGGTCTTCGGGGCGTCTCCAGGCCCGAATCTCGCACATACGCCCATCTGTTCCGTCTGCCCGTGCCCGGGGGAGGTTGGGCGGGCCGGCCGCCCGCGATCAAGGCTGTTTCTGGAGACGGGCGTAGAGCTGGCGCCGCAGGGCGTCAAGGCGCTCGCGATAGGCCGGGTCGTTGAGCGCCTCGATTGACATCAGCAGAGCGTCTTCGCCATTGTCGGTGTAATAACGGCGGCGGGTGCCGACAACCGCGAAGCCGTACTTCAGGTAGAGACGCTGCGCGGCATCATTGCTCACCCGCACCTCAAGCGTGATCATGGTTGCCTCGAGGGCACAGGCCTGGTCAATCAGGCCATTGAGCAGCAGCTCGCCAACCCCGCGGCGGCGGTGGGCCGGGTCCACCGCAATCGTAGTGATATGGGCCTCGTCCGCGGAGAGCCAGAGGCCACCGTAGCCGACAATGGGGGCGGTGGCAGGCTCGTCTGGGCCGGGCGGCTGGGGAATGATGGCGCCAAACAGTTGCAACAGAACCCTGGGCCGGCGCGCGGGTGGGTCTGGCCGGTCGTTTGGAGGGGGAGTAGGGCTGGCGCGGGCGACGATATAGCGGCAGCGCTGGGTGTCGCGAAGTTCGCGACGGTAGCTGTTGGCCGACCAGGGGATCGGAAAGCTCTGCGCCTCAATCTGCTGGACGGCCGGAATATCCTCCTCCCGCATGGGCTCGATGAAGTAATACATCCTCATATACGGACGCCCGGGGGCTCGCCGCCTCTCAGGATACCGCTGGTTGTGCCGCGCCTGCGCCCAATGCCCTGGCGCCGTGCCGACCGCCGCTGTCAATGAATGAGGAACGAGTAAACAAGTGCAAACATTCGCGCTTGCATTTGCATGCTGTAGCGTTCGTTTATTCGTTGTCCATTCGTTGGCGTATCTTCTCCCTCCCTGAGGGGAGAGGCATGGGAAAACCCGGTTTCCCCCTCCCCGGGCGAGCTGTGCCTTCCTGAGTCTCCCGGCGCGAGGTGGTGAGGAATGTCAGGTTTGCCCGCCCCCGGGCAGGAGGAGAAGATGGGCGGGCGACGCCCGCCCAACGCTTCGCGCGGGATGCACCGTGCGATGTGCGCGCCGGGGCACCGTTGCGACGCTACGGGAGGGGTCGAGCCCCGTTCGGATTAACAACGAAGAGGCTCTGATAGGCCCCATCCTTGCCGAAGCCTCCCCCGGTCTGAAAGACGCCGGTCACCTCAACCGCGCCCCAGACATAGCTGTTATTCGGCCCCAGGTTAAGCAGGGCCGACTGATCCGGGGGAAACCCTTCCATCCAGATCGGATTGCCAAGCGGCTGGGGACTGGAGCCATCTTCCTCGGTGCTGATCCCTTCGGCGAGCACGTAGATTACCCCGTTCCAGAAGTAGTACCCCTGGGTGGTAATCGTCTGCCCATTGTACCGTTCCGGATTGCGCTGCAACTCAAAGAAGGAGACCTTCCCGGCCTCAAGGGGGCGATCATCAATGCGCTGCTCGACGCGGCGCACCCGCTCGATGGGCTCGGCGCTCTTGACGTTCAACTGGTACTGGTACTGCCCGCCGGGGCCGTAGCCGCCGGTTGCAGAGAACTCGCCGCGAACGCGCACGAAGCCGTACACCGCGTCGCCGGGGCGGTGCAGGTGTTCGGTGACCTCGGCGGGAAACCCCTCCAGCCAGATCGTATCGCCGAGCGGCTGAGCATCGAGGCCATTATCGAGGGTGCTGACCCCCAGGGCCAGCACCGAAATAGACGGATCGCCGGGGCGCCAGACGTAGGCGCCGTCAACGGTGATCTCCTTGCCGGCATAAGCCGCGGGATTGGCGGTCACCTGCTGGACATAGAGGCTGCCGCCGGCGCCGCCAGTCTGGCTGCCGCAGGTAGCCAGCAGCGGCAGGCCGCCCAGGAGTGCAACCAGCAGGATGAGCGCATACCAGGGTTTGCGGATCATACGAAGATCCTCCATCGAGAATCTGGAGATGCACAGCGCGCAGGGTTTCTGGCTATCGGCTGCTCACACGCCGCTTCGCCACGTAACGCCGGGTGACCATCGAGGTTTTCCGGGCGGGCTGCGCCCTGACCAGCCATGCCCCCGGGCAGGGACGTGGGAAAGCCCGGTTATCCTGGTTTTCACGTTCGCAACACAGGCGCCGCCGCCCCGCGCCCGGGGCGAGGTTGAGGCACGCCAGAGTGCCAGGTATCGGCGTAGACAGTGGGCGAAACGGCGTTCGAGTGCCAGGCAAATACCCGCAGGATTATACCAGAAGGCTTCGTAGGCGGCAAACAGCCGAATCGGAAGGTTTCAGCGTTGGGGTAACCACACACGTGGAGGAGCGCGAGCGTCCTGCCTGCCAGGAGTGTCGCCAAACCGTCGCGCACGCGGCATCCGAGGGCCGTTTAGTCCGTCCTCATCGGCGTATCATCTTCTCGCCCTTCATCCCCAGGGCGTTTTGTTGCATCAGGAAGGCCTTCTCAGAGCAGGCGAAACCCTTTGATTTGAAAGCGTCCCGCCCTCGTTAGTGTTCGCGGGCAGGCTGCCCGTGTTTCCGGAAGAAGGGTGAACCTATACGCCGAATCGCCCAACTGCGGCCAGAATATTCTTGACAGCCCGACTCGACGTTAGTATTATTAGCCTACCTATGGAACTATGATCTCCATATTCCGGTTCGACTCAGCACATCGGGGTTGACATAAGGCGGTCGCCCCGCTCGGTGCACATTAACAACTGCATAGGAGGCCACCGTGATAGATCTACTGTGGGTCGCGCTGGCCCTGGTAGTGGGCCTGGGCATCGGCGCCGGGCTGGGAGTTGCCTACGTGAACCACGGCCTTAATTCCTTTGCCCAGCAGAAAACCGCTGAAGCCCGCTTATTGCTCGAAGAAGCGCGATCCCAGCAAAAGGAAATTTTGCTCCAGGCAAAAGATGAGGCCCTGCGCATCCGCAACGATGCCGAGGCGGAGCTGCGCGAGAGCCGCCAGGGGTTACAGAAGCAGGAAGAGCGCCTGCAACGCAAGGAGGAGAATCTCGATCGGAAACTCGAGGGTCTGGAACGACGCGAACGCCAGCTCCAGAGTCGCGAGCGCCAGATCGAGCAGTTGCATCAGGAAGCTGAACGGCTGAAGCTCCAGCAGGTTACGGAGCTTGAGCGGATCTCGCAACTCGGGCGCGACGAGGCACGGGCGTTGATCCTGGCCCAGGTCGAGCGCGAGACCCGCGACGAGGCAGCGCGTCGCATCCGCGAGATTGAACAGCAGGCGCGCGATGAGGCAGATAAAACGGCGCGCAAGGTGATCGGCCTGGCGATCCAGCGCTGCGCCAGTGATTACGTCGCTGAGGTGACGGTCTCGACGGTGAATCTGCCCAGCGAAGAACTCAAGGGCCGCATCATCGGGCGCGAAGGGCGGAACATCCGCGCCTTCGAGCAGTTTACCGGTGTCGATATTATTGTGGATGACACCCCCGAGGCGGTGACGCTCTCGTGCCACGATCCGGTGCGCCGGGAGGTGGCGCGGGTGGCGCTGATCAAACTTCTCAAAGACGGGCGCATCCATCCGGCCCGGATCGAAGAAGTGGTGCAGAAAACCCAGCTTGAGCTTGAGCACGTTATGCGCGAGGAGGGCGAGCGCGTCGCCTACGAGGCGAACGTGCAGGGCCTGCACCCGGATCTGATCAAGCTGCTCGGGCGGCTGAAGTATCGCACCAGTTATGGGCAGAATGTGCTGCAACATTCCCTGGAATGCTCCCTCCTGGCCGCGCATATGGCCGCCGAACTCGGCGCCAATGTCAATGTCGCCAAGACGGCCGCGCTGCTCCACGATATCGGCAAGGCCGTCGATCACGAAGTGCAGGGCCCCCACGCATTGATCGGCGCCGACATCGCACGGCGCCTGGGCCGCTCTCCGGCGATTGTGCACGCGATCGCCGCCCACCACTACGATGAAGAGCCAACTACCGTCGAGGCCTTTCTGGTCATCGCTGCCGATGCGATCTCGGGTGGGCGCCCCGGCGCGCGCCGCGAGACGCTCGACCTGTATATCAAGCGTCTGGAAGCTCTGGAGACCGTTGCCACGTCGTTCCCCGGCGTGCAGCGGGCCTTCGCCGTGCAGGCGGGGCGCGAGGTGCGTGTGATGGTCCAACCTGACCAGATCGATGATCTCGCCAGTATTCACCTCGCCCGCGATGTCGCCAAAAAGATCGAGGAAAGCCTGCAATACCCCGGTCAAATCAAGGTGACAATTATTCGCGAAACGAGAGCTGTTGACTACGCGCGCTGACCCTGGCTCAGGTGACAGGTTGTCGGGCCTGCTCGCCAGTCTGTTACCCCGATTTCCAGGACGGGGCGATTGCAATGTTCTGAGGTTCGCGCCCTGGAGAGCGCGTATCGAAGAGGGCGCACGCTCCTTCAATGCGGCCCGCACTTCCCGCAAGACAGGCTTCGGCCTGCCCGGGATGCGTTCGCTTGCCAACGTTGCACTCGCCCTGGATTCCACGATATTGCGCGGCTGTACTCCGACCGCTTGTGGTACAATTTGAGTCCTGACAGCCTGCTGCGTGCTACATACAACCCATCTCACGAGAGGAGGCAAGGCTGCGATGAGCCTTGAGACGCGGTCTGATGACCAGCCTATCGTATCGGACCCAAGCAACACAGAGGAGGACTACATGACCAACTCTCAGCCGCTGCCTATCGCTCGCGCTGTTGGCGCCGCCGCCCCCCAGGGCGTCGAAACCCAGCGCTCCGCAGAGGTGCTGAAGGTGTCCACGCGCTCGCGCCCGAGTGCCGTGGCCGGCGCCATCGCCGGCGTCATCCGTGAGAATGGGATGGCAGAGGTGCAGTCGATCGGCGCGGGTGCGACGAACCAGGCCATTAAGGCCGTCGCTATTGCCCGAAGCTACCTCAACGAGGAAGGGATTGATATCGTTTGCGTGCCTTCGTTTATTGACGTGGCTATTGATGAAGAAGAGCGAACTGCGATCCGCCTGCTCATCGAGCGACGTTAGTGTTCCGACCGCGTCTCCTCCTGCCCGCCCTCGCCGCCCGCGAGGGCTTTTCTTTTTTTTTCCTCTTGCCTGCCACGGTGTTGCCTGTACAATGAGGTAAGACATGGTTCAAACTGACCGTCTGCGGTTCAGCGTCACAGCGCTACAACCCGGTGGCGTGGAGGTGTTGTCGCCCCACGGTGACGTTGGCGCGCCCGGTGGTGAACCCTGTCTACGCGCCCCGCTGATTGCGAGTTTTCTATGGACGAAATTGCCGCCTTTCTGCGCGCCTACCCGCCGTTTGATCAACTGCCGCCCGAGGCGGCGATGCTCGCCGCTGAGCATATCCAGATCGAGTACTTCCCCGCCCATCACGATGTGCTCACCTTTGGCGGCCCGCCGGCTGAGTATCTCTACATCGTGCGTAAGGGTATGGTTGATTTTGTGCGCGAGGAGGAGGGCGAGGTCCTCGTGTTCGATAGCCTCGGACCGGGTGAAGCCTTTGGCTATCCGTCGCTCATTCGTCGCCGCTCGCCGATCGTGACCGTGCGAACCCGCACCGAGGTCCTGGCCTACCTGCTCCCCGCCGAGATCTTTTACCACCTCCAGGCTGAGTATCCGCTCTTCGCAAGCTATTTCGCCGCCTCCGCCCTCCACCGGCTGACCTCCGCCGTACGCAGCCGTCACCAGAGCGCCGAACCCTCGCTCTTCCAGACGACGCTCCAGGAGTTGATCAGCCATCCCTTGATCGCCATTCGTCCCGATGCGACGGTGCGCGAGGCCGCTCAGTTGATGCGCGACCGGAACGTGAGTTGTCTGCTGGTGAACCTGCCGCCTTACGAGGTCTACGACCAGAACTCGGGGATCATCACCGACCGCGATCTGCGGAACCGGGTGCTGGCCGCCGGTCTGCCTGATAGCACACCGCTGCGCCAGGTGATGACCACACCCGTGGTCTCGCTGCCCGCCAATGCCCTGGCCTTTGAGGCCATGCTGCTCATGCTCGAGCGCCATATCCACCATCTGCCGGTGACCCGCGATGGGGTGGTGGTGGGAATGGTGACGCATACCGATATTTTGCGCCGCCAGAGCAACAGCCCGCTCTTCCTGCCGCGCCAGCTCCAGCGCGCCCATAATCTCGAGGAGCTGCGGAGCTACGGCGATCAGGTGGCCGCCGCCGTCGGCGCGCTGCTCGATGCCGGGGTGCGCGTCTCGGATATCGGGCGCGTCGTGGCGGTGGCCCACGACGCTCTCCTTCAACGCATCCTGCGCGATGTGGAAATCGAGCTTGGCCCGCCGCCCGCGCCGTATGCCTGGCTGGTGCTGGGGAGCGAAGGACGCTATGAGCAGACCCTCCGCACCGACCAGGATAATGCGCTGATCTATGCCGATGAGCATCCGCCTGATGCGCCGGAGTACTTCCGCGTCCTGGCTGAAACGGTGGTGGAACGGCTGGTTGCCTGTGGCTTTCCCCGCTGCCGGGGCAATGTGATGGCCTCCAATCCGCAGTGGCGCCAGCCCCTCTCCGTCTGGCAGGCGACCTTTGCGCGCTGGATCGATGTGCCCGATGAAGAGGCCCTCCTGCGCTCGGGGATCTTTTTCGACTTTCGTCAGGTTTACGGCAGGCTCTACGCCGAGGGGGGCCTGCGCCCGATTATCGCCCGCGCCCGCGGCAATAAGATCTTCCTGGGTCGCCTGGCCCGCGCCGCGTTGCGCAATCCCGCCCCGTTGAACCTGTTTCGTAACGTGGTGCTCGAGCGCCGCGGCGATCAAAAGAACTTGATTGACCTGAAGCATCGCGGTACGGCGATGGTGGTCGATCTGGCCCGCATTTTTGCTCTCGAAGCCGGGTGCATTGATACGAGCACCGTCGGGCGCCTGCGCCGCTCCTGGCCCGCGGCCAGTATCGGCGAGGCCGAGGCCGAGAGCCTGGTCAGCGCCTTCGAATTGCTCAGCCTGCTGCGCCTGCGCCATCAGCGCGCCCAGATCGAGCGCGGCGAGGAGCCGACCAACCTGATCGTGTATACCGACCTGAGCCCGCTCGAACAGCGCGAATTGAAGGAGTCGTTGCAGGCCATCGCCCGCGTCCAGCGCGGGATCGCTACGGTCTATCAGACCGGACGTCTTGCGTGATGACCCACCGCGCCCGTTGACGCTTCACCTTCCCGGCGCGTGCCTGTTCAGCGTTGGGGGTACCCTCGCAAGCCCGCGCTCCCCGGAGAAGGGTGAACCCATACTCCGACGCGCGGTGAGGTGTGGGGCGCGAGGCGGGCCGCAGGGGTTCAGGTGTGCAGGCTATGCCCCTCGGGAGCGTCTTGTCGCCGGGGCCAGGAGTGACCGAAGCTGCCGCTGTGCCGGGTGCGCAAAGGGGGAAACAATGAGGTTGCCCTGGCAACGCAAGCGGGCGGTGCCCGAACTGGTGCGCGCCTATGAAGTGGGACCGTGGCCCGATGCGCGTTCTTACTGGCGCGATGTGCGCTATGTGGTGCTCGATGTCGAAACGAGCGGGCTTGACGTGCGGCGTGACGCGCTTCTGGCCGTGGGTCTGGTGGAGATTGAACAGGCGCGCGTCCGCCTCGACCGCCGCTGGTACTCGCTGGTCCGCCCGCCCGCGGGCCTGCTGGTGGAGGCCTCGTCCATCCGCATCCATGGCCTGCTGCGCGCCGACCTGGCCGATGCTCCGCCGATTGATGCCGTGTTGCCGGAGTTGCTCGAACGCCTCGCCCAGCGGGTGCTGGTGGTCCACGTGGCGCGCATTGACGTCGGCTTCCTCAATCAGGCCCTC
>JBDNDG010000122.1:0-11477 GCA_046719255.1 Chloroflexaceae bacterium
TGGGCTGCGCCCTTCAGGGCGAGCACCTTGGTAATCGCCGCGGTCAGGGTCGTCTTGCCGTGGTCCACGTGCCCAATCGTCCCGATGTTGACGTGCGGCTTGGTCCGCTCAAATTTCTGCTTGGCCATAATCTGTCCTTGTCTGATACAGGCTCGCGCCGTGTTCGTTATCAGGTGTGATTGAGTTGCCATGTGGGGGCGCGTGGCCCCCGCCGCTTCTGAGAGGGAGAGCGACACTCTCCGGCAAGAGGGCGACCAGGTTTCCCCGCGTTCGCTTCAACTCCGCCTACGGCTTCGCCGCCCGATACGGGCGCAACAGACTGTTTGCCCGGAATGGGGCTGCCTCCTTCCGGGCCATCTTGCGTCACCGGGGGCAGGGAGAGTAGTAACCTTCCCCGATCTTCCCCGTAACGGGAGGGCGGGGAGCGTTGTGCGCTCCCCGGCCTTTCCAATCCTGGTGCTCCCGAGCCTCTGCACGCTCATAGCAACGGTGGCGTACCGCTGGACCAGCAAGCATACAGGGCTGCCGGGAGCAAGCGCTGGCGATGCCGTTCGGGCAGCACCAGCTCACCCGCGCTGACAGTGCCTCCCCGCCCGGCCAGTGCCGCATCGAGGAGATTGGCGAGGGTCAGCGCCGACATACTGGTCGCGTAGGCATTGATGAGCACGCCCAGGGGGGCATCGCTCAACAGGTCAGCCACCTGCGCGACCAGGGCAGGCAATTGCTCGTGCAGGCGCCAGACCTCCCCTCTCGGTCCCCGTCCGAAGACGGGCGGATCCATCAGGATGAGGTCGTAGCGATGGCCACGGCGGATCTCGCGGGCCACGAACTTGCCAACATCATCAATCAGCCAGCGGATGGGCCGCTCGCCCAGCGCCGACAACTGTTGATTCTGCTGGGCCCAGAGGATCGCCGGTCGCGAGGCGTCCACGTGGGTCACACGGGCGCCGTGGGCGGCGGCGTAGAGACTGCTGAGCCCGGTATAGCCAAAGAGCACCAGCACGTTCGCCTGAGGTCGTGAGGCGATCCGTGCTGCGAGCCAGGCCCAGTGGGCGCTGTGCTCGGGGAAGACCCCGGTATGGCGAAACGGGGTCAGGCGCACCCAGAACCGCAAGCGTTCGTGGCGCATTTGCCACTGATCAGGCAGGGGGCGACGCTGGCGCCAGACGCCGGGCCCCTCATCGCCGCCCCGGCTCTTTTCAAAGACGGCATCAGCGTGCTGCCACTCGCGCTCCGGCAGCCCGCGGGGCCAGAGGGCCTGAGTCTCTGGCCGCACGAGCGTATACGGCCCAAAGCGTTCCAACTTCGCGCCAGCGCCCGTGTCGAGCAGGTCATAATCGCTCCACACGGGCGGGGCCAGGAGGTGCAACTCCTGCATCGCGCCCCGTGAAGGGAGCCGCGCGCCCCGGGGGGCGACAGCGCCTTCACGCTCCCTTTAGTTGCTGCGCTTCTCGATGATCTCCTTCGCGAGAGCATCGGGGAGCGGCTCGTAGTGATCGAACTCCATGGACGACGTGGCCCGGCCCTGAGTGGCGGAGCGCAGATCGGTCGTATAGCCGAACATCGTCGCCAGGGGCACATAGGCGCGGACGACCTGAGCATTGCCCCGGGCCTCCATACCCTCCACGCGACCACGGCGGGAGTTCAGGTCACCGAGCACGGTGCCGAGGAAATCCTCAGGCGTCGTGGTCTCGACCTTCATAATCGGCTCGAGCAACTGGGGGCGTCCCTTGCGAATACCGTCCTTAAGCGCCATCGAGGCAGCGATCTTGAAGGCCATTTCCGAGGAGTCAACCTCGTGGAACGAGCCATCGTACAGGGTCGCTTTGAGGTCAACCACCGGGTAGCCAGCGATGACACCGGTTTGCATAGCCTCCTTCAGCCCCTGTTCAACCGCCGGGATATACTCCTTGGGAATGACGCCGCCGACGATAGCGTTGTTGAACTCAAAGCCTGCGCCGGGCGCATTCGGTTCGAACTTGATCTTCACGTGGGCATACTGGCCCTTACCGCCGGTCTGCCGCACGAAGCGCGTCTCGATATCTACCGGCTGGGTCAGCGTCTCACGATAGGAGACCTGGGGTTTGCCCTGGTTGGCCTCAACCTTGTACTCGCGGCGCATGCGGTCAACGATCACTTCGAGGTGCAACTCACCCATCCCCTTAATGATCGTCTGGCCGGTCTCCTGGTCGGTATAGACGCGGAAGGTCGGGTCCTCTTCCGAGAGACGGTTCAGGGCGATAGCCATCTTATCCTGGTCAGCCTTCGTCTTCGGCTCGATGGCCAGTTCAACCACCGGCTCGGGGAAGCGGATGCTCTCGAGGACGATGGGGTGATCGGGATCGCAGATCGTATCGCCGGTATAGCTATTCTTAGGGCCAACCATTGCCGCGATGTCGCCGGCATAAACTTCCTCAATATCCTCGCGGTGGTTGGCGTGCATCTGGAGGATGCGGCCAAGGCGCTCGCGCTGCCCGCGGGTGCTATTGAGGACGTAGCTCCCCTTGGTAATCTTCCCGGCGTAGACCCGGAAGTAGGCCAGCTTGCCGACGTAGGGGTCGGCTACGATCTTAAAGACCAGACCAGTGAAGGGCGCATCGTCACTCACCTCGCGGGTAATAACTTCAACGCCCTCATCGCCGAGGTTCTGACCGGGGAGCGTACCCTGGACAGCGGGGCGATCGAGGGGCGAGGGCAGGTACTCCACGATGGCGTCGAGCAGCTTCTGCACACCCTTATTCTTAAGCGCGGCGCCACAGAGCACGGGCACGAGCTTCCCTTCGATGGTAGCCTTACGCAGGCCGCGCTTGAGTTCCTCGACGCTGAGTTCCTCACCCTCCAGGTAGATCAGCGTCAGCTCATCGTCGGTCTCAGCGATGGCCTCGACCAGTTGGGCGCGGGCCTTCTGGGCCGCCTCGACCAGGTGCTCAGGGATCTCGACCTCACGGATATCCTTGCCCAGGTCATCGTGGTAGACGGTGGCCTTCATCGTCAGTAGATCGACGGTGCCCTTGAAGCTATCCTCAGCGCCAATGGGCAACTGGATAACCGCCGGTTTGGCGCCCAGGCGGCTGACAATCATCTCCACACAGCGCTCGAAGCTTGCGCCGGTGCGGTCCATTTTATTGACGAAGCAAATCCGCGGCACATTGTACTTATCGGCCTGGCGCCACACTGTCTCGGACTGAGGCTCCACGCCAGCAACGCCATCGAAGACCACCACGCCACCATCGAGGACACGCAGAGAACGCTCCACCTCGACCGTGAAATCAACGTGGCCGGGAGTATCGATGATATTGATCCGGTACACCGTGTTCCCCAGCTTCCACTGTGCCGTGGTTGCCGCCGAGGTAATGGTGATGCCGCGCTCCTGCTCCTGGGGCATCCAGTCCATCGTTGCGGTCCCTTCGTGGACCTCACCGATCTTATAGGTGCGCCCGGTATAGAACAGAATACGCTCGGTGGTTGTGGTCTTGCCCGCGTCAATGTGGGCAATAATGCCGATATTGCGTACCTTATCGAGTTCAAACTGGCGTGGCATACCCGTCACTTACTCCTGGCAGTCGAGCAACCGGTAAAGGTTGCTTTCTGGTATCTCACTTCTCTTCTCTCGCACGTCTGCAAGGGCGCGGCGGGTAGCCTGCCCTCACAGCCGACCGTAATGGGCGAAGGCTCGATTGGCCTCCGCCATCTTATGCACGTCCTCTTTGCGCTTGATGGTGCTACCGGTATTGTTGTAGGCATCCACCAGTTCAGCGGCGAGGCGCTCGTACATGGGGCGTCCGGTGCGGTTCCGCGCCGAGATGAGCAACCAGCGCATCGCCAGGGCGTAGCGGCGATCGCTCTTCACCTCGACCGGCACCTGATAGGTGGCGCCGCCGACGCGCTTGGGCTTGACCTCGATCGAGGGGCTAGCGTTGCGCAGCGCCTGCTCAAAGACCTCCAGCGGCGACTTCTTGGTGCGTTCGGCGGCCAGGTCGAGCGCCTTGTAGACAATCGTCTCAGCCACGCTCTTTTTGCCGCGTTGCATCACCTTATTGATGAACTTCTGCACCAGCACGCTATCGTACCGCGGGTCAGGCGGAATGATGCGTTTCTCAACATTTCCACGGCGAGGCATAGCAACGTTCCTTGATCTATGTGCCTGCGTCGGTGGCGGGTTGCTTCCGACGCGCTTCGCTCACTGCCCACCCGCCGCATCCGCCCGCAGGGTATACGCCGCTGGCGGTTCGACGGATGTACTGGCGCACCACTCAGCGCTTCTTGCCGACTGGCTGCGCGTTGCGCTTGGTGCCGTACTTGGAACGGCCCTGCTTGCGTCCGCTCACCCCCTGGGTGTCGAGTGTTCCCCGGACGATATGGTAACGCACCCCCGGCAGGTCCTTCACGCGACCGCCACGGATGAGCACCACCGAGTGCTCTTGCAGGTTGTGCCCTTCACCCGGAATGTACGCCGTCACCTCAATCTGGTTCGAGAGGCGGACGCGGGCAATTTTGCGCAGAGCGGAGTTCGGCTTCTTTGGCGTGACAGTGGAAACCTTGGTGCACACGCCACGCTTCTGGGGCGAGCCTTTGCCGCGCGTCAACTTCCCTTTGAGCGAATTGTACGTAAAGCGCAACGCCGGGGCCTTGGTCTTTTTCTCGACCGGCTTGCGCGGCTTGCGCACGAGTTGGTTAATCGTCGGCATCCAGCACTCCTGGGGCTCAGGCGTCTCTCTGGCCTCGTTCCTGTAAGACAAAATAATATCCGGGCCTCCCTCTGGTCGTAGCACTGGCTACGCCTTAGAGCGGGCCGGCACGGCACACAATCATACAGCACACGCGATCAGCGCGGCGATACTGAAGTATACCATTCGGCAGGTAGCTTGTCAAACCTCGAAGGCGAGCCGGGAGCTGTTGCAACGTCCGCCTATGGCCAGATTGTCGCGGGGCGGCCGGGTGCCCGGGGCGGCGCGGCGGCGGCCCCGGGGCGCGCGGTATCGTCGCCGGGCGGCCGGGCGCCCCGGCGGGGAGCAGGCCGAAGCATGCGCGTGCGCGGCCATCGGCCCCACGGCGGGGGTGGCGCGCATGCTTCGGCCCTACGGGTGGCGCTGTGCGCCCCCGGCCCCGACCGGACCTGCGGCGTATGCGGTATCGTCGCGGGGCGGCGCGCCCGCGTTGCAAGACGGCAGGTCATACCCGTCGGCGTAAGGTGCCGTGCGAGGCCAGGTTGTGGGCGTAGCGGATCGGCTCGGGCAGGCGATAGCGGGTGACCAGTCGCAACGCCAGCTCGACGCTGGTAGCCAGGCTTACGCGGTGCCCGGGCGAGATGTACACCGGCCTGACCCCCGGGCGCGTGCGCAGGACCCAGCCGACCTGTTCGCGCTGGTGCATCAGTGGCACGCGCGCGCCACGCGTGTCGGGTAGGGCGGCGTGCGACCCGACCAGCAACGATTTGGCGCAGCCGATGGCCGGCAGGCCGCTGAGCAGTCCCAGGTGGCAGGCAATGCCGAAGCGACGGGGGTGGGCGATGCCCTGGCCGTCGCAAATCAGCAGGTCGGGTGGAGCGGGGAGCCGGGCCAGGGCGTCGAGAATAGCCGGCGCCTCGCGGAAGGAGAGCAGCCCCGGCACGTAGGGAAAGGTAACCGGGCGGCGCGCCAGGGCGTGGGCCACCGGCTCGAGAGTAGCGAGGTCGAGAACCACGACAGCGGCGTGGGCAACGGCGCCAGCTTCCTCGAAGCCAACGTCCACCCCGGCCACGGTTCGCAAGGTCCCAAAATCGTCGGTGAGCAGCACCTGGTGACGCAGGCGTTCCTGAAGCGCCACCGCTTCATCAATGGTAGTGGGCCAGGGCAGCTCAGTCAGCGTAGCGCTCCTCTTTCCAGGGGTCGGCGTTATTGTTGTAGCCGTAGCGTTCCCAGAAGCCAAGCTTGTCGTGGCTGAGGAATTCGATCCCGCGCAACCACTTGGCGCTCTTCCAGAAGTATTTGCCGGGCGTGAGCAGGCGCAGCGGGTAGCCGTGCTCGGGGGTTAGTTCCTCGCCTTCGTACTTGTAGGCCAGCAGCGCATCGGGGTGCAGAAGCACCTCGAGGGGGACGTTGGTGGTAAAGCCCTGCTCGCAGTGGGCGAGCACGTACTTTGCGGTTGGTTTCAGCGAGGGGATATGTTTGAGGAACTCGCTGAAGCGCACGCCTTCCCAGCGCGTGTCAAGTTTGCTCCAGCGGGTGACGCAGTGAATATCCGTCACCACCTCGACAGTGGGCAGGGCGCGGAACTCGGCGAAGGTGAGGCGAGCCGGTTGCTCAATTTCACCCCAGACGCGCAGGTCCCAGGTGTTTTCAACGTCGGTGTAGTGGGGAACTGAACCGTAGTGCAGCACCGGAAACTTTTCGGTGACGTACTGGCCAGGCGGCACACGACCTTCCTGGCCCTGGGGGGTGCGGTCGTATTTCTGTTTGAAGACGTTAAACATTGGTAGACTCCTTCTGTTCCTCGTTCTCGGGGGAACCCGGGGACAACCGCAGTTCCCGCATGCTTCCTGGCGGCGAGACGCCCGGAGGGCGTTGCCCTCCCACAAACCATCCCTTCCCCGGCTGGCGAGCGACGTTTCGCCCCGGCCCCTTCCAGGGTCATTCAACAGGCTCAAGGAGAAACACGCCCCGATCGCGGGTGGCAACCGCCACCTGCGCGCCGTCAGAGCGAAAGGCTATGGCGAACACCGCGCCTCCACCGGGGTCGAGGCTACTCAGGCGTTCGCCCGTGGCCGTGTTCCAGAACTCCACTTCACCGCTCAGAGCACCGGTTGCCAGCACCGAGCCATCGGGCGAGAAGGCCAGGCTGAGGTACCAGCGCTGCTCCGCCTCGACCTGCTGGCTCCGCACCTCCTCGCCACTCGAGGCCCGCCAGAGTTTGAGGGTGCCATCGGTGCTGGCGCTGGCGACAAGATCCTCGCGGGGGGCGATGTCAATGGCGGTTACGGGGGCGCTGTGGCCGCTGAAGGTGGAACGGCGCTGGCCGTTCTGGGTATCCCAGACGATCAGCAGGGGCCGGTCGGCGGGTTCGTTGGTGACTGCGACGAGGGAACTGCCATCGCGATTGAAGGCCAGCGCGGCAATTGGCCCACCGGCGCCGCGCAGGGTGCGGAGGCGATCAAAGGTGCGCCCGTCCCAGAGCGCCACGTCGCCACGCTCATTGCCCGCGGCGATCAGGCGCCGGTCGCGGCTGACGACGACGCTCAGGGCGAAGCCGTCGAGGCCCTCTAGCGCGCGGGTCTGGGCGCCGCCGGTGAGGGGGACGACAATCACGTTGCCGGAGTCGTTCACCACAACAAGTTCGGTATCGCTCAGAAAGCCGAGGTACTGGCTGGTGGGTGCGCCGCCGGTAAGCGCAATTGTGCGGCCATCTTCCAGCAGATGCACACGGATGGAGCCGTTAATGCCGCCGGTAGCCAGCGCCTGACCTGTGTCGGAGTAGCTCAGGGCCGTGACGCTACCCTGGGCAAGCAGGGCAATCTGGAGCATCTCCTGGCTATTCACATCCCACAGCATCACGCTGCCGCTCATATCGCTGCTGGTGGCGAGTCGCCGGCCATCGGCGCTCCAACTCAGGCCGAGCAGGCGCAGGCCCTGCCGCTGCAAGACGCCGCGCTCGGCTCCCGAGGCGGGGTTCCACAGGTGGACGGTGCCGTCGAGGCTGGCGCTGGCGAGCAGCCGACCGTCGGGGCTGAAACTGACGCCCCGGATGACCACCCAGCCTTCGTGTCCTTGCAGTTCGCGCTCGAGTTTGCCGGTGCGGGCATCGAGCATGTAGACGCTGCCGCTGACCGAGCCGACGGCGAGCCGGTTTCCGTCGGGGCTGAAGGCAATGCCGGTGAGCCAGAAGGGAGCGTTCGTGGCCGGATTGGTCGGCGCGGTGTAGGCAAAGTCGCTGCGGGCCACGCCGCTGGCCACGTCCCAGAGGCGGGCGGTGCCGTCACGGGAGGCCGAGGCCAGGCTGGACCCATCGGGGCTGAAGGCGATGTTGCCCAGAAAATCGGTATGGCCCTCCAGGGTGCGCAGGCGCCGACCGCTGGCGACCTCCCAGAGTATAATCGTCGCATCGGTGCTGCCGGAGGCCAGGAGGCTTCCGTCGGGCGAGAAGGCCAGACTGCGGATCCAGCCGTTATGGCCGCGCAGGCGGCGCAGCTCCTGCCCGGTTGCCAGATTCCAGAGGCGAATCTCATTCTCGTCCTGGGCGCCCGAGGCGAGGAGTTGCCCATCGGGCGAGAAGGCCAGGGAGCTGATGTCGCCGGTGTGCCCGGCGAGAGTGCGCTGGGCCTCCAGGCTCTCGGGATCACGCAGATGGATCACACTGCCAACGCCGACGGCGAGCGGACCGGCACCGGGGGCAAACTGCACGGCACCCACCGAGGCATCGTCGAGCTGGGCCGTCTGGGTAAAGACGGCGTTCTGAGCCAGGAGCGGGCCGGTAACGGGCGCCGGGGCCGTGGCACCCTGGGCCGGCGCGCCGCCGGACGTGGACGCCGCGCCCCCGGCGGGCGGCGCGGTTGCGGCGATCGGGGCCCCGCGGGGGAACAACGGGAGCGAGGCGCCCGGGTTGAGCAGCAACCAGGCCAGGCCGACGCCAATCAGGCAGATGCCCAGCGCCAGTATGGTGAGCAGGGCGACCATCGCGGCGAGGCAGCCGGTGCTGAGGCGCGGAGCGGCGCGCGGCGGGGCGGCGACGGGTGCAGGTTGCCAGCCAGCCGCCTGGCCCTGCGGAGCTACCGTCTGGCCGGGCTGCGGCACGCCCGACCAGATGGGCGGCGGCGCGGCTGGCGGCGGCCCCGCGGGTGCCAGTGGACCGGCGGCGCCACTCGCCACCGGCGGGCTGACGGCGGCGGGCGCCGGAGCAGGTGGCGCGCCCTGGTACGGCCCGACCGGCTCGGTGGCGCCGAGGGGCCGTCCGGCCATCAGGCGAACCGTATCGAGCGCCCGGCGCATTTCGCGAGCCTGCTGATAGCGATTGGCCGGCTTCATCTCCAGGGCGCGCAACACCAGTTGTTCGGCGAGGGCCGACACGCGAACGTTGAGCGTGCGGGGAGAGTTCAGCGGCGCGCCCGCCTGCCGCTGGGCCGAGGTGGGCGGCGCCCAGCCGCACAACAACTGGTAGAGGACGGCGCCCATGGCGTACAGATCGCTCGACGTGGTTGGCTCGGCGTGGGGGTCATGCAACTCAGGGGCACGGTAGGGCGACGGTTCGGCGCCGAGGGGGCGCACCAGGGGAAAGGGGGTCAGGAACAGCCCACCATCGAGCGATGACCACAGATCGGAGGGGCGCAGATCGCCGATCAGCAGGGCAGGGGTGTGCCCGTGCAGCACCTCGAGCGCGCCCAGCAGCCGGTCGAGGTTATTGAGGGCCTCATGCTCAGGCAACCCCCCGCTCCGGTCGCGGGCGACCCGGTCGAGATCCTGACCGCCAGGATCATCGGCAACCAGGTAGTAGCTCAGATCGCGGGCGAAATGGTCACGCAGGGTGAGCAGACCTGGTGCGCTGACCCCCGCGACCTGCCCGGCGAGGGCGCGCGCATCGGCGAGCGCGCTCTCGGAAGGTTGGGGCAGCTCGGCGATCAGGACGCGCAGCGACCCCTGCGCATCAATCGCGCGGTAGAGCACGCAGTCAGGACGCTCTTCGACCACGTAGGTGATACGATAGCGGTCATTGAGAATGGTCTCCGGAGCGAGCATGAACACCTCATACCACTGACGAGCGATGAGTGACGAGCCGCGCGATCCGCCGGAGGGTGGGAGAGGGTGCAGCCCTCCCGGAAACACCCGTTCTCGCTCCATCGGCTGGTGCGCAGCCGCGGGGCGGTTCGGCGGGTACGGTCGTTCTCAATCCGCGGCGATAACCTCACGGGCGGGAGCGATAGCGCCGCGGGCCACCGCATCGGTGATCCGCTCCACGCACTGCTTTGCGCTAATGGTAGCCCCCTCGATCGAGGCCATAAAGTGTTGCCTGGTGTAATCGCCGGCGAGGAAGAAATTGCTCACCGGGCTGGCCTGGTCGGGGCGATACTTGTCCACACCGGGCAGGGCCTGGTAGACTGAATTGGGAATGCGCACAATGGTATGCTTCAGCAGACGCGCCTCGCGAGCCACCGGATGCAGCCGCACGAACTCTTGCATCACAACTTGCACCAGCTCGTCATCGGGCAGGGTGATCAGCTTCTCGGCGGGCGCAACGACAAACTGCATAATACTCTTGCCGCCCCGGTGGTATTCGGGCGCGACCATCGCCATATCGGCATAGACGCTCAGGTGCGTGCCCGCGCTGAAGAGCAGGTTATCGACCCCGGCGATCTGCCGGTCGAAGAAGAGCTGCATCGTGATAACCGGAGCGCCCTTCAGGTGCTTGAGGTTGTCGAAGTAGGCAAACTTGCGCCAGGCGGGGGGAAGCACCTTCCGCAGACTGTGCACCGGCATCGCCGAAACATAGACGTCGCCGGTGACCAGGCTGCCATCGTCCATCTGGAAGCCGGTGACGCGATTGGCGGCTTCGTCGTACTCAATGCCGACCACCTTGCGCCCCAGTTCTACGCGGCCCCCTCGGGCCTCGATCTGGCCCATCAGCGGGCGCCAGATGTTCACATCGGGCGAGCCTTTGACTAGAGCCATCATCGGGGCCTGCTTCTCGTGGGCAAAGTGGAGCATGGCAGTCAGCGGCAATTTGGCCGAGACCTTATCGGCGGGCAGGAAGTTGAGCGCCAGGCACATCGTATGCATCACCTCATCGAGGGAGCGCTGGCCCATACCGTGGCGGAGGTGCCATGAAGCGTACGTCTCATCGTCCTGCTGATCCACATAGCGTTGATCGCCAAAAATCGGCCGCAGCAAGCCGAGGCCCATGCGCAGCTTGTCGCCGAGGGAGAGTGGCTTGAACTTCGCCACCCCGGCCAGCCCGTTGAACGGAGGCGGCAGCCAGGGCACGAAGCTGATCCCGGCCAGGCCGTGGCGTTCCGAGGCGAAGATCATCTCGGCGGGCTTCCAGTTAAAGGTATCGCCCAGACCGTAGCGGTTCAGGAAATCGAGCAAATGATGATACGCGCCAAAGAACACATGCAGGCCCGATTCGATCCAGTCACCGTCGGCATCCTGCCATGCCGAGACCTTTCCGCCGGGCACATCGCGCTTCTCAAGCAATACAACCTCGTGGCCCCGTTCGACCAGCGTGCGCGCTACAACGAACCCCGCCGGGCCGGCGCCAGCTACAATCACACGCATTGCAGATGCTCTTTCCCATGCAAGATGAATCCAGACCGTTACCGTTATAGCACGGGTTGAACATACGGCGCAAGGCAGGAGACAGTTCGTTCCATTCCTGCCGTCCTTGCGGCTGCGCCGCACAACGCCAGAATGAACATAACGATATCCTGGGAGGGCGCAGCCCTCCCAAACCCCCGCTGACGGGTTGGCTTCCTGGGAGGGCGCAGCCCTCCCAAACCCCTCCCGCGCGCAGGC
>JBDNDG010000123.1:0-11332 GCA_046719255.1 Chloroflexaceae bacterium
AACTCTTAGTAGATCTCGTTGGAGCGGTCTAGCGTCTAGCGCTTACACCGCCGTACGTCCATCGATGCTCCGCTGGGCATTCATTCGTGCTGCCCCGTATCCTTGTATGGCCCCTCAGCGGTATCTTACATGGACGCATCACCGTCATCGTCGCTATTATACACCAACAGGCTCACTATGTCCTCCAACCCTCCCCGCCTGCTCGACCGCGTCCGCGAGGCGCTCCGTCGCAAACACTATGCCCTGCGCACCGAGGAGGCCTACGTCGGCTGGATCCGCCGCTTCATCCTCTTCCACGGTAAGCAACATCCCCAGCACCTCGGCCACGCCGAGGTCCAGGCCTTTCTCACCGACCTTGCCGTCACGCAGCACGTCGCCGCCTCCACGCAGAATCAGGCCCTCAGCGCCCTGCTCTTCTTGTACAACGAGGTGTTGCAGCAGCCCCTCGACGGCCCTGTCGACTCGGTCCGCGCCAAGCAACCGACGAGGCTTCCAACCGTGCTCACCCGCGACGAGGTGACCCGGGTGCTCGACGGCCTCCGTGGCGTGCATCACTTGATGGCCAGCCTCCTCTACGGGAGCGGGCTGCGTTTGATGGAGTGTGTGCGGCTGCGGGTCAAGGATCTTGATTTCGCGCAACGTCAGGTTTTCGTGCGCGATGGCAAGGGCGCCAAGGATCGCCTGACCATGCTCCCCGAACGCCTCATCGTACCGCTCCAGAACCACCTCCGGCACGTTCGCTTGCTCCACGACCAGGACATCCGTGCCGGCTACGGCAACGTCTGGCTCCCCGATGCCTTCGAGCGCAAGTCCCCCGAGGCGGCCCGCGACTGGCTCTGGCAGTATGTCTTTCCCGCTGAACAGCGCTCCGTCGATCCGCGCAGCGGCAAGGAACGACGTCATCACGTTGACGAGAGCGGGCTGCAGAAGGCGGTGAAGCGCGCCGCCAAGCTCGCCCAGATCCCCAAGCGCGTCACCTGTCACACCTTCCGCCATAGCTTCGCGACCCACCTGCTTGAGCGCGGCTATGATATTCGCACGGTCCAAGAGCTCCTCGGGCACGCAGACGTGAAGACGACCATGATCTACACCCATGTGCTCAACCGTGGCGGTCGCGGTGTCCAAAGCCCGCTTGATGAACAGCCATGAAGACGCTGCCGCGCCGCTGTGCCCGGCTGTCCTGGCCCCGGGGTTGTACGCGCAACCGTTGTCAAACCCTGTGTCAGAGACTGTTGCAGAATTGCGCAAACTATTCGGGGCGCGAAGGAATAACCGCTTGATGAACCGCCTCCCAGTGGCATGATCGGGGTGTCACATCCTCATCACCCACAAAGGAGGCGGTTGTGGTTCGCAGTCTACCACCGACCCTGCGCGCCGGCACGCGCGATCTGCCCGCCGTGCCGCGCTGGCTGCAGGCCTGGGTCGTCGTGTGGTGCGCGGCCATCCTGGCCTGGGCCGAGACCCGCATGTATCGCCTGGTGCTGACCCAGTGCCGCGACCAGCCGCTGGTCCAGCCTGGCCAGGCCTGCGACCTGACCGCCGTGGTCGCTGCCTGCGCCGCTTTTCGCGCTGACCCGGATGGTCCCGGCACCGCGGCGACCTTCACCGTCGAGCAGTTGGTCCGGGCGGAGATCGTGCGGGCCTGGGCCGCCCCGTGCTCCGAGCGCGACCTGGAGTGGCATCTAAACAGCAATCTGGTCGTGCGCTGGTTTGTCGGCCTCTCACTCTTTGCCCCCCGTGTCCCGGACCACACGCCCCTGCAACGCTTCCACACCTGGATGCGTGACCACGCCCCGGCGGCCTGGTTTGCGGACGTGCTCTCCTTTCTCTAGCGCGTCGACCCCGAAGACCCGCGCACCACGCCCCAGATCCTCGACACCTTTGGCATGGCTGCCCCGGTCGCCTGGCCGCCGTGAGTGGCCAATCTGCTGCTCGACCTGTGCGACGACCTGTTCCGCGCCTGGCAGGCCCACGCCCCCCGCACGCGCCAGCAGGCCCTGCCGCCCCTCGACCTCGGCCCCATCCGCCACCCCGCCCGCCCGCGCGATGCGGGCGAGCGCCAGGCGCTGCTGGTGCAGGCGGTCGCCCTCAGTCAGTATCTGCGCGGCTGCCTGCTGCCCTATCTGCCCGACCTGCCCGCGGCGCCCCGGCAGCGCATCAGCCGGCTGCTCGATGCGCTGGAGAAGGTGATCGCCGACGCGGTGCAGCTCGACGGCACCGGCTACCCCACCGAGCGCACGGCGAACGGCCCCTACCGGATTGCCAGTGCCACCGACCTCGACGCCACCTTCCGCCACCACGATGACGACCTGACCCTGGGCGACAACGTGGCGATCGCCACCACCGGCACCCGCATCAGCGCCGCCGTCGTGCTGACCGGGGCCGTTCCCGACAGCGCGGCCCCGGAGGCGCTGCTGCGCCAGCAACAGGCGGCAGGACGCCCCCTGCCCGCCCACGTCATCATGGACCGCGCCGCCGGCTGGGGCAAGTGCCGCGCCCGCGTGGATCTCGTCAGCCAGGGCCAGACCACCCAGGTGGCGCTGATCCCGTCGGCGGGCGGCGCCGACCCGGCCCGCTTCGGCCCGGCCAACTTCACCCTCAACGCCGAGCGCAGCGCCTGCACCTGCCGACCAACGGCCCGGGCCGGGCCTTCACCACCCTGGTCATCGCGCCGAACCACCTGGTCGGCGAGCTGGCCCAGGTGCTAGCGCACAACCAGGCGCTGCCCGGCATCGACCGGCCGGCGCTGCCGCAGTGGATCGCCGAGTGGCGTGACCTGCTGCCGCACTGGCACAGCACGATTCTCGAGACGCCGGCCCAGGTCAGCGCGTTCTACGCCGGCGCTGTCGCCGATCCAACCACCCCGCGCGTCGGCTTTATCGCCTTCTCCAAGTTCAGTCTGGGCAGCGGCTGGGAAGTCGCCATCACCAACCACCGGCCGGCCCTGCCCGTTCCAACGGCTCACCCGGATGAGATGGACACCCCGGATCAGCAGCCTGCCCTGAGCTTGTCGAATGGGCGCCTGAGCTGGCGCGCCGAGTTCTACCAGCGCCTGCTTGCCGAGGAGCGCCGCGAGTGGGACGAGCTTAAGCAGCGCGAGAAAGCCGCCCGCAAGCGGCAGTCCACCCGCCAGGCCCAGCGGGTCGCTGCGGCCAACGGCGACACGAGCACGACCAGGGTCTACGGCCCTGGGGTGAGCGAGCGGACGCGGCGGCGGGATCTCCTGTTCCGCTGTGGCCACGCCTTCCGCGAGACGCTCAAGGGCGAGCAGCCGACCCCGCTCTGGCACTTCGACGGCCTGTTCTGCCCCGATTGCGGCAGGCGCGTGCGGAGCAAGGACGGCTTCCCCCACACGCTCGACTCCCTGCGCAAGACGGGCATGGTGCGCTGCCCGTTCTGCGGCGGCGTGCTCGGCCAGCAGAGCCGCAAGCAGGACAATGTCAGCGACCGCGCGCTACCGATCTTCAACGACCCGACCTACCTCCACGGCCACGTCACCGAGCCGGATCCCCACACCGGCGCGGCCCGTCGCGTCATTCCCTGGGGCCAGCGCCCAACCTCCAACCCGCGCATGGCCCTGGGCGACTTCATCGGCGCGCGGGGCTACGCCGCCCAGACCGACTTCGTGATCACCGGCGAGTTCCACGCCATGAAGGGGCGCACATCGGCGCGCGGGCGAATCTGGGGCCGGCTGCTGCGCCACGCCCACCGCTCGGAGGGACTGACCGGCAGCCCGTACGGAGGCAAGGCCAGCACCGCCTACTGGATGCTCCAGCGCATGGACAACGTCTTCGTCCGCCAGGAGTTTCGCTGGGACGAGGAGAAGGCGTTCGTCGAACGGCTGGGCATCCTCGACACGATCACCTCGCAGGTAGTTGAGGAGGAGGCCCAGGCTTTCAGTGGCAAGCGCAACGCGGCCTACGTGCGGGTCGAGGAGCGCAATGGACTGACGGCGGAGCTGGCGGCGATCATGCAGAGCCAGTTCATCTTCATCCTGCTCCGCCAGATGGGCTTCCTGCTGCCGCCCTACCACGAGGGCGTGGTCTTCTTCGATCTGCCGGAGGGCCTGGCCGAGCAGTACGCCCGGCTGGTCAACGAGGGCAAGGCGATCATCAAGGAGCCGGGCGGCAAGGACGCGCTCAGCAGCTACCTCCAGTCCACCCTCACCTACGCGCTGGCCCCATGGAAGCCGGTGGCGGTGCAGAGCAAGCACACCGGCGAGGCCTACCGCCCGCCGGCGCTACCGGTCGAGACCATCCTGCCGCACCACCGCTGGCTCGCCCAGCGGGCGGCTGAGCAGGCCCGCGCCGGGCGGGGCATGCTGGTCTTCGCAGAGCATACCAACAAGCTCGACATCCTGGCCGATCTGCAGGCGAAGATCCAGCAGCTGGCGCTGAGCGAGCACACCACCCCGGTCAAGGTCGCCATCCTGCGCAGCACCACGGTCAAGCCGGGGGCGCGGGACGCCTGGTTCGCCGAGCGCGAGCGCGACGGCACGAACGTCGTGCTCTGTCACCCCGGCCTGGTCGAGACAGGCATGAATCTCATCCAGTGGCCGGAGATCGTCTTTGCCGAGCCGACCTACAGCCTCTACCGGGCGATGCAGGCGCGCAAGCGGGCGCTGCGGCCGACGCAGACCCGGGCCTGCAACGTGACCTGGCTCGGCTACTACGAGACGATGATCGAGCAGGCGCTCGACATCATCGGCAGCAAGGCCACGGCCGCCACGCTGCTCAACGGCGACGACCTCAGCTCCGGCCTGATGCAGATGGACCCCGGCATGTCCCTGCTGCAGGAGCTGGCCCGGCGCGTCCTCAACGACGAGGCCGCCACCAGCGCGCGCGAGGCGATCGCGGCCCGGCTGGAGGAGGCCGGCGCGGCGCTGAAAGCGTCGCTCGAGGTCGGCGCCCACGACCTGGTCGGCGTCAGCGTGGAGCAGATGGCGCGGCCCGACCCGAACCGTCTCCCGGCGATACCAGTCAGCCTCCCCGCCGCCCTGCCCATCCCGCCCGTGCCCTCGCCGGCGACCATCGCGGCGGCAGCCCTGGAGCTGCCGTTCCTTCCGACCCTCGGCGATGGTCATAGCTCCGCCCAGCCGGCGACCACCAGCGGCGACTACCTCACCTGGAGCGAGGTGGTCGTCCGCCAGCGCCGGAAGGGCCGTGGGCCGGCGCCATCAGGCGATAGCCAGCGGGCCATCCAGTATTCGTTTGTCGCCGAGTAATCTCAGCGGCGTTTCGGTGAGAGGGGCGCGGCAAGCACCCCTCTTTGCAACACCAACAAGGAGCAGCACAGATGAAGCTCAGCACCCAGCAGGAGAATCTGAAGAAGGCCCTCGCCCAGGTCGGCCGCGCGGTGCCCGGCAAGCCCGCCCTGCCGATCCTCGGCAACATCCTGCTCACCGCCGAGGGCGAGCGGCTGCGGCTGACGACCACCGACCTCAACCTCGGCATCACCGTCTGGATCGGCGCGCAGGTCGAGCGCTCCGGCAGCGTCCTGCTGCCGGCGGGGCTCTTCACCGATCTCGTCGCCGGCCTGCCCAACGACCGGGTGACGCTGGAGGTTAGCAGCGAGAACCAGCTTGTGACCGTGGCCTGTGCCCGCTTCAGCACCCAGCTCAATGGCATCAGCGCGGAGGATTTCCCGGCCGTGCAGCACACCGCGCCGGAGGGCGCCGCCTCGGTGCGCTTTGCCACCACCACGCTCAAGGAGGCCATCCCGCAGGTGGTGTGCGCCGCGGCCGACGGCGACGCCCGCCCGGTGCTTGCCGGCGTCTACCTACGCCTGCACGAGAGCGCGGCCATGCTCGCCGCCGCTGACGGCTTCCGCCTGGCGAGCAAGCAGATCGCGCTGCCCGCGCCGGTGGCGACAAAGCAGGAGGTGATCATCCCGGCGCCGGCCCTGCGCGAGCTGGCCGGCCTGCTGAGCGACCCGAGCGAGCACATCACAATGTCGCTGGCCGCCGGAGCGACGGGGAGCACCACGGCGACCCAGGCCATCTTCCAGACCGCGCACTGGACCCTGGCGACCCGGCTGATCGACGGCCAGTACCCCGACTTCGAGCGCATCCTGCCGAAGGGCTGCACTACCCGGGCGATCCTCGATGTGCGCGAGCTCAACCGGGCGGTGCGGCTGGCCGCGCTGATCGCCAGCGTCAGCCAGAACGTCGTCAAGCTGAGCGTCGCGACCGGCGAGAGCGACCAGGCCGGCACAGTGCTGCTCAGCGCCAACGCCGCCGGGATCGGCGCGAACACCGGCGTCGTCGAGGACCAGGTGGCGGGCGAGGGCGGCCAGATCGCCCTCAACGTCAAGTACCTCGGCGAGGCACTCGCCGTCATCGGCACGCCCCAGGTCGCCCTCGAGATGGTCACCGCCCAGGCGCCCGGCGTGCTCCGGCCCGTCGGACAGAACGGCTATGTCCACGTAATCATGCCGATGGCCCTCCGCTAGGCAGTGCCTACAACCAGATAACGCGAGAACGAGGATCGCGCCCTGATGGCTTGCTCAGTCATCAGGGCGCGCTACTGTATAGGAGACGATCATGCGCTACGAATAGGCACGGCTCATCCCGACCCCACCGATCACTTCGCTCGAGGCGCCAGCCAGCACAGGCGAGGCATCGCGCCGGCGCCGCGGGGCCGCCAGCCCACAGACGGCGAGCACCAGGGCGCTGCGCGAGGCACTCGAGCCCTTTGTCGACCTGCGCAAGCTGCGCCAGCTGGCGGCCTCCGGGGCCGACCTGCAGGGCGCCCTGACCATCGGCGAGGTGCCCGACGACGTGCAGGCGCTGATCGCCTTCGTCGCCGAGCTGCTGCGCCCGGTTCAGCGCGACCAGGTCAAGAGCCCGGCCGACGCCGTCGCCTTCCTGATGGCGCGCATGGGCCTGCTCGACCAGGAGGAGCTGTGGACGATGTGTCTGAGCACCAAGAACCACGTCCTGAAGGTCCACCGCGTCTACCAGGGCAGCCTGAACTCATCGATGGTGCGCATAGGCGAGGTCTTCCGCGAGGCGATCAAACTCAACGCAGCGGCCATCATAGTCTGCCACAACCACCCCAGCGGGGCGGTCGACGCATCCCCGGAGGATGTCCTTGTGACGCGCCAGATCGTGGAGGCTGGGAAGCTCCTTGACACGGACGTGCTTGACCATATCATCCTGGGGAAAGGCAAATGGCTTTCGATGCGCGAAAAGGGATTGGGCTTCTAAACGACGAATCTCCGCATTCACACGTTACGTGAGACGAACGTCGCCACCTGATCAACCAGACGCCGCGGCAGCCCTCTGGCTGCCGCGGCGTTTTTATGTTGATCGGGGAAAACCACACCACCAGAGAGCCCGGTGTTACAATGGCGTGAGTTTGAGGCAAGTCAGCTACCTGAGAACGATAATGAATGCACAGCTTTCCTTCGATGACTCGCTGGCTGATCTGCGTAGAAGAGTCCAGGAGCGTAGTATCCTGCCGCTGGACCTTGGTCGGGAACTACAGCAGGTTGCCGATCGGCACATGCCGATAACTTGCTTTAGTGACTACCATAGTGGCGGATCAGAGTGGAAGATTGCGCATGACCGTTACAATCAAGTCGCGCATCTGCTCTTTCAGGCTCACGAACCACATCTTGCCCACCTCATACTCCAGAACTGGTGGATGGCACTTGGCATAGAACAGCAGCGAACAAAGCACCGCTACCCTCTCGCAGCCCCCACGTTCTGGCTTGCACAGATATTTGCCTGGGTAGGCGACCCGGGGCTTGCATTTCGCTGGGCACTCCTCACAGCAATTCATGATATCCAGAGTGGGCTGAGCGACTCGCCTGCGCTACAGATGGCGCAAGCAACATTTGGCTTTGGCGCACTGGCTGCTCGCAAGCTAGTGCAACTCCAAAAAAGGCGGTAGGAAATGTGGTATCCTGTCCGGCATGAGACGACCAATTTTCATCCGGGAAGTCACTCCCGACGAACAACAGGCCATCGAGGCCGGACTGCGCGCGCCATCCAGCTTTACGATGCGTCGTTGTCACATCCTGCTGGCCAGTCAGCGCAGTGTGCATGCCCAACCGATTGCCGACCAACTCGCCTGCGACGATCAGACGGTGCGCAATGCGCTCAAGGCCTTCAACCAATACGGCTGTGCCGCCCTCCAACCCGGCGATTCGACCCCCAAACACCTGCCCCGCGCGGTGTTCGACGACCAACGCCGCGCCCAACTGCACGACCTCCTGCATCAGAGTCCGCGCAGTTTCGGCGAGCCGACCAGCAACTGGACGTTGGCGCTCGCCGCCAAAGTGGCCTATGCGCAGGGCATCACGCCGCGCCTGGTCAGCGACGAAACGATTCGGGTGGCGCTCAAAGCACTCAACGTCAGTTGGAAACGCGCCAAACACTGGATCACCAGTCCCGACCCGGCCTACACGCGCAAAAAAAGCAACGGGACCGGCTCATCCGCCTGGCCGAGGCGCATCCGGACTGGGCGCTCGGGTTTGCCGACGAGGTCTGGTGGAGCCGCGTGGCGCAACCCAACCTGCAGCGTTGGGCGGATGCCGACCACGAACGCCATCTGATCGAAAAGACGGTCGCCAAAACCGATCCTGATCCCAAAGCGCTGGCCTGTTATGGGTTGTTGCTGCCGCACCCTGATCCTGCCCTGAGCCAACTCTTGCTGCGGTTCGCTGCCGGACAACCGGTGAGTGACCTGACCATCCAGTTTCTCAGTTGGTGTTGTGACCAGTTGGCAGCCCAGGGCAAGCGCGCCTTGCTTTTGGTCTGGGAGAACGCCTCCTGGCACAAAAGCGCCGCCGTGCGTCACTGGCTCCGCGCGCACCATCAACGGGTGAAGCGGGATGGCGTCGGCGTCCGTGTGGTGGCCTACCGGTTGCCGACGAACAGTCCCTGGCTCAATCCGATGGAACCGCGCTGGGTGCATGGCAAACGCGCGGTACTGGAACCGGAACGCGTCTTGTCCGCTGCTGAACTGGAGGCGCGCGTCTATGCCTCCTATCGCTGCAACCCAGAACCACAGTTGCATATTTCCGAAAAGGTTACGTGATTATGCACTAGGATGCTTGGCGCATGAGTGCGCACAAGCGATCGGCGAGGACTGGTCGCAACCGTGTGGGTTTCCCGAAGAGGTCGTGCAACGGCTGATGCGAGCGTCTGAAGGGCGCGACGCATATACCGAGCAAGTTGCGCTCCATGCGACCCGACACGAATTCCCTATATCACCGGGTTATCTACGGGCCTTGATGGCACATCTGTCCGAGGCTCAAGCCCAAGGTGCACAGATTACTCCAAAGGAAAAGGGCGATCGGTTGGAGGCCATCGCTCGATACCTCACTTCGTTGCTGCCTGGCTGTGTACCTCGGGCGAATCTTCTTAGCGCTGACAAGGCATTCGAGAGCGATATTGTTGTTGCGAACGTCTACACGCAACCGACGGTCATCTCTGACCTTTTCGGCCGCTATATTCTCGTCGAGTGCAAGAATTACACTCAACCTGTTGACGTGGCGCGCGTTGGCTACTTCTTGCACCGAATGCGAATGGTCCATGCCCCATTCGGGATCATCTTTGCTTCGCGCAGTGTAACCGGAAGTCCGCTGACGGAGGATGAACAGGCAGCGCGATCACTCATTCGCCGTGCCTTTCACGAGGATGGTAGTATCTGTGTGGTCGTTGACCAGGATGACCTGGAGCGCCTTGCAGAAGGGCAGATCTCCTTCTACTGGCTACTACATAGCCGGTATGAGGAGTTTCGATTTGGAACCGTGCGCGATACTTTGCCTTGAGACTGAAGCTTTTCTTTCTGAACGTCACTCCCGTCCCGGCAGCAGCCGTTGGTCGCCTGACCACGCCGGTCGCTCAGGCGCGAGAATATGCTCGCCTCGGCGCCAGGACTATCGGCCAGGAACGCCGCGGTACGCCGCATATGCTGCCGGACAGGTGGAGAAAGGTCACGCATGACCACCAGGCTGGAGCTCACCCGTTTGCAGATCCTCGCGTTCCGGCGCCGGGTTGCGGCCCTCGATGAGCGGCTGCCACGCGGCCAGGACGCGCTGTGGCGTGCTGCATGGGCGGGCCTACAGGACAGCATGCCGCGCGCCGCGCTGCTCTCGATCCACGCGCGCATGGCCGGCGCCGAGCCCGCCAGCTGGGAGGACCCATCGCTGGTCCAGGTCTGGGGACCGCGCTTCAACGCCTATGTCGTCGCCGAACGCGATCGCGCGGTCTTTACACTCGGCAGGCTGCCGGATGAAGCCGGGCCGCTGAAGCGTGCGCAGGATATCGCCGCCCGGCTGGGCGCGGTGCTGGCTGGCGCACGGATGCCATTCAGCGAAGCGGCGCACATCATGGGCGAGCAGGACGCCAACCGGCTGCGGTACGCCGCGCCGACGGGGACGGTCGTGATGCGCTGGGACGGCGCGCGCCAGCCTGAGATCTGGAATGTGCCAGCGCCGGACATGGAACCGCACGAGGCGCGCCTCGAGCTGGCCCGGCGGTATCTGCACGTCTTCGGTCCGGCCACGCCCGCAGCGTTCGCGACCTGGGCGGACATACGCCCCGCGGGCGGCAGCGCGGCCTTCGCGGCGCTCGATCGATCGTTGACGCCCGTGCGCACGCCGCTCGGTGAGGCGTGGATCCTGAGCGAGGATGAGTCGCTGTTCAGCGTGGCGGCCCGGCCCGGCTCCTGCCGAGCGGCGATACCTGGTACTTACTGCACGGCGCCGACCGCGAACTCCTGGTTCCCGAGGAGCGGCAACGCCGGGTGCTGTGGACGTCGCGGGTCTGGCCGGGCGCCCTGCTCGTCGACGGTGAGATCGTTGGCATCTGGCGGCGCGCAGAGCATGTGCTCACCATCCAGCCCTGGCGTCGCCTTTCAAGCCCACAGCGCGCTGCGGTCGAGGCGGAGGCGGGCGCGTTACCACTCCCTGGAATCAACCGACCCATGGAGATTCGCTGGGATGATGATCATCTTGAGAAGCAGCATCATGAATCGTGAGCCCAGATTCTTCACGCTGAGCCTGGAGTCACTCAGGGTGATTGGAGGCTGGGCTGCGGATTGCGCCGAGCGGGCGCTTGCGCTGTATGAGACGCACGCTGCCGCAGATGCACGGAGTGCTAAAGTGAGCGATACTTCCCTGGAGGATTCGGCGTGATGAAGGTATAGGATGCGACGCAAAGACGATGCGACCGACTGGCGAGAGGGATGACGTCTCAAAGGGTTTCACTTGACAAACGGAGGTGGACAGGACGCCCTGTTTTCGTATGATCGAGCGTGCCAAGACCGGATCAACCAAAGGAGTGCGCCATGCCCACCGCTGCTTTGTATGATAGCACGTC
>JBDNDG010000124.1:0-11315 GCA_046719255.1 Chloroflexaceae bacterium
GGTGCCGCCGGCGGGCTGGCGCACGCTGCCAGGGTCATTCCCAGACCGCCAAGGACACCGGCTGCCGCGCCACGAAGAAACTCGCGTCGTTTCATGGTTGCTCCTGAGCATTTGTACTTGAAAGGGAGAAACCGCGCCGGGCATTATACATTACTTCGCGATCTCAAGCAACTAATTGCGGCGCTACGCCTCTGCGTGTTGCACCGGAGGTTGCGCGGCGCAGCCGCATAGAGGGCCGATCAGAACGTGGGGAAACCGGGCTTCCCCACACCCCTCCCGGTGGGGAGGGTGTGGTCGGAAAAGCCAGGGTACCCGATGCCCCTCGCGGCAGGGAGGATGTGGGAGGGCTGCGCCCTCCCAGGAAAAAAACATTGTCATTTTATGACAAACCACTACAACAACAGCAACACCACCGCCAGGGTGGTAATACTGATCACATTCGAGAAGAGCACCGTCGCGGTCACAAACTCTGGCAGCAGGCGATTCTCCATCGCAATGATTGATACCAGGACCGCCGTGGGCATACTGGCCTGAAGAATACCGACGTTGCGCTCCAGGGGCGGCAGGGCGAACCAGGCAACGGTGCTGAAGGCGATCAGCGGCCCGCCAATCAGCCTGATGGCGCTGGAGATCAGCATATCGGGGTTGAGTCGGGGTATTCCCGCCTCGGACAGCTGGGCGCCCAGCACAATCAGCATGGTCGGGATCAATGCCGCCGAGAGCAACTCCAGCGGCCGCGTGACCACCGCCGGCAGGGTAATGTTCAGTCCATTGACGGCCAGAGCAGGGGCCAGGGCGATCAGCGCGGGAGTGCGAAAGACCCGTCCCACCATCCCCAGGTTGATACCCCGGCTGAAGTTGGCCGCTGTAACGCAGACGATGAAGGCCAGCACCAGATTGGCCAGGAAGTACAGTGTGGCCAGCCCGAGCGCCTCCGGCCCTTCGGCGAACTGCACAATCGGCAGCCCGAAATTGCCCACATTGCCAAAGGCGGCAATCATTACATAGGCGGCGGTCATCGCCGCCGGGCGCCGCAGCAGGCGCGCAATGACAAAGGCGATGACGATCGTTCCAGTGTAGACAAGGGTAATGAAGCCGATCATGCGCCCCGCCAGGGCCACCTCGATGCGCGTCTGGCTCAGGGTGACGAACACCAGGGCCGGAGTAAGCACAAAGTAGGCGTAGCGCGAAAGTGTACGGGTCTCCAGTTGCAGGCGCGGAGCGGTCAGATAGCCGAGCAGAACCAGCGAGAAGACCGGCACGAGGACGTTGAGAAAGATCCCGACAAGCTGCGTCATAGAGACTCCTACCAGACGCCCGCCCCCGCGCGGGGCGATGGTTTACTGTACCACTACTTGCCTGGTTCACAGACAGCCCGGCGCCTCTGCCGGGCACCGCGCTTGCAGGCCGGTCCGCGGCATCACCCCGGTCGCCCGGGGGGCCGTGCCGTACCCTGACGGGATGAAAACAGGTCTATGTTTGGAAGGGCGCAGCCCTTCAAAGGGTTGCACCTGCTCTGGGATGGGCTTCCTGATGCGGCAAAACGCTTCTGCGCCAACGAATGGACGAATGGAAACGACGTGTCTGACTCTTCCAGGAATGCGCGCCAACCCGGCAGCCGCGCGAGCACGGGCAGGAGGGTGCGAAAACCCGGTACGCCCTCCCTGCCCTGGCTGCTCTCCGGGAGCATCGGGTCGCTTGCCCCGGTTCACACCGTATGCTACAATTAGCGCCACTTAGCTTCGTGCTGGCTGGCTGTCCGGCTCATGTGCGCCTCAGACGAACACGCACCACGAAGCACGCAGGGTCCAAAGACAGGAAGTATCTGGGGGGCAGGGCCTTCCTGAACCTTTCCGTCAGGCCCGGGTACGGGGAAATCCGGTTTCCCTGCAACCGGCGCCGGAGTGGCTTGGCACCCCGCCGGGGGTGGGGAGCAACCCGGTTGTCCCATGTTTGCACTCGTATCGTGCGGCGAAGCCGTATGGACGTCTGAGGGGAATTGAGGAGTGGCGCCCATGCCCGATGTCTCAGGTCGCAATCCGGCCATCGTTCTTGTCGAAGACGAGCCCGACATTCTGGTGATTCTCCATCGCTTGATGCGCGATCTGACCGGCGGCTACGATATCGTTACGGTCAATGGGGGCGCCGATGCCCTGGCGCAGATCGCCTTGCGGCCCGTTCCCCTGGTGATTACCGATTACAACATGCCGGGCATGAATGGCCTGCAACTCGCCGCGGCAATCAAAGAGACGTCGCCCGATACGCGGGTGGTGATGATCACCGCCTACGCCTCGCCGGAACTTGAGAAGCGCGCCCGCGAACAGCGCGTTGACTATTACCTTCCCAAACCGTTTCCTCTCGATCGGCTCGAACAGATCGTACGCGATGTGCTGAAGTAGCATCAGTGTCGCAGCAGGTGGGCGTCCGTTCCGGGGGCAAACAGGTTTCTTCCCTGGAGGGCTGCGCCCTGCTAAACCCGCGCGCAGGTTGTTTCTGGGAAGGCTGCGTCCTGCCAAACCCTGCCGGTGGGGCAGGCTTGCTGCCCCGACCAGCAGGGTGATGGGGAAACCCGATTTCCCATATTTTCCCGTTAGAACGCCTTATCGGGCAAAATTCAGCCACAACTCATACGGCTTTCATTGCCCCCCGGGCCGTCCTTGAGTAGGATGCGACGGGTAATGTGGCGCTGGCTGCCTCGTTCGCAGCAAAGGGTAACCAAGGAGTAGCTGATGGTTGAGTGGATCAATCACTTCCCCACTGTTCTGCTGGCCGTGATGATGGTACTGACCCTGGTGCTCCTGCCGTTGCTCAACGAAGAACGTCCCCCTGCCCGTGACGACCACCAGCGCACTGAGGAGTTGCGGCTGACCGTGAAGGTCGAAGGAAAACGTGAACGCTAGCGCGATACAAGAGTGAAAAGAGATTCTCATGGGAGGGCTGCCCCCTCCCAAACCCTCCCCGCGCGCGGGCTATGTTCACATCAGCCGTCCGTGCAGTTGCGCCGCACAAAGCCAGAATGAAATGTGTAGAGACACAGCGGCGCAGCGTCTCTCCCGGTGGGGAGAGCTTGCCGCATCCGCAGGCAGGGTCACATTAGTAATTGCAGATTCGTTGTTTTGCCAGGTGAATTGCCTCTTCACGGGTGGTGATTTCACCCGCTGCCTGGGCCTCGGCGATTTCGCGCAGTAACGCTCCAACCCGAGGCCCCGGCCCGATCCCCAGGGCCGCCATCAACCCGTGGCCATCAATCAACGGCTCTCGTCGGGTGGGCGCTGGCGTGTAGTAGTGGGCCAGCAGCGCCCCGGTCCACGCCAGATGCGCCACCCAACCCTGCGGATCCACATGCGGACCCCTGGTCGCCAGGTGGTCGGCCAGTTCGTGCAGCAGCACATCGGGTCCGGCATCGCCAAGCTCACGGAAGAAGCGGTGCAGGGCGCGGGGTGTAAGTACCTCCACGGCACGCAGTTGCCCCGGGCGCATATGTTCCCGCACCACCAGCTCCACGTATCGAATATCGTTGCGGCTGAGCCGCAAGCGTCGCCCGATCTGCGCCGCCACGTCTGCGCCAAGCTCCTGGTGGCCGTAGAAAGTGACTTTGCCGTCGGGATGGACGGTTTTTGTCTGAGGCTTGGCATTGTCGTGGATCAGGGCAGCAAGTTTTAGGAGGGCCTGCCGGCGATGCCCTCCGGCGCGGCGTTCGGCCATCAGGGCCTGCAAGGGCACAGCGAACGGCAGGTCGCGGGTAAGCTCCGGGTACGTCCGTACCGCCACGGGCAGCGCCTCCGTCCCGATCGGGCCGCCGAGCAGCCAATCCAGAGCGGCCACCGTCTCCAGCATATGGGCCAGGACCGGCAGGAAGTGGACGTAGGGCTGCTCGCAGGCGCGAGCAGGCTCCAGCTCGGGGATCAGGCGGGTCAGGGCGCCACAGGCGTCGAGGAAGCGCAGCCAGGGAGCAGCAGCGGGAGCGTCGAGCAGCTTGAGCAGTTCATCGCGGGCGCGCTCGGCTGCGACCTGGTCGAGGCCCGGCGCCGCAGCACGCGCCAGTTCGATCACTTCCGACGCGGGGCGCAGGTCCAGCGTGGCGCAGAGCCGCGCGGCCCGCAAAATGCGTAGCGGATCGTCGAGCATGCTGGTGGGGCCACAGGGCCGCAACACGCCCGCCCGGAGATCGGCCAGGCCGCCGGTCGGATCAATCAGGGCCGCGGGAGCGATGGGCAGGCTCAGCGCGGCATCAAGCGGTATGGCCAGGGCGTTGATGGTAAAATCGCGCAGCCGCAGATCGGCCTCGATGCCGGGCGCGCGCAGGGCCACGATGTCTACCGTCAGTGGTGGTGAGCCGCCAAACACCGCCCGGCCGGTATCCCGTTCCGCATCGAGGGCCACAAAGGCCCCACCCCGGGCGTCGGCAAAGGCGCGGGCCAGCTCCAACCCCTCACCGGCGACCGTGACGTCCAGGTCGGCGGGCAGGCGTTGCAGCGCCAGGTCGCGGGCCGCGCCGCCAGTGAGCCAGGCCCTCACGCCCCGCGCTGCGCACAGGTCGGCAAGATCGTGCAGGATCGGTTCCAGCCGGTCGGTCATGGGGTTAAAGCCTTCGCAGGCAGGGGTATGGGGAAACCCGATCTCCCCGTACGTTCACATCAGCCGTCCATGCGGCTGCGCCGCGCAACGCCAGAATGAACATAGCTATTCTTGGGAGGGCTACGCCCTCCCAAACCCTCCCCGCAGGGAGGGGCGTGGGGAAACCCGGTTTCCCCATCCTCTGACAAGATGAAAACAAGTTTTTCTTGGGAGGGCTACGCCCTCCCAAACCCTCCCGGTGGGGAGGGCTTGCCGCCCCCACAGGCAGGGGTATGGGGAAACCCGATTTCCCCATATGTTCACATCAGAGTACGGTGGAAGCGCCAGGCCCCTTACAACATCCCTGCATCGCTCACCCGGCGTAGCGCCTGGCGATAGCACTGACCTGAGCGCTATAGCCCGCGCCGAAGAGGTTCAGGTGATTCAGCAGGTGGTACAGATTGTAGAGGTCACGCCGGTCGGCGTAGCCCGGTTCGAGGGGCCAGGCGGCGCTGTAGGCGGCATAGAAGCGGGCTGAGAAGCCGCCAAACAGCTCGGTGAAGGCCAGTTCAGCCTCACGGTCGCTGTAGGACACGGCGGGGTCGATCAGCGCAGCCACACCGCCGGGCGCAGCCACCACGTTCCCTCCCCAGAGGTCGCCATGAATCAGCGCCGGGGCGCGGCGCACGCCCCCGAGGAGCGCATCGAGACGGCCCATCAGCCGTTCGAGGGCGCGGTGGCACTCCAGCGACAGCAGCCCGGCCCGCGCGGCGCGTTCGATCTGCGGCTGCAGGCGCCGCGCGCGGAAGAAGGCTACCCAGTCCTCCATCCAGCCGTTGACCTGGGGGGTCCCGCCAATGAAGTTATCGCAATCGAGACCGTAGGCCGGAGCCGAATGGCGGTGCAGCGCCGCCAGGGCCTCACCCAGAGCAGCCTGGTCAGGGCGGGCGACATCGCCCTCGAGCCACTCGCTGAGCACGGCCGCGGGTTGTGTCTCCGAGGCCTCGAGCGCCAGGACGACAGCAGGCACGCGCACGGCGCCCGTGGCGGCAAGCGCGCGCAAGCCGTGAGCCTCGGCAGCCACCATGGCCGCTGGCGCGCCGCCACTGGCCCATTTGAGAGCGAAGCGTTGTGCGCCCGCCGTTACACGCAACAACCTGGCTCCAAAGCTGCCCCCCAGGGGCTCCAGGCGCGTTACGGGGGCGCCGGCAGCCACGGCGATGGCCTCCAGCAACACGGACGGGAGCGTTGTCATGGTTTGCCTTTCGCTCTCCACGATCGGGCAACTCTGCTCTTGCTCAGTATCATATCAAACCTTGTGGGTGAAGAATGAAACGAGATGTTCCCGGTAGGGCTGCGCCCTCCCACACCCCCCTTCGGGGAGGGGTGCGGGAACACCCGGTTTCCCCATGCCTCCTGCGCGGGAGGCGGGGGGGGGGGGGGGGGGGGGGGGGGGGGGGGGGGGGGGGGGGGGGGGGGGGGGGGGGGGGGGGGGGGGGGGGGATACCCGGTTTCCCGATACCCCAACCGGTGTTGGGGGCACCTGGCACCCCGATGGGCAGGGGGTTGGGGAAACCGGGTTTCCCCGATGTTCACATCAGGCGCCCATGGCTGCGCCGCACACTCCAGGAATGAGAAGTGTTTCTTTTGGGAGGGCCAGGCCCTCCCAAACCCTCTCCTCAGGGAGGGGCATGGGGAAACGCAGGTTCCCCGATGTTCACATCAGACGCCCAGGGGGCTCTTCTGGTCGGTCAGATCCCCTCGCGTTCGCGGATGTGGGCCAGCAAGCCGCGGCAACCGGCATCAACCAGGTCGAAGACCAGGTCGAAACCGCCGGAGTAGTAGGGGTCGGGCACCTCGCGGACGCTCAGGCCGGGGGCGTGCGCGAGCAACAAGCTGATCTGGGCCCGGCTGTCGCGACGGAGCCGCTGGAGGGCAGCGAGGTTCTCATGGTCCATGGCGACAATGTAATCGAAGCGGTCGAAGTCACTGCGGGTGATCTGTCGGGCCCGCTGGTTGCCCGGATCAATGCCGTGGCGAGACAGGATAGCGAGGGTGCCGTGATGGGGAGGCTCGCCCACGTGCCAGCTCCCCGTACCCGCCGAGTCGATCAGAAAGTGGGCGGCGAGACCGGCGTCGGTAACGTGTCGTCGAAAGACCGCCTCGGCCATCGGCGAACGGCAGATGTTTCCCATGCATACGAAGAGAACACGAACTGGCTCCTGCCGCTCCATGGTTAACGATCCCTTTCCAGATTCCTGTTCGAAGTGCTTCGTCGGGCACGTTCGCTCACACGTAGCATCAAGGAAGAGGGTTTCCGGGAGGTCCATACCCTCCCCGCCAGCCAGGGGTGTGGAGACACTGGCTTTCCACTGTCGTACATGTTGAGCGTTGGGCCAACCACGCAAGCCCGGGTGCGCGGGTGGCCCTTCTTGATCAACGTTCGCGGGCAGGCGGCCCGCACTCTCAGCAGAAGGGTGAACACGAAGCCACCGTAAAAGATTTGACTTTTGTTCGCTCCTCCACTATAATACCGCACATTGTAAAACATAGTCGTGACATCCGCCGCGGTTCGACCCTCCAGCCACTAACTCAACTTTGGCATCGGAGAGCCAGCCATTTCGCGGAGCCTGCAGCAGGCGCCGATAGATGTTTTCGCGTCCAAAAGCGCGAACAGCATCCGAGAAATAAAGCGCATAGCCATTACGCGCCAGCTTGCAGTGCAGGTGGCGCTTTTTTATGGTTCGCGTCGCGATGTTGCGGCCAGCATTACCTTTCTGGCAGGAGGCTTTGAAGCATGTCGGTGCAACCGGATCAAGAGACCCTGGAAGGCAACGAGGAACTCGACTGGACCAGGCTGCTCGATGAGTACGATTACGCCCGTCCGCAGCGCGGTGAGTTGCGCGAGGGGCTGGTGATGCAGATCGAGGATAACGGCATCCTGGTCTCGATCGGAACGAAACGCGAAGGCGTGATCCCCGCTCAAGATCTACGGCAGATGGGCGAGGAGTTCCTCAGCAGTCTGAAAGTTGGCGATACGATCCAGGTCTACGTCCAGGAGCCCGAAAACCGCGACGGCGATCTCATTCTTTCGCTGACGATGGTTCAGGTGGCGAAGGACTGGGAGTACGCTGAGCAGTTGTTTAAGGATGGCGGCATTACGCGCTGCAAGGTGATCGGTTTCAACAAGGGTGGTCTGCTGGTCCAGTTTAACCGGATCCGCGGCTTTGTACCCGCCTCGCAGGTGGCCCAGCTCCACGGGCGCACGGCGGCCGAGGAGCGGCAGCAGGCGCTGCAAAAGATGGTTAACCAGGAGATTCCCCTCAAGGTGATCGAGGTGGATCGCGAGCGCAACCGCCTGGTGCTCTCGGAGCGCAGCGCAACTCAGGAGTGGCGCAAGGCCCAGAAGCACCGGCTGCTCACCGAGCTGCAGCCCGGCGATGTGCTGACCGGTCGCGTCAATCAGCTTACCAACTTCGGCGCGTTCATTGACCTCGGCGGCGCCGATGGCCTGGCCCATATTTCCGAGTTGAGCTGGCAGCGCGTTAACCATCCGCGCGAGGTGTTGCAGCCCGGCCAGGAGGTCAAGGTGATAGTGGTTGAAATTGACCGCGAACGCGAGCGTATCGGCCTCTCCATCCGCCAGTTGCAGGCCAATCCGTGGGAGACGATTGACCAGCGCTACGCCCTGGGCCAGCTGGTGTCCGGCCCGGTAACGAACGTTACGCCCTTCGGCGCGTTCGTGCAGGTGGAGGAAGCGGTCGAGGGTTTGATCCACGCCAGTGAGCTGGACGTGGACCCGCAGATCCAGCCACGCGATGTCCTGCAACCCGGGCAGACGGTGACCGCCAAGGTGATCAGCCTGGATCGCCAGCGGCAGCGGATGGGCCTCTCGCTTCGCCGTGTGAACGAAGGTGAGAGCCGTCCGACCGATGGCGAGGCTGTGCTGTCGGCGCCGGAAGCGGACGCCGGGGCGCCCGCCGAAAATGCCGGGTAGCGCCGGTGAACGGCAGCGCGCACGGCGCTGCGCTGGAGGATCGCTCAGGCAATAGTGTGAGGTGTGGGTCCCGGTGGCTCACACCTTGTTTGTTTTTGTGGTGTCAGCGATGCGTGTCCTTTCGGCTGACGATGTTCGGCGGGCGGTGCCGATGCTGGCCGCGATTGACGCCGTCGAAAGCGCCTTTGTGCGCCTCTGCGCAGGGCAAGCCGAGGCGCCTCTGCGTATCCATGTCGAAACGCCCGCGCGCCAGGCGATCAGCTTTGTGATGCCTGCGCGCCTTGCCGGGGAACCGCTGCCGGCCCTGGGAGTCAAGGTGGTCTCGGTGTTCCCCCAGAATCGAGAGCGGGACGAGCCAGGCATCTACGCCCTGGTCAACCTGTTTGACCCGGAGACGGGGCGGCCCCTGGCCACCCTCGATGGCACCTACCTCACCGCCCTGCGTACCGGCGCGGCCTCGGGCGTGGCGACGCGCCACATGGCCCGCCCCGATGCGCGAGTGCTGGCTGTCTTCGGAGCGGGCGCCCAGGCGTTGCCGCAGGTGCTCGCGGTGTGCGCGGTGCGCCCGATCGAGCGCATCTGGATCGTTAACCGCACTACAGTGCGGGCACACCATCTGGCCGCCCGGTTGCACGACAACGGCCTGGGACAGGACATCCGTATCGCGCCCGATGCTGCCCATGCGCTCGCCGAGGCCGATGTGATCTGCACGGCTACCGCCGCGTCCACGCCGCTCTTCGATGATGGCGATCTCCGTCCGGGCACACACATCAATGGTGTGGGGTCCTACAAGCCTTCGATGGCCGAGATCCCGCCGGCGACGGTGGCCCGCGCGCACGTGGTGGTGGATCAGCGGCGCGCGGCCTGGGCCGAGGCCGGTGACCTCATCCAGGCCCGCGATGCGGGCTGGATCACCGAGGAGCACGTGATTGGCGAGCTGGGAGAGGTGGCCGCCGGCAAGGCGGTGGGACGGCCCGCTCCCGAAGCGATCACCTTCTTCAAATCGGTGGGGAACGCTGTGCAGGACGTGGCGGTGGCAGCTCTGGCCCTCACGCGCGCGGCCGAATCTGGTTTCGGTGTTGAGGTAGAATTGTGACGTCCGCGCTCGACCATCGTCTGGATCGGGCGCCCGGGGTGCACTTTCCGCCGATGCGAATCGGGTCGCGCGGTATCTCTGGCTCCCCGTATCGCGTTTCAGTAAGTGGCTCATCTTTTCAGAACTGGCGTCCCCTGGGCGCCCAACGCCAGGAAGGAGCACAGCGTTGAGAACCATTTGCGTCGTTGGCACCGGGTACGTGGGGCTTACTACCGGCGTTTGCTTTGCCGACCTGGGCAATACGGTCACCTGCGTCGAGATTAACCAGGAGAAGCTCGAGCTCCTGCGGAGCGGCAAGGCGCCAATCTACGAGCCGGGGCTGGAGGAGTTGCTCGAGCGCAACATGCGCGCCGGACGTCTGCGTTTCACCGATGATTACGCCGTGGCCCTCGATGGCGCCGACCTGGTGTTCATCACCGTGGGCACGCCGATGGGTCCCAACGGCGCCGCCGACCTCAGCCAGGTCGAGGCTGCCGCCGCCAGTATCGGCCGCCACCTCACCCGCGACGCGATTATCATTGACAAGAGCACCGTCCCCGTCGGCACCGGCGATATGGTCTTCGAGATCATTCGCGCCCACACCCGGCCCGGGGTGCGCTTCAGCGTGGTCTCCAACCCCGAGTTCCTGCGCGAGGGCAGCGCCATCAGCGACTTCTTCAAGCCTGACCGGATCGTGCTCGGCGCGACCGACCGGACGGCGGCGGAGGCGGTGGCGGAGTTGCACGCGCCGCTGGGGGCGCCGGTGATTATCACCGACCTGCGGACGGCGGAGATGATCAAGTACGCCTCGAACGCCTTTCTGGCGACGCGGATTTCGTTCATCAACGAGATCGCGCAGATCTGCGAGAAGCTGGGGGCCGACGTGAAGGAGGTGGCGCGGGGGATGGGGGCCGACCGGCGCATCGGGCCGCACTTCCTGGAGGCGGGGGTGGGCTACGGGGGGTCGTGTTTCCCGAAGGATGTGCTGGCGCTGCACCATATGGCGGCCTCGGCGGGGTGCCATCCGCAGTTGTTGCAGGCGGTGATGGACATCAACCAGAGCGCCCGCGATCGCTTTGTGGAGAAGGTGGCGACCCTGCTCGGCGATCTCAACGGCAAGTGTGTGGGCGTGTTGGGATTGTCGTTCAAGCCGAACACCGACGATATGCGCGAGGCGCCCAGCGTGGATATTATTCGCGCTCTGTTGCGCGACGGCGCGCGGGTCAAAGCCTACGACCCCGTGGCAATGGAACGGGCGGCCGAGTTGATCCCCGAGATCACTTTCTGCCGCACGGCCTATGACGTAGCCAAAGAGGCCGATGCGCTGCTGATCATCACCGAATGGAACGAGTTCAAGCAACTGGACTGGGAGAAGATCAAGGGCTTTATGAACCAGCCGGTGGTCCTTGATGGGCGCAATATCTACGAGCCGGCGGAGATGGCCGCGCGGGGCTTCATCTACTGGGGTGTGGGGCGCAACAGTCAACCGACGCTGGCCGCGCAGAGTGAGGACGTGCTCGCGTGACCAGGGGGCCGCAGGGTTCTTACGGGTAGAGTTTCCGGGCCACGGCCGCTGAACCTCTCCCCCCGGTCCTCCGGGTAGAACGGCAATCTCAGGGAGGTGGTGTGGCAATTGTTGTGGTGGGGGGCGGGGCAATCGGGTTGCAGGTGGCCGGGCGCCTGACA
>JBDNDG010000125.1:0-11303 GCA_046719255.1 Chloroflexaceae bacterium
GACGGACCACCCCAGGGTCGCCTGGACGTGGTGGCGACCCTGCGCGCCGCCGCCCCCTGGCAGCCGGTGCGCCGCCGCGAGACGCCTCGCCATCGCGGCCACATTCGCCTCAAGGCCGATGATCTGCACATTAAGAAGTACCGTAGCAAGGCTGGGACGCTCTTCTGTTTTGTGGTTGATGCCAGTGGCTCGATGGCCCTCCACCGGATGCGCCAGGCCAAGGGCGCCGTCAACACGCTGCTCCAGCAGGCGTATGTGCATCGCGACCAGGTGGCCCTCCTGGCCTTCCGCGGCGAGTCGGCCGAGTTGCTCCTTCCGCCCTCCCAGAGCGTGGAACTGGCCAAGCGCGCCCTCGATGTGTTGCCCACTGGCGGCGGTACTCCGCTGGCCGCGGCGCTCCTGGCGGCCTACCAGGTGGCCGAACAGGCGCGCGCCCGCGGCATCCACCGCACTACCCTGGTGCTGATCACCGATGGGCGGCCCAATGTGCCCCTGCGTCCTGATCCGAGCCACGATAAGCAGCAGCGCCTTGAAGTGGCCCGCACCGAGGTGCAGACCCTCAGCGCCCGCATCCGCGCTGCCGGGATTGGCGCCGTGGTGATTGATACCCAGCGGAGCTTTATCTCCCGCGGCGAGGCCCAGCAACTGGCGGCCTGGCTCGGCGGCCGCTACGTGTACCTGCCCCAGGGCCGCGGCGAGCAGATCGCCCAGGCTGTGCTCGACGCCAGCAACGAGGCGTGATACCGTCCGGCGCGTCATGCTTGTCTACATCGCCTACCCCACCAGCCTCACCCTCCAGTCGGCCAATGCAATCCAGACCTACACGACCCTGCGCGAGTTGCGCGCCCGGCGTCCCGATACGCTGGCGCTGATCCCGCGCTGGGGCCGCGAGCCGAGCCGCTTTGGCGAGGTTGGCGCCACTCACTTGCCGCGGCCTGCCATCGGCAAACTCTCGCGTCTCTACAAGAGCACGCTGCTCTACTACCTGGAGCACAGCGCCTTTGCCCTCATGACCGCGGCCTGGCTCGCCCCCCGGCGCCGGGCGGTTGAGGCGGTCTACGTGCGTCAGGTGATCGCCGCGGCCTGGTGGGCGGGCGTGCTGGGGCCACGTCTGGGCCTCCCGGTGATCTACGAGGCCCACGATCTCGAAACCCGTAATCCGTCGCGTGCCCGCGAGCCATGGGCCGAGGGCCTGCTGCACCTGGTTGACCGCGTGGCGTTGACGCGCTGTTCGGCGGTCGTATCACTCACCGCCGACTTCCGGCGCCTGCTCGCCGCCATCGGCTGGCGCGACTCCGCCGAGGTCTTCGTGGTGCCCGACGCCTACGATGATCGCCTGTTCACGCCCCGCTCGCGTCTGGCCGCTCGCGACGCGTTGGGTCTGCCCTCCGATCGGCCCATCGTTGCCTACGCTGGGATGACCTTCGCCCATCGCTGGCTCGACGGCCTGCTCGCCGCCGCTGCCCGCCTGCGCGCCCGCCTGCCCGACCTGGCTCTGGTGCTGGTCGGAGGGCGACCCGCCGAGCGCGAGGCTCTGCGCGCTGAGGCTGCCCGCCTCGGCATCGGTGAGGCTCTGCACCTCGTCGCGCCGTGCCCGCAGGCCGAAGTCGTCACCTATCTGGCCGCTGCTGATGTGCTGGTCATCCCCGACACGGTGACCGACGTGACGGCCTCGCCGTTGAAGCTCTTCGAGTACCTGGCCCTTGGCCAACCCCTGGTCGTGCCTGCGCTGCCCGCGCTGCACGAAATCGTGCCTCCGGCGCTGTGTCACACGTTTCCCCGTCGCGATCTCGATGGCCTCACCGCGGCACTAGCCGGGGCCCTGGCTACCGCACCTGACGAGGCTGGCGCGGCCAGGCGACGCGCCATCGCCGCGGGGCACACCTACGGTCGCCGCGCCGAGCGCATTCTGGAGGTCGTGGACAGCGTGCGGGCATGCCCACGCGCCCGCTAGAGCATCGGTAGCGCAGGCTCGCGGCTCGCCGTAACGTACCCTGCGGAGACCGCGGGCCGTATCGAAGGGTGCTGAACGCGGCGCACATTGGTAGTACGCTACCGGTGCGCTAGAGCCGGTGGGGTGGGTGTGGGGTGGTTCTGACTACGCCTCTGCAATCTTCCAGAGGTAGATGCGCCCATCGCGGGCGCCGCTGGCAATGAGCGCCCCGCCAGGACTGTAGCCGAGGCTTGCCACACCCGCGCGATGCTCCAGCGAGGTGGGCAGCGCCGTCCAGTCGCTGGTGAGCCACAGACGAACCAGCCGGTCCTCGCTGGCCGTGGCGAGGAAGCGCCCATCGGGGCTGAAGGCAATCGCGTGGACGGGCCCCTGGTGCCCGGCCAGGGTCTCGATTGGCTTGTGGTCGCGCAGGCGCCAGACGCGGACCTGGTTGCCGCTGCTGGCGACGAGCCAGGTTCCATCGGGGCTGAAGGCGACGCTATTGATAAAGGTGGCCGATCCACTCAGCACGCCCACCAGGTGCCCATCTTCGGGCTGCCAGAGGTACACCGAGCCGTCGTAGGCCCCGGCAGCGATCAAACGATTATCGGGGCTGAAGGCCAGGCTGTGGACAAAGGGAGACGACAGGCTGTTGATGATACTGAGGCGATCCTTCTCCACCTCGCAGAGGGTGATGGCGCTGCCCCAGCCGCCCACGGCCAGAAGGCGTCCGTCAGGGCTGAACGCGATGCTCTCAATCGGGCACCCCGGCACGCGCATCAGGCGCAGGAAGGTGCTATCTGCCACCTGCCAGAGCCGTACCGTCTCGTCGTCACTGGCCGTGGCGAGGATTCCGCCGGTTGGGGCGAAGCGTAGACAGCGGATACCGCTGGTGTGCCCTTTGAGGGTTGACAGATGGGTAAAATTGGTCATGTGCCATAGACCGGCGGTGTGGTCGTCGTAGCCGGCGGCCAGCAGTGTGCCACTGGGGCTAAAGTCGAGCGAGCGGATGGGGCTGCCCGTGGTGAGCATGCGCAACAGGGTACCGATAGGCCGGGCCGTTAACTCGGTGCGTGGCCCGGCAACGTTAGGCGTGATCGCCCCGGGGTAATTGGTCGCGCTGGTGCTCAACCCCTCCACCGGTGGTTGCGGCTCTGAAGCCGGCGCCGGAGCGGAACCCACTCCACCTGCCGAAGCGGATTCCGGCCGGTCGGCAGGCGGGCGGCCCGAGCTGGCGCGAGTGGAGGGAGAGCCGCCGCGCAACCGCTGCAGCGCTTCGCGCATCTCTCTGGCCGTCCTGGGACGCTCGTCAATGGGCACACTCAGGGCCTGCTGCAACAGTTCGGCGATACCCTCGGGAACATGGGGCGCCAGCTCGCGGATCGGGCGGAGCGGGTCAGGCTGGCCGTTGGCCAGTCTGGCCAGGCGTGACATTGAATCAACGGGCATGGTTGCTGTCAGCAGGTGGTAAATCGTCGCCGCCAGGGCGTAGAGGTCGCTGCGGGCATCCGGCTCGCCATCTCGCATCTGCTCGACCGGGGCGTAGGGCGGAGTAAAACCGTAGATCTTGCGCGCCTGGGCCTGCGTGGCGGTGGTGTCATTCAGATCGAACGAGACCGTTACGCCGCCACGGGCCAGCCCGAAGTCGAGCAGAATAATCTCGTAGGTCGCCGTAAGCTTCAAGTTTTTGGGCTTGATGTCGCGATGGTAGACAGGCACCGGCCGCGTGTGCAGGTACTGCAACGCATCCAGGAGCTGGTCGGCCCAGCGCAGGATGGTTGGCATCGCCTGCGGGGTAGCGAAACGCGACCCGAGTCGGGCGAGTTGATTGCCCAGATCTTCGCCGGGGATGTACTCCATCACCAGGAACTGGCCCTGGCCCTCGCTAAAATGGTCGAGCACACGCGGCAGGGCCTGGTGCCGCAGGCGAGCCAGGATTTGCGCCTCTTGCTGGAAAGCGCGACGATAGGCCGGATCGGAAAACAGGGTCTCTTTGATCGCCACGTCGGTGCGCAGCCGCAGATCGCGCGCCCGGTACACGGAGCCCATACCGCCTTTGCCAATAGGCGCGACAATCTGGTAGCGATTTTGAAGTATCGTGCCAGGCTCAAGCATTGCTTGCCTGCCTTGGCAAGGCTCCCGGCCTTGCCGTTGCCATCTTTACTTCTTCATCACTAAGTATAGCCGCAAAGCCGCGCTGCGCCGTTACCATACGCTCCACTTTTGTTATGAACATGGGAAACCCGGGTTTCCCCACGCCCTTGCCCACCGGAGTGGCATGCCCTCCGGCACCGGCTGGAGGGAGGAGGATCCGGGTCTTCCCATCCACCTCTCGACAGGGAGGGTTGGGGAGGATGCAGCCCTCCCGGGAATGTATCGTCACACGCGCCATACGCGCACAGTGCCGTCCGACGAGGCGCTCACCAGTGCCCGGCCGCCACTGGCGTAGGCCAGATGGGTAACGGCACCAGCGTGGCCCGTGATGACAACCCGCGCATTGGCCCGCTGTCGTGTGTCGGGTCCAAGCCGCCAGACACAGATGGCGCCGTGCTCGTTGCCGGCAGCCAGGCTCCGCCCGTCAGGGCCGAAGGCGAGACACACCAGGGCGCCGGATGCGCCGGTCAGGGTCCAGAGCAGGGTGCCATCACTGGCCCGCAGGATGCGAGCCACACCTTGCTCGTCGCCAAGACCTATCAAGGTTCCATCATCGCTCAGGCTCAGGCTACGAGTCGGCCCGGCCCCGCCGGGCAACCTCAACGAGACCTGGTCGGTCTCCCGCTCCAGGTCGGCCAGACGCCACAGGTAGACATAACCATCTTCGGCGGCGATGGCCATCACGCCTTCGCCAAAGGCTACCTGTCGCGGTCGCGCCCTCAGGCCGCGGAGCACGCGCCAGAAGTGGCCTCCCGGATGGGCTGGGGAAGACAGATCGAGGCGCCAGAGTTGCACGGTGTCCTGACTATTGCTCAGGGCCAGCACCTGCCCTCCGGGCGCGAATGCCGCCACCGTGTGGGCGGCGTTTGTCTGGAACAGCGTGCTGCTATCGCCCGTGTCAAGCTGGTAACTGCGGATGCGTCGATCGCTGGCGATCGTGAACAGGCGCTGCGGTCCGCTGAAGACCACCCCGCTGATGGCCCCCTGATGGTCGCTGAGGCGCGTGCGAGGGACACCGCTCCCTTCCAGGTGGTAGACCGCCAGCGAGCCGTCGCTGGTGCCGACCGCCAGCCGTTCTCCGCAGGGGCCGACGGCCAGCGCCGTCGCGCGCGTGCCGAGAGCGCGCAGGTTCGTCACCGGGGCGCCATCGGCGACGCGCCAGGCGATCAGGCGCTCATCTTCGGCAACAGTGGCCAGCGTCGCCCCGTCCGGGCCAAAGGCCACGCCGACGATCGGCCCGCTATGCCCCTGCAAGGTGCGCAGCCGGTTCCCGTCGCGCGCGTCCCACAGGCGAACCTGGTGATCGGCCGCGCCAGTGGCCAGCGTCGCGCCATCGGGGCTGAAGGCCAGGCTCTCGACGGCGCCCTCGTGGTCCTCCAGGACGTGCAGCGCCTGCCAGGCGCGGGTGCTCCACATACGCGCCACACGACCACGCGAACCCGCAGCCAGCATTGCCCCATCGGGGCTGAAGGCCAGGGCCTCCACGCCGCCGCCGTGCCCCTTGAGTGTCTGTAGCCGAACACGATCAAACGCGCGCCAGATGCGAACGGCACGATCGGCGCCACCGCTGGCAATCAGCGTTCCGTCGGGGCTGAAGGCTACGCTCAGGAGCGGATCGTTGCCATCACGGAGCAGCGCCAGCGCCACAGGGTGGCCGTGCCCTGCGCAGCGCCAGAGCCGCACGGTCCCGTCGAGGCTGGTTGAAGCCAGGGTCTGGCCATCGGGAGCGAAGGCGATGGCGGTGACGCGATCATCGTGGCCGTTACAGGTACCAAGGAGTTCACTGCGGGCAAGATCCCAGAGCAAAATTCGCGAACCCATGCTCAGCGCCAGCAAGCGACCACCCGGCCCGAGCGCGGCACAATGGGTCGGGCAATCAATGGCCCAGAGGGGAGCGCCTTGCTCCAGGCTCACCAGGGCCGGCCCACCCCCCGAAACGATCAGGACGTGTCCCTGGTCGGGCATAAACACTGCGCGAGCCACTCCTCTTCCGAAGCGAAGGATCTGACCCTGGCGAGCAAGGGCAGGTGATTCGAAGGCCCCGCGCAGTGCCAGCGCAGGACTCGCAGTGACACTGCGTGGGGCCACCGGTACCGGCGCCTGCGCCGTCTGTTTGACGCTGGCGCGGAGCGTTTGTAACAGGCGCTCGTAGTCGCTGGCGCTAAACAGCTCTAGCGCGTGTGCCTCGCGCAGGGCCGGGGGTACTTCGATCGCCGAGAGCTTGAGCGCAAAGAGGGGGCGCCGGGGTGCCGGAGTGACCGCCAGCGCGTCCAGTAACTTTGCCAGCGATGGAACGGGGTGGCCTTCGGACCAGGAGCGATGCGAGAGGCAGACCACTACGGCGCTGGCGGCGGAGAACACGGCGCGCAGGGCGTGCGGCGAATCGCGCCATTCCGGCGGCAGATCCACCGCCAGCGTAACGGCAAGTCCATCAGCCTTCAGACGCTGGGCCACGGCGCGCATCGCTGGCGCGTCATCGGATGCGCACAGGATCAGCGTATCCGCTGCCATCCCTGGATCACGGCTCACGGTCATGGGTATACTCTCAGGCCGATCGCCATTACCGGAATAGTATACCATGCCGGCTGTTCACGCGCTGCTGGCGGCCCCGAAGGGGGGATGTGGAAGAACCGCGGGTTGTCCTCTTTTCACCTCAGCCGTCCATGCGGCTGCGCCGTACAACGCCAGAATGAACATACGTGTTCCCGGGAGGGCGCAGCCCTTCCAGACCCTCCCGGTGGCAGGGCTTGCCGCTCCCATGGTAGGGGTATGGGGAAACCCGGTTTCCCCGATTTTCACATCAGTATCTAGCCCGAGTATACTGAGCACCACGAACACGCGAAGCGCCCCGCGGTAGTGGCGGTATCAACGATGCGAGAGGTGTGCTATGACGGTGCACATTGAGGAACCATCGCAGTATCGCACGCTCACGATGACGGTGTTGATGACACCGGATACGGCGAATTTCGCCGGAAATGTGCATGGCGGGCACATCTTGCGCCTGCTCGATCAGGTGGCCTATGCCTGCGCCTCACGGTTTTCAGGAACGTATGTCGTGACCGTCTCGGTGGATCAGGTGGTGTTCCATGAGCGCATCCACGTGGGGGAACTGGTGACCTTTCTGGCTTCGATCAACTATACCGGGAGCACCTCAATGGAGGTGGGCATCCGCGTGGTAGCCGAGAATATCACCAGCCGTACCCAGCGTCACGTTCTGACGTGCTACTTCACAATGGTCGCAGTGGACGAACATGGCCGGCCATGCAAGGTGCGCCAGGTGCCGATCGAGACCCCGGAGCAGCGTCGGCGCTGGGCGGCTGCCAAGCTCCGACGCGAGCTGCGCCGCGAAATCGAGCAACGCAGCCTGGAGATTCGGCAGCACCCCGAAGAGCTGCTGAGCGAACTGGATAACGAGCCGCATTAAAACAGAGGCGCCAGGAATGGCATCCCTGGCGCCTCGACGTGCTGGTAGCGGCGGTAGGATTCGAACCTACGACCTTCGGGTTATGAGCCCGACGAGCTGCCACTGCTCCACGCCGCGTCACTGATAGCATAGCAGACCTGTCGCGCTGTGTCAAGGGCGGTCGGGGTCACAGAGGGCTTGAGCGACGTCGTTGGGGCAAGCCCCAAACCCCGGTGTTCCGGGTCGTTCTGGCACAAGGCCGCCAGAACGACCCGGAAACATCTCGTGGGGCGGCTGCGTCGCCCCACACCCCACTGCCGCAGAGCGTTGCTCGAGCCCCGGGCGGGGTTTGTCGGCTCCGCGGCTCATCCCTGTGCCAGGGCCCTGGCCACCACCCGGTGCGTCACGGCGCGGAAGGCGCCCCAGGCACCCCAGTTGCCCCCGATGGCCCGATCGTGATGCGGCTCCAGGTGTTCGAGCCGCGCCGCAATGGCCGGCAATTCGTCGGGCGCGATCTCGTGGAAGGCTTCAACCCGTTCGTGCGGGTCCTGTACGGCCAGCGTGCCGCCCTGTTCATCGAGCAGAAAGGCAAAGGTGTAGAAGACCGGCTCCCCGGTGGTGGCACTGGCGAAGGTGTAGGCGATGGTGGCAAGAAAGCGGTTGATAGTGACGCGCAGGCTCGTCTCTTCGGCAACTTCGCGCAGCAAAGCCGCATGGATGGACTCGCTCGGCGTAATCCCGCCAGTGGGCAGACGGAATATGCCGGGTGGATAGATCTCCTTGCGCATTGTTAGCAGGCGGCCGGTGGGACGCCGAATGACCATGCAGACCTCGCCGATGCGGTCGGTGCGGGTCAGAGGGTCGAACACGGTGTCGTGCAGATGGGCCTCGACGCGGGCCGGCGCGCCGTAGCGAGTGGCCAGGGCACTGATCTCGGCCAGATGATCTGGTGATAGGTGTGTCATCCGATCTCCTGATGTGAACATAGCCCGCGTGCGGGAGGGTTTGGGAAGGCGCAGCCCTCCCAGGAACATATGGTCGCGATCTGCGCGCCTCTGTGGCCCGTGGTCGCGCGCACTGTCGCTGTTAGCTCCCTGTCCGCGGAGGCCCGGTGAGGGTCGGACGATGCCGTTGCTGTTCGGCGCTCACATTGATCCAGATGCCTGCGAGCATCACGATGGCGCCGAGCAGGACGGTCCACTCCAGTGGCTCGCCGTAGGCGATGGCGCCGACCACGGCGATCAGCGGCAGGCGCAGAAAATCCATCGGCACGACGACCGTGGCTGGCGCCAGGGCCAGGGCCCGGGTCATACAGTAGTGGGCGCTCAGGGCGCCCAGGCCCACTACGAGCAGCCACGGCCACAGCGCCGGTGAGGGGACCGTCCAGTTGACCAGCGACGGCAGCAACCCCAGTGGCACCTGGATCAGGGTCATGTAGAAGAGGATTGCGAGCGGTGTTTCACTGAGTGCCAGCCGGCGCGTCAGCGTATGGGTAAGGGCAAACATCACCGCGCCGGCCAGCACGGCCAGGGAGGCCAGATGCACGTTCTGCACGCCGGGGCGCAGGATGATCAGCAACCCGGCGATGCCCAGCCCGACGGCAGCCAGGCGCGGTGCGGTGACCCGCTCGCCGAGCAGCAGCGCCGCCCAGATCGTCGTCCAGATCGGCACGGTAAATTCAATCGCGAAGACCTGGGCCAGGGGGATAAAGGCCAGCCCGTAGAACCAGCCGAACTGGCCGCCGAAGTGGGCCAGGTTGCGCAGCAGGTGCAGCCCGAGGGGCGGGCTGGTCACCTGTCGCCAGCCCGTGCGCGCCACGAGCCAGGTCACGACGATCAGGCCCACCAGGCTGCGGAAGAGCAGGATCTGAAAGGTGCTCAGCTCGGCCGCGAGTTCACGCCCACCCACGGCCATGGCCATGAACGAGAACAGGGCGCCGCTCATCCAGAGGGCGGCGTATGCCACCCTATCGGGTGCTGTAGGTGCAGCCACGGCCACCTCGTCGCTATGGCTCAACGGGATGGCCCGCGTCGCGCCAGGCCTGGAAGCCGCCTTCCAGCGCGATCACCCGGGGGTAGCCGAGTTCCATGAAGATCTGTGCGCCCCGCTGCCCCGACTCGGGCCGTTCGGCGTCGCCGTAGGCGATAATCACCGCGCCTTCCGGCAGGTTCTTCAGGCGCTCTTCCAGGTCGCGTGAGGTGATGGTCAGGGCGCCAGGGATGTGCCCGGCACTGTAGGCGCTCCCCGAGCGCACATCAACAAAGATCGCCATGCCCGCATCAAACCGTGCCCGCGCCTCCGCCAGGCTGATTATCTCTACCGCCGGACCCTCTGGATTCAGGCCGCCGTGGGCCCGGGAGGCAGCCTCGCTGGTGGCGCTGGCATGGGCGCTGGCGGCGGCCTGTTGCTCGGCCGAGAGCACCGTAGGGGCCGGCGCTGGTCGGGCCGGGGCCAATCCGCCGGTCAGAACTACGGCCACCAGGGCCGCCACGAGGATGATCGCGCCCACGATTGCCGGTAACAGCCAGCGCGGCGCGTCGCGCCGGCTTTCGGTGTCGGGTTGTGTTGTCATGAGCTCTATTGTAGCACAGGCCGCAGGCAAGGGGGTTACGGCCTGCCTGCCGGGAGGGCTGCGCCCTCCCAAACCCTCCCCTCAGGGAGGGGTATGGGGAAACCCGGTTTCCCCATACCCTGACACGATGAAGACAGGTTTTTCCTGGGAGGGCGCAGCCCTCCCAACCTCCCTTCAGGGAGGGGGGTGGGGAACCCCGGTTTCCCCCATTTTCATAGCAGTTTGCTATGATACAGCAACTGATCGCCCTCAATAGCGCGGAGCGAAGCCATGTCCATCAGCGAAGTCGCTCGTAACGTTTTTCTTGTGCGCCTGCCCCTGCCCTTCGCCCTGAGCAGTGTCAATTGCTACCTGTTGCGCGACACCGACGGCTGGACGGTGTTCGACACCGGTTTGCACACCGAAGCCGGCGAGGCAGCCTGGCGCGCCGCGCTGGCCAGTCTCGATGTGGCGTCTGAAGCGATCCGGCGGATCATCGTCAGTCACCATCACCCCGATCACTACGGGATGGCGGGGTGGCTCCAGGCCCTCAGCGGAGCGCCAGTGCTGATGGCGCCCCGCGAGGCCGAACTGGCCGCCGGGATCTGGGGCAAGCCGCCCGAACGACCTGAACCGATGGTCAGCCTCTTTACTCGCCATGGCACGCCCGACGAGCTGGCGGCGACGATTGCCCACGACGTGGCGCGGTTGCGTCGCGCTACCCTGCCCCATCCGGTGTCTACGCCGCTCAGCCCCGGCGCATCGCTAACCATGGCCGGACGCCGCTTTGTGGCCCTGCACGCGCCGGGCCATAGCGATGGACAACTGATCTTCTTCGACGAAGCTGATGGCCTGCTACTCTGTGGCGATCACCTGCTCAACACCATTACACCCCACATCGGGGTCTGGCCGGGGAGCGAGCCGAACCCCCTGGGACGCTACCTCTCGTCGCTGGCGGAACTGGCCGGGCTGCTGGTCCGCCTGGCCCTGCCGGGGCACAAGTCACTCATCCATACCTGGCGCGAGCGTGTCGAGGAGTTGCAGCGCCACCACGCCGACCGGCTGGCGGCAATGCGCGCGGCGCTGGACGGGGGTGCTACGGCCTATGACGTGGCGCGACGGGTGTTTCTCTTCGACCAGTACACCACCCATGAAATGCGCTTTGCCGTGGCCGAGACTATCGCCCATCTGGAGTATCTGGTGGAAGCAGGGGACGTGCGGCGCATTGAAGGGGACGTGGTGCGCTACGAGTGACGGGAGGT
>JBDNDG010000126.1:0-11146 GCA_046719255.1 Chloroflexaceae bacterium
GTGCGGCCACGGGGCGAACCGGCCCCACCCCGCGGCCACGGTGCGGCCACGGGGCGAACCGGCCCCACCCCGCGGCCACGGTGCGGCCACGGGGCGAACCGAACGCCACGCGGCGTCACTGAATCATCGTCGGTAGGAGCCTCGTCACGCGGATAAAACGGTACGTCGCACCTTGAGGAAACCTGGTTTCCCCACGCCCCTGCCTGCCAGGCGGCACGCCCTCTCCAGTGGGAGGGTTGGGGCGGGCGCAGCCATCCCAAGAATAACTTGCATTCTGGCGTTGTGCGGCGCAGCCGCAGAGGATTCTACAGCGGACGGGACCTGGGGATCGCCTCAGGGGAACCGTAGACCATCACCGGTTCGCCGAGCGTCAACCCCTCGGGCGTCAGGGGGCAGAGATAGGCATAGACCTCAACCCCGGCGGTGATGGCAGCCCGCAGAGCGCGCCCGAACTCCGGATCGACATCATCGGGAACCAGGGCGCGAGCGGCGTGGCGCTGAATGATAAACACGATGGCGCAGCGTTGCCCGTTGCGCGCCATCTGGGTGAGGGCCATCACCTGGCGGCGCCCGCGGTCGGTCGGCGCGTCGGGGAAACGGGCCAGGCCTTGCTCAACCTTGCTGACCGACTTGACCTCCACGATACAGGTGTTGATACCCTCGCTGAGACGGAAGTCGAAGCGGTGCTCGCCAATCAGCACCTCGCGCTGCACTCTGGTATAGCGCGCGAACTGCGGTAGCGCCCCGGCGGCCAGGGCCGCGACAACCAGGCGGTTGGCCAGGTGCGTGTCGAGAGAAACGAGTTCGCCATTTTGATAGACGCCGACCACCTGATAGCCGGTTTTTCGGCCAATCTCCTCACGCGGCGCCAGTAACAGACGCGCGCCGGGGATCAGCAGGTCAAGCAGACGGCCCCGGTCAGCCAGGTGGGCGCGCACCATCCGGCGGCCCAGACGGGCTTCCACGACCAGTTGATTTGGCCGGGAGACGAACTCTGCCTCGACGAGCGGTCCGCTGGAGGTGAGGGGCACACGCACGGGCATAGGTGATCCTGAGGGCAGGCATTCACACCGTATTTGCTGCGTAGTATACCACGAGGAATAGCCGCTCCGGGTTCCCCACCCCCTCCCTGAGGGAGGCCGCAGCTGTTCCGGGAAACAGCCCACCCGCGGGGCGGGTTGGGGAGGGCGCAGCCCTCCCGGGAATAAATCGATTTTCAACTTGTCATGGCGCGGCGCAGCCGCATAAATGGCTGATATGCATATGGGGAACCCGGTTTCCCCACGCCCCTGCCCGGCGGGGCCAGGCGCCCCCACCGGCAGTAGGGGAGGGGGAAACCTTTCACGGGTCGATGTTTTGGGCCACGGCCTCTCCTCCCCACCTCCCGTCCTCCGCTCCCTGATCAGGAAAGGGGAAGCGGGCGTGGGGCCGCCACATGTGGACGCCCCCTCTTCCACCAGGGGAGAGGGGGCAGGAGGGTGAGGAGGAGAGGTAGCCATGGCTTCCTGATGCGCTCCGCAAACAACGCTATGCCTGAAGGGTGGAGAAACCCGGTTTCCCCCTCCCGGCGCAGCGGTTACGGCCGGGTGGTCGCCATTTCGACTCCATACATCTGCACCCCCAGGTCGCGACGGTCGTTCTGGCGCGGGTCTTCGGCGGCGGGCACCCAGGGCTTGCCGGTCAGCTGCAGCAACAGGGCGGCGGTGGGCGCGGGCGGTAGCCGGGCCGGATCGAGGCGCACACGGTACCTGCCTGGTTCAGCGCCGATTGCGAAGCAGCCAAGTTCGAGCGGCGCACCGGTGGTGGTGGGCCACAGGCTGGTTTCGGGTAAGGCGCTGAGGCACACCCGCGCCGGCCCCAGATGCGCCGGGCGCTCACCCGCGCCCAGCTCCAGCCACACCTCGCCCGCAGTGGCATCGGCGGGCCAGGGCAGGCGCAGGCTCGCTTCGCCGTTGGTCCAGGCATAGGCCCGACCCGCCGGCGTTGCTTCGGGGCGATAAAAGCCGGTGACCTGGGCGGCAAAGGCGCCGGGGGAGAGGGATGGACCAGCCGTGGCAACCACCCCGGGGGCGCCTGGAACGAGCCGGTAGATCACGAAGGGGAGAGTCAGTCGCGAGACGTTGCGCGGCTTCTGGTCGGTGAGTTGCTCGAACTCCGGCAGGTCGAGGGTGAAAGCGCCCGCCGGCTCCAGGTCGAAGCCGGGCAGGGCAAAGCTGCCGCCCGAGGCGCTCAGCATCAGGTAGACTTCACGGCCCTCATCCCGCCAGTGGCGGGCCTGCAGCGCCAGATCGGCGGCGTAGTTGCCGGGCTGGGCGCTCTTCACCGCAAAGGCATCCAGACCGTAGGCAAAGCGCAGCGGCGTCGCCACAAGGTCGGGGATGTCGCGCGCCCGGGCATGGATGGGCGCGCCGCCACGCAAGAGCAGCACGTCGCTACCGGGGCGAAACTGGCGCGCCAGGGCGTCGAGTTGCGCCAGGGCGCCACGGTACTCAGTGTGGAAGAAGATCGGGCGGTTGGTGACGATAAAAAAGGCCAGTTGCAGCGCGCCGAGCAGTACCGCGATGCCAGGCATCACTGCCCCCTGAAGGAAGGGTGCGGAACGCCCTCGCCTCCTGCCGACAGCGGCCAGCGCAACCAGGGCATAGGCCATCCCCAGGCTAAGCGCCGGATAGGTTATCGGCACGAAGCGGCGCAGGATATAGATGTAATGCTGCTCGCCGGTACCGTAGGTTTGCCGCACGTAAAAGAACGTGCCCAGCAGGCTGACGCTAAGAAAGAGCCAGGTGGCTGGGCTCAGCCCCCGCCGCCACCACAGGGCGTAGCCCACGCACCCCAGCGCCACGCCCAGGGGTGAGAGGTACCAGCCCACGCGCACGAAGTTCGCCAGCGGGATACGGTACTTCTCGTTGATAATCTCCGGTTGTGAAGTGAACGTTGCCGGGTCGGTCATCAGCCGTTGCCACCACGACATGCCGTTGTACTCGTCGTACCAGAGTTGCACCGGCAGGCGCACCGGTGCGCCCACATAGCCCTGGAGCCGCAGCCAGTTGAGGGTCTGGTTGCTCAACGGCCCGCGCCAGGGGCCCCGTTCCTCGGCCAGGCGCGCGCGCAGGGCAGCGGTGGCTTCCAGGTCGGGCTGCTGCTCCCAGACCTTGTTGCCCACCAGCGCCACGCCGGCCATAGTGCGGGCCTCCTCGATGGTCATGCGCCCTGTACGCACATCGTCGGCCACCAGCTCCGGGTCGCGGGTGAGCGGGTCGTTCCAGCCTCCGCGGGTGTTAAAGAATATATCGGCATCGAGGATCTGCGGGCGCACCAGGTAGGCGTAGCCGGCCAGGAGCACCAGCGCGACCGTAGTTGCGCGCAGCAGCGGCGTGCGGCTACGGGCCAGCGCATTCTCGATACGCCGCAGCGAGCTGGCGCGGGCGCGCAGGGCGAGCAGAGTCGCCACGCCCGCCCCCAGCAGGGCCCCTTCCAGCGCCAGGCGCGCCCAGGCTCCCAGGCTCAGGCCAGCGGGTAAGGTGAACGGACGGACCAGGGCGCTGCGCGGGCTGCTCAGAAACGTCTCGCGCACCTCGGGCGTCAGAAAGGGCAGGCTTGCCAGGGCCACCAGGGCCGAATCCCGCAACAGGCGCTCGTGGCCGGTGTCGAAGACATAGGCCCGCGCAATCAGCAGCACGTGGAGGGCCGCATGGCCGAGCATCAGGCCGAGGGCCAGGGTGAGCAGGGTGTGCCAGCGCTCCCAGCGCTGGCTGATCCAGATGTAGACCAGGTAGAGCGCCAGCGGGCCGAGGAGAAAGAAATCAAGCCGCGCCAGAGCCACCTGCCCCACCGCCAGGCCCGCCAGCACCGCGGCACGCTGCCGGGAAGCCGTATCACTGGCCGGATCGTGCATCACGGCGAAGAAGAACAGCCCGGCCCAGATCAAAAACTGCGCGACAGTCTCGGCCGTCGAGTAGCGGGCGAACCAGACCTGCACCCCGTTGAGGGCCAGGAAGGCCATGGCCAGCCACCCGACCCGGGGGCCGGCCAGGCGCCGCCCGAGCATGCCCACGCTCCACACCCCGAGCCAGCCGAGCGCGCCGACGGCAAACAGCCCCGCGGCCGGGCCGCCGAGCGCAGAGAACAGGGCAATCCAGGCGGGCAGCAGGTGCAGCCCCTGAGGCACCACCCGGCCCCGGGGCAACTCCCCCTCATACACGAAGAACCCGGCGGCCCGGAGGCGCGAAGCAATGTAGCGCTCACGCGGCTGCCCAATGGTGTAGTTGGTAATTGCCTGGCGGGCCGGGTTGGCGATCTGAGGGTCCGAATCGTCGGCCCGCTGCCCCAGGTCGGCCAGGAGCGGATCGGATTGCACCAGCGCCCCGGTACGGGCGATGGCAAAGCCAGTGTTGGCATAGACCCCCGCGTCACGCACGCCCAGCACCACCTCGAAGGGGCGCGCGACGAGCAGCAGCGCCAGGGCCAGCACGGCCCCGTAGACCAGAAGTTGCCAGCGGGGTAGCGGGAGTGGCGAAGCAGGGCGACGCCCGCCCCGGGCCAGCAGGGCGCTGGCGGCAACGGTCACAATCAGGTGCAGCCAGAGGCTGAACAGGCCCAGTTGAGCCAGAAGCAGGGCCAGCCAGCCACTCCAGAGCGCGCTGACCGCCACTCGCTCGAAGTGGCGCTCCAGACCATCGGCGGGTGCACCAGAGCGCCGACTCACGGCCCAACCAGGAAGGTAGAGCAGCAGGGGCGCGCAGAGAGCGATCAGCAGTGGCGCTTGGGCAACCATCAGCGGGCGATTATAGCATATTGCGGTTGCAGACGCCCATGCGGCTGCGCCGCACACGCCAGGGATGCAAAGAGCCTTTCCCGGGAGGGCTCGCCCGCCCAAACCCTCCCGCTGGAGAGGGCGTGCCCCGAACCCCACTGTGTAAGGTTTTTCATTCCGCATACCAATGCGCTGTGTTATACTAAAAGTCCCTCAATGCTAGCAGGGGCGGGAGGGCCTATGCATTCACCATTTGTCGAACATCTGCGGCGGGTCGAAATGTTCAGCGGCCTGAGTGATGAGGAGCTGTTTCAGGTCGCAGCCATGTGCAAAGCGCAGCGCGTGCCCGGGGGACATGAGGTGTTTCGTGAGGGCGATGAAGGCGACGAAATGATGGTGATCCTCGAGGGCTGCGTGCGTATCTCGATCACCACTCGCCTGCCCGAGGGTAGTACGGCGCTGAGCACGATCAACATGCTCTACTCCGGCCAGAGCTTTGGCGAGATGGTGCTGCTGGGTAGCGCCACCCGTTCGGCCACCGTCACCTGTGTTGACCCGTGTCTCTTTCTGGTGATCCGGGAACGCGACTTCGCCGCCCTCTGCGAACGCAACCCCCGAATCGGCTACCGGGTAATGCGTAACATCGCCTCGGACCTGGCCTACAAACTCCGGGCCTCCAATTTGTTGCTGCGCGGCAATATTCGCTGGCAGCACAACGAACTCGGGCGCCGGCACTAGCGCGACAGTATGGGGAGACCGGTTTTCCTGTCGCCGCTACTGGTAGCGACCTTCCGACGACGCCGTGATGAGGCGGCGCGGCGCCATCCGCAGCCCCAGACCCAGGCCAGCACGCCGCTGGCCACACAGACCGTTCCCCCAACAAACAGCGCAGCGGCAATTGCCACACCGGGGGACTCACGGTAGGCGCTGAGCAGGCCCATGAGGATCATCGCCTGGGGATGCTGGACCAGTTTCTCAACCGGGATGCTGTTTTGCAGGAGAACGTCGAGTACCTCCAGGGCCTGGGCAATCTGTTCCTCCATCTATGTGAAACCGGGGCAACCTGGTTGCCCCGGTTTCCTGCCTGGCGAGGTCGAATCGCGCCCCGTCCGGGCGAGGGGAAAGGGGACTCACCCCACCCGGTCGGACGGTTCGGCCTGCAGGCTGGAGCGGGCCGTCGCAGGCAGGGTCCTGGGCTGCGCCGACCATAGTTCTGCCAGTTTGAGGCTCATCTCGGTCGCGCGCACCATATCCTGGAGGCTGATCCACTCCAGCGGCCCGTGGATCTCCTGCATCCCGGTGAAGAGGTTAGGCGTTGGCACGCCCATCTCGGTCAGGCGCGAACCGTCGGTGCCGCCCCGCACCGGCACCGAGAATGGCTCGACACCGGCCTGGCGACAGGCCTCTCGCGCCAGTTCGACCGGGCGCATATCCTTTTCGAGCCAGTGGCGCATGTTGCGGTAGCGTGGGGTGATGGTGCAGGTGATCTTCGCCCGCGGTTCGGAAGCCTGAACGATGGCACAGATCTTTTGCAGCAGATCGCCGTGGGACTGCAGGCCATCCAGTTCAAAATCGCGCAACTCGACCTCGAGCGTGGCTTCGGCGGCGCTTCCGTGCAAATCGCTGACAAAGAGAAAGCCCTCGCGCCCTTCAGTTGTCTCTGGAGTGAGGCGCGTCTTGGGGAGTATGTCAACGATTCTGGCTGCCAGATGCAGGGCGTTGACCAGCTTGCCCCTGGCCCAGCCGGGGTGGATCGGCACACCCTGCACGCGCACGGTGGCCCCATCTGCCGAGAAGGTCTCGTAGACCACTTCCCCCAGGTGCGCGCCGTCGAGAGTGTAGGCCACATCGGCCTGAAGATCCGCCGGCAGGTTGGGGTGCACCCCGCGCCCGATCTCTTCGTCCGGGGTGAAGCAGATACGGATGGGGCCGTGGGGAATGGCTGGATTCTCGAGCAGGTGGCGTGCCAGAACCATCACGATTGCCACGCCAGCCTTATCGTCTGCGCCGAGCAGGGTCGTGCCACTGGCGGTGACAATGTCCTCGCCGACCTTGCCGGCCAGGTAGGGGTAGTCCCTCGGCGAGAGCACCAGGTCCGGGTTCTCGGGGAAGCGGATGTCACTGCCGTCGTAGGCGCGGTGAACTATGGGCTTCACCCCCGTGCCGTTAAAAGTCGGCGCGGTGTCCACGTGGGCCAGGAAGGCGATCACCGGCGGGTCGGCAAAGGTCGTCGTGGCGGGAATGGTCGCCAGCACCGCCCCGTAGTCGGTTATGCGCACGTCGTGGGCGCCGATGGCCTGTAGCTCCTGCACCAGAAGATTGAGCAGGTCGAGCTGCCGGTGCGTGCTGGGCGAGGTAGAAGAACCGGGATCACTGGTGGTGTCAATCTGCACGTAGCGCAGGAATCGCGCTTCGAGATTGGCTTTGAACACGTCGTTCATAGCAGGTGTTTTACTCCTTCGCCTCCGGCGTTGTGCCGCCCTCGGCTTCCGGCTCCTCGTCGGTGAACTGCGCATCGCCGATGAAGATGCCCTCATCGGTGGCAATCACGCCGCTAACGCGCACGCCTTCCGGGCCTTCGGCCACACGCATGGCGCCTTCGGCCATTTCTCCGGCGCCAAGGGTGTAGAGCACGCTGCCCCCGGCCTCCAGTTGCGCTCTGATGTCCTCGGCGATCGCCGCGCGCAGTACCGAGGCGCCGGCCTCGATCAGCTCGTCCTCAATCTGGCTGATCCACTTGTGCTCGATCACCGCCACAATCGCCGACGAGCCTGGCGTTAGCGCCTCGCCGATGGACTCCATCGCGCGCCGGGTCGGCAGGCCCGCCAGACGCCCCGCCAGCATGCCGATGGCGCCGCCGCCAAGGGCCGCCCAACCCACCGGTCCGGCCAGCAGGCCGACCAGGCCGCCCACGACCCCGCCGGTAATCAGCCCCCTGGTGCGCCGGCTGCGTCGCTTCGCATCGATGACCTTGAGTTTGCCGTTCTCGTCTTTGACCACCACCGCCGCATCAATGATCCCGATCAGCCCTTCCTTGCGACCCTGCTTGAGATCGTCCATCATCGCGCGGGCGCTGTTCTGGTCGCTGAAAGCGCCACGATGACCTGTACCGGAGTCTCGCTCATCTGAGTTGCTCCTTTCTCGCGGCCGCGCCCGATGTCACAGGCGCGCCAGTTCCTCCATATACACAATCGCCGTCTCGATACCCCGCTGGAACATCCCAATACTGGAGCTCTCATTCGGGGCGTGCAGCCCGTCGTCATCCAGGCCGTAGCCCATCATGACCACAGGGATGTGCATCAGGGCGTAGGTATCGGCAACATTGGGAATGCTGCCGCCACTGCGGACAAAGGTCGGGGTAGCTCCCCAACCGCGCTCGTAGGCTCGCACCGCGGCCTGCATCTCCGGCAGATCGAAGGGGATCAGCGCCGGGTAGCCCGAGGTCAGCAAACGCACATCAACCGTCACCGTTGGCGGGGCCAGGGCTTCGATCCGCGCCTTGAGCAACTCGAAGATATTCTCCGGCGTCTGGTTGGCCACCAGGCGCGAACTGAGCCTGGCCCCGGCCCTGGCCGGGATGATCGTCTTGGGGCCGGGACCGCCCCAGCCGCTCCACAGCCCATTGATATCCAGCGTGGGGCGGGCCGAGACCCGCTCGCGCAGGGTGTAGGCCGCGTCGCCCCAGGCTGCCGGCACACCGGTTATCTGTTTCAAACTGGCTTCACTCAGGTCGTTCCGGGCGATCATCTCGCGCTCCGCGGGAGTCGATTGAGACCTGCAACGCGCCGACGTTAAAGGCCAGTTGGATCTGGGCCAGGGCGATGATGATCATCGGCATCCACGAAGCCTGCGCCTCGGTCGTGGCAACGGCCCCCTGTGCTGGAGCGGTCCGGGTTGGCATTGGCTCTATCCTCTAGGGATTGGTGAGAGGGTCTTCCGGAAGGGCGCCTCCAGAGGCGCCGGGCGGTGGGGCAACCGTAAAGCTGACGATCTCGTAGCCCCACATTGCCAGCCAGTTCAGCACGCCGAGGAGCGCTGCCTGATCGGGAAGCTGGCCCGTAAGCGTGCTGAACTCACCTTCGCCAATGCGGTGATAGGTGATCCGCAGACGCAACTCCGCCTCCCAGTGATGCTCGACACGTCCCCGCACGTGAATGGTGTAGATCGGCAGCTCTGGCCGGGGTAGGTCCATGTGTATCCTATCTGGCTAGAACAGCCACTGGCCCGGGTAGCCGCACCTGACCGGTTTGTGTCGGAATGTGCCAGATGTTCGCATCTGGCACATTCGCCGGGCGCCCAACACCAGTATGAGCATCGTTCTTCCCGGGAGGGCGCAGCCTTCCCAAATCCTCCGCGCTGGCGGACTGGTTCCTGGGCGGGCGCAGTCCGCCCGAACCCTCCCGGCGCAATGCCCGGCGCCATATCCTCGCTCTGTTCCAGGGTAGCGCCGGACTCTGAACCGTGCATCACATGAAATGGAGTAGATCGCAAACGAGCGAGACGTTCGGGCGTGGATGCGCCAACCCGCGCGATTGAAGCGCCACGCAGATCTGCGAGCGAGGCATCCGGGTGCGAGCGTGCCTGCAGTGCCGCTCGTGCCGGCGATTTACTCCTTTTTGTGTGAAGCCGTAGCGTAGAGAGCGTGTTACACTTAACCGTAGTTTGGGGTGTTCCTCTCCAGCCCTTCCCTACGGGCTGGAGTCGGGCGCCTCCCTCAGCAGGGGCGGGTCCGAGAGGGTTTCGCCGCCCCAGGAGCCTTCTTCCTGACCATACACGGAGGAGTAACCAGCGGCGGCATTCCACCAGCCGTGGAACTACTTCCACACGTAAACAGGATCGCAGGGGTTGCAACCATGAGGCAAACGGGGATCATTCGGCTGGTCAGCGTCGACGCGCAGGCGATTTTCCGCGCGGGTATTCGACACATCTGTTGCACCTTTCCGGACATAGAGATCGCCGGTGAGGCCGGCCGCAGCGCCGATGCGCTAACGCTCTGCGAGCGTCTGCGCCCCGACCTGATGTTGCTCGACGGGGCTCTGCCCGGCGCGCTCAGTCTTGTGGCCCAGATGCGCCAGCAGTACCCGGCCATTCGCATTATCATCCTCGTTGACCGGGTAGATGAGAGCGTGCTTCGCCGCACGCTCCAACTTGGCGTGGTTGGCTATTTGCTGAAACACGTTGATGCCTTCGATCTGGTCCAGGCCATCAGAAGTGCCGCGGGGGGCCTGCTGACGATTGACCCCGATGTTGCCACGCGGGCCATCCTCACCCCGAATGCCGGAGATACCCGTGATCAAGAGGCGCTTTCCGAACGCGAACAGGCTGTGTTGAGCCTGCTGCTCCAGGGCATCTCCAACAATGCTATCGCCGGGCGCCTGCAGATCAGCCCTTCGACTGTCAAGTTTCACCTGCGCAATATCTACAGCAAGCTCGGCGTCCGCTCGCGCGCTGAGGCGCTGGCGGTGATCTACGGACAGCAGCACGTCGCCACCCGCCCCACCTCCGAGACGAGCTCCGAACTCCTGCAACTCCCTTCGCTCGCGCTGGCGGTCTAGAGTGCGCTGGTAGCGCATCCTCGCGGCCCGCGGTACAGTGAGCGGACTGCAGGTCGGATCGAAGGGCGCGTTCCGGGCCTATCCACAGCCTTCGATACGCGCCTCCGCTTCGCCCTTCGCTCCGCTCAGGACGGGCTTCGGCGCTATACACGGCGCTGAAGGAGCGGTGAACATTTGTAATACAATACTCTTCTGACAGGCGCATACGCGCCCGTCCCGTCCTCCCGTTCAGCTACAAGGAACAGTGCCGATGAATCGCCAGGACATTGTTGACCTAGCCGCAGTGCGTGGGTACCCCTGTCTGACCATTACCTTCCCCACCCATCGCACCTCGCCGGACAATCGCCAGGACCCGATCCGCCTGAAGAACCTGGTTACCGAGGCGACCAACCGGCTCACCGGCGAACTGGGCAAGCGCGAAGTTGCCGCTATGCTGCGCTTGCTCGAACAGGCAACCACGGATATTGACCACGAGCACAACCTCGATGGCATGGCGATCTTTGTGAATGCCGAGATGACGAAGATGTTCCGTCTCCCCTTTACCCTCCCGGAGCGGGTCGTGGTAGATGAGACGTTCTTTGTCCGCGATTTGATTTACGCCTTCAATCGCTCGCCACGCTACTGGGTGCTGGCTCTCTCCGAGCAGCAGACCCGCCTGTTCGAAGCTGTGCGCGATGACCTCGAGGAGTTGCGGCCCGGCACGCCCTTTCCTATGAGCAATCCCAACGTGAGCAGTGGCCGGCCCGGTCCGAAGGATGTGTCGATCAACTATTCGCTGCTCCGTGACGAGTATAGCCGGGCCTTCTTCCGTGATGTGGATAAGGCGCTCGGACCCTTC
>JBDNDG010000127.1:0-11089 GCA_046719255.1 Chloroflexaceae bacterium
CTCGACCGAGATGCTTTCGCTTCGACTTCAGCATAACATTTGACCTGCTGGACGCACCATTTTGACTATGAGTGACCATGGGGCACCCGGGGTTCCCTGGTCTCCATCCTGATCTGCCAGCGTTCATGTCTTTGCTGGAGACTGGCCGATGTTTGTCACTATTGCATATACCCTGCTCTACCTCTTGACCAACTTCTGCCGCCTGATCGGCTGGTTTCGCTGGCAGGTCGAAGGTCTGGAGCGCCTGCCGCCGCGCCAGGCGGGGGGGATGGTCATCGTGATGAACCACATTCACTGGATGGACATCCCCGTGGTGGGTACGGTGCTGCCCTTACGTTACCGGCTCTCCTGGCTCGCCAAGGCCGAGTTGTTCCGCAACCCGCTGGTGGGTTGGTTCCTGCGCTTGATGCACGTGATCCCTATTCAGCGTGGGAAGAGCGATGCCGCAGCCCTCGATGCGGCCGCGCGGGCGCTGCGGAACGGTGCCGTGCTGCTGGTCTTTCCCGAGGGCCATCGCAGCCGAACGGGAGTGTTGCAACCGGGTCGCGGCGGCGCGGTGCGTCTGGCGATGCAGGCTGGCGTGCCCATCATTCCCTGCGCCGTTCAGGGGACGGAGAAGGGTTTGTGGGGCACCCTCCGGCGCGAGCCGGTCATGGTGCAGATCGGCGAGCCGTACACCGTCGAGGCCTTTCCTGGTGCCCAGGTCCCCGCCGACCAGATGGAGCAACTTACGGCTAATATGATGTGCCGGATCGCGGCCATGCTCCCGGCGGCGTGGCGTGGCCCTTACGGTGAGAGGAATACCCTGCCCTCGGGTGAGCGTTCGGCCACCCAACCGGCGCCCTCGGCAGCTTCAACGCGCCACCAGACGTAACCATCGGCCTCGATCGGGCCCTCCAGCACAGTCACTTCCCTGCCTTCGGGGATGCGTGCGATCACCGGGCTGTCCAGACCGGGGGCAGTGCGGGCACGCAGGCTTGCGCCATCCAGGTTGACCACCCGCGCCCGCGCACCTGCAGCCAGCCCGGAGGGAACGGGCGCCGCTTCGACCGTGGGCGACGGCAGCGCCGTAGGCGCACTGGTTGGCGCGAGGGTGGGAATAACTGGCGGAGCGGTGGGAACAGGGGCCACTGCTGGAGTAGCGGCGGGACGCCCTGACCACCAGTACAGGGCGGCTGCCGCGCCGAGAACCAGCAGCGCGATAACCATTGCAACCGGCGTCGATGAACGACGTTTCTGGCGGCGGATCTGGCGACGGGTATCGTCGTAGCCTTTGCGGTAGTAGTAGTAGTGCTGGTAGTAGAACGGGTTTAACTCATCGTTAACCGCATCACGGACACCGCGGTCGTACATCTCGCTGTTGCTCGTTGGCATCGTCCAGAGAGTGCCGGCACGACGCGACCATCGTGCCGGCATGGGGGAGTCGAGCGAACGGCGTTACTTCTTCAGCACCAGATCCTCGCGACCCATCTCGCGCAGGAGCTTCGGATACATCGTGTAGGCGGGTTCGACGGCAGGGAGGAGCTTCAGGATCTTGGGGATCGGCCCCCTGGCGATGATCTGGCGGCGAGTCAGAGCGGCCATCAGGTTGACCTGGCCGTGCCAGAAGCGATGGGCAACGTCGGCCTTCATGCTCATCTCAACATCGGGCTTCAGGTCAGAATCGCCCCAGATCACATCAATGTAAGCTCCCGGCTGGGTGGGTGGATGGGCGGCGTCAATGGTCACCACCCCTTTGGGTTCGTCGTAAATCCAGCGGATGATGATCTTGGCCTCGGAAATCTTGGGGGCAACGCGAGCATCAGCTTTCAACTGGTCAAAGAGCGCGCCAAGAATCTGCTGCAATTCGGCTTCGTCCTTGAAGTAGGCCATTGGCTTGTTCCCCTGAAGCTATGGCGCACCCACCCTCTCGGACCACGCAACTGGCCCGACCGTGTTCCTGTGCGCGCTTTTCCGTAGGTCGTAGTGCCGATTATACGAGAATTGTGATAGCTCTGCAAGACCGGTTAACGCATCGCGTCAGCTATTCTGCGCCGAGGCGCCCGGTTACGCCCTGGAGGCCGTTGAGCCACTCGGAGCCGGGCATGGGTCGCTTACCGGCAGGTTGCAGTTCGAGCAGTTCCAGGGCGCCCTGACCGGTAGCGACCAGCGGCCCGCCCTGCGAACCACGTCCGAGCAGGGTCCCCGGCGCGGCTTCCGGCGCTGGCTCAGGGCGCACGGCTGCGCTCAGAATACGCAGGGGCTGACCACGCCAGTGGGTGAACGCGCCCGGCCAGGGGTCGTAGGCGCGGGTCATACGCTCGATCTGCACTGCGGGCAACGACCAGTCAATCTGACCGTCCTCTTTCTTTAGCAGACGGGTGACGGTGGCGCGGCTGTGATCCTGGGGTTGAGGGGTGAGCGCGCCGGCGGCATAGGCCCCCAGGGTCTCAACCAGCAGGCGTGCGCCGAGGCGGAACAGCGCATCGGTGAGCTGGCCGGTGCGGGCATCGGGTGGCAGGGGTACGACGGACCGGGCCAGCACCGGGCCGCTGTCCATGCCCTGGTCGAGGAGCATAATACTCACTCCGGTCTCGTGGTCGCCGGCCAGAATAGCTCCGGCAACCGGTGTGGGGCCGCGGTGCCGGGGCAACAGTGAGGGGTGCACATTCAGGTAGCCGAGGGGTGGAATGGCCAGCACCTGCTTGCGCAGGATCTCCCCATAGGCGGCCACGATGCCCACCTCCGGGCGCAGGTCGGCCAGTTGCGCCACCACCGCCGGGTCGCGAAGGGTGGCCGGCTGGAGTACGGGTAACCCCAGACGTTGGGCCGCCAGCTTCACCGGCGGCGGCGTCAGGCGCCGATCGCGGCCGGCCGGTCGGTCTGGCTGAGTGATAACTGCCGCGACGGTGTGACCGGCGGCGACCAGGGCTTCCAGGGGATGCACGGCGAAGGCCGGGCTCCCGAGAAAAATCAGACGCATAGTGGCTTTCTCCTGCCGAATCCGGCGCGATGGGTCGCTGCGACCGTAGTTGCGAAGTTCGTTGTGACTTATAGTATAATTATCACTATTCAGGGATGGAATGATGTTCGCCGACCAGATAGCCATAGAGGAAACGGAGGTTCCCTGCACCCCTTCCCATCCGCCGGGGTGTCAGGCGCTCCCACCTGCGGCTCACAGGCTCGCCGCCCGGGGTGAGCCTGTGAGCCGCGCCCCTGCCAGGAGGCGGGCCGTGTCCTCCCTGGCCTCTAGCGAAGAGGTGGTGGGGCGCGCCGGGCGGCCCATAGCCGGACGGGGTGTGTGACGGGCCTCGCGGGGCGCCTCTATGGTTTCACACGCTTCACCCGATTGACACCAGCCTGCGGATAGAGGCACGCGGCATGCAAGCTTTACTCTTCGACGGCACGCTTCGCTTCGTGACTGACTATCCCCAGCCCGCCCTGGTTCCTGGCGAGGCGCTGATTCGTCCGCATCTGGCCGGTATCTGCAATACCGATATCGAAATTACCCGCGGCTACATGGGCTTTCGCGGGGTGCCTGGTCACGAGTTTGTTGGCACCGTGGTGGCCTGCGAGGATCCCGCGTGGATCGGGCGGCGCGTGGTGGGTGAGATCAATGCAGCCTGTTTGCGCTGCCCCACCTGTCAGCGTGGTGACCATACGCATTGTCCGCAGCGCACCACCCTGGGTATTGACCGGCGCGATGGGGCTATGGCCGAACTGGTGTCGCTGCCCATCCATTGTCTCCATGCCGTTCCCGACACGATCGGCGACGAAGAGGCGGTCTGGGTTGAACCCCTGGCCGCCGCGCTCGAGATCCTGGAACAGTGCCATCTTCGGCCCGGTGACCAGGTCGCCGTGGTTGGTGATGGCAAGCTCGGGGCAATGATCGTGCAGGTCCTGCGGCTGCCGGGCTGCGCGGTGACGCTGGTGGGGCGACATCCGGAGCGCTGGGAGCTGTACCGCCGCCAGGGGGTGCGTTGCGTCAGCGCCACGGAGGTGGCCGATGAGCGCTTCGATGTGGTGGTTGATTGTACCGGGCAACCTGCCGGCCTGGCCACTGCACGCGCGCTGGTGCGACCGCGGGGCCGCCTGGTGCTCAAGAGCACCTTTCACGCTCCCTCCGAACTGAACCTGACGATGCTCGTGGTGGATGAAATCACCCTGATCGGCTCGCGCTGCGGCCCGTTTGCGCCGGCCCTGCGCCTGCTCGAACGCGGCCTGATTGATACCGCGCCACTGATCAGCGCGCGCTACGACCTGTGCGATGGGGTTGCCGCCTTCGCCGCAGCTCAGGGAGCGATGAAAGTGCTCTTGCAGATCCGACCCGAAGGCGCCGCTGCATAAACCAGCGCACCCGTCCGCACCCCCTGCTCGGGGGCGAGTCGGAGCGGGCGCAGCCCTGATGTGAAAACAGCCCGCGCGCGGGAGGGTTTGGGAGGGCGAAGCTCGCCCAGGAAACAACCCGCCTTTGGTAGGGCGAAGCCCGCCCAGGAAATAGTTATTTTCATTCCGGTGTTGTGCCGCGCAGCCGCACGGACGGCTGATGTGAAAATAGGGGAAACCGGGTTTCCCCATCCCCCTACCCACCGGGATGGTGTGCCCCCCGCACCGGGAGGGTTTGGGAGGGAGGGCGAAGCCCGCCCAGAGGAAACGCTTTTCCTTCCTGTGGTTCGCGGCGCAGCCGCATGGATCCTGACATACATGCTGTCACAGCTCCGGTATCGATCAGATGGCCAGCAAGCCTCAGACCATTCTCATCGGCGACGATGACCGGCAATTCTGCCGCTTGATGACCCTCTTGCTCGCTGAGGCAGGCTTTGCCGTCCTCGTTGCCCACGACGGATACACGCTGGTGCGCCTGGCGCAGGAGCACTTGCCGAATCTGATCCTGATTGACGTGGTGATGCCGTACCTGGACGGTTACGAAGCGTTGCGCCAGTTGCGGAACGATACGCGGACCGCGCACCTGCCGATGATCATCGTGAGCGTTCGTGGCGCGCCGCATGATCTGGTGAAGGGCTTCGAGAACGGCGCCGATGATTTCGTCACCAAGCCGGTGATCGGAACAGAACTGGTAGCGCGGATCCGCAGTCACCTGCGCCGGGCCGAGCGCCAGCCGGTGCATAGCCCGCTGACCGGACTGCCGGGCAATACGCTGCTCCTCGGGGAAATTCGGCGGCACCTTCGCCGGCATATCGCCTTTGCCTTGCTCCACGCCGATCTGGGCAACTTCAAGGCCTTTAACGACTACTACGGCTTCAGCCGGGGCGATACTGCTATCCGCAAACTCGCCGAGTTGCTCCGCGAGGTGATCCGCCACGAGGCGCAGGCCGCGTTTCTCGGTCACATCGGCGGCGATGACTTCGCCCTGCTGTGTGCGCCTGAGCAGACGCGGGCGCTGTGCCGCGAGATCATCGCGCGCTTTGACGCGCTGGCACCGAAGCTCTACGAGGGTGAGGAACTGGCCCGCGGCTATCTGGAGGCTCGTGACCGCGACGGTCACTGGCGACGCTTCCCGTTGATGGGTCTGGCGATTGGCGGGGTCGTGCATCATGCCGGGCAGCCTCTCGATGCCGAGGATCTCAGCCGCAAAGCTGCTTCGATGAAACAGATCGCCAAGCGCTACCGCCGCAGTGCCTATGCCATTGATCCCGCTGATGGTTCGCCCTACTGGGTAGGGCCCTAGAGCGCTGGTAGCGGATGCGCGCGGCCCCGCTGTACTGCACCCTGAGCATGGCATTCCAGCCATCTATACGGCTGCGCCGCACACTACAGGAGTGCAAAGAGATTCGCTCGGGAGGGCTGCGCCCTCCCAAACCCTCCCCTCAGGGAGGGGCGTGGGGAAATCCGGTTTCCCCATACGTTCACGCTAGACTGTAAATCAGGCGTGTGCCTTCTCAAAGCAGCCGGAACTCTGTTACCACAGACCGATCAGGCAACACCTCCTTGATCTCCACGAAAAACCCCTTACAATAAGGGCAAGAGCGCCTGGACCCGTGCGGGCCTCCGCGTACGTCCCGCCGGGATGGAGCCGCTTTGATGAACCTGCTGCTCCTTGCCGCTATCATCGTGCTGGGGTTGTGTGTTGCCGGCGTCCTGGTACTGGTGTATCGCTGGCGCGCCTCGGTGCACAAGCATCGTTGCGCGGCGGAGGATACCACCGTCGTAGAGCTTGAGGTGCACGACAAGAACGGCGCCACGGTCGCTGCCCTGCCCGGGCCGAAGGAGCGCCGTACCCTGGGCGAGTGGCTGGCCCGGCAGCCGCGCTGGCGCTGGGGCGTGTATGCTGCGCTCACGCTGGTCACCGGCCTGGCCCTCTACCTGCTGCTCAGCCCGTTGTTCGTTCCCCCTGCGGCGCGCTATATTGTGGTGGTGGCCCCCTTCGACGACGGTGGCGATGGGCAGTCGGGGCGCAACGTCGCCGTCACCCTGGCCCGCGAGATCGATCAGGCTGCCCAGGGGGCGATCGTCACGCGGGTGGCCGAGCGCCGTCCTGATACGGTTCAGGAGGCGCTGGAACTGGCCACCATCCTCAGCGCCGATGTGCTCATCTGGGGGCGGGTTGAGCCGGGTGCCATCCTCGACAGCCCTTCCCTGCAGCCCCGTCTGATCTACCAGCCTACCGGGCCGTATGCGCCCAATGGCTGGGACGGTTACCCGGGGCGCTTTGTTATGCCGCGGAGCTACACGCTGGCCCGCGTGCCGGTCAATGGGCGGGCGACGGTGGTGCCGCTGATCCTCGCGTTGCATGCCTATGCCCGGGGTGAGGCCGATCGGGCCTTCACCGCGCTCGGACGTCTGTTGGAGGACTACCCGGAGTTGCGTGCGCCGCTGCCGCGGGCCCTGCGCGGCAACGTGTTGTGGGCGCGCATGGCCTACACCGCCGCGGCTGAGGAATACCGTCTCGCCCTGAGCGAGCCTTCGGATGAGCAGGCCCTGCTGGCCAACAATCTCGGCGCAGTGCTGCTCGACGGCGGCGATCCGGCCGCTCTCAGCGCCTTTGCCGAGGCGGTCCGGCTGCTCGAGGGGCACGACCTGGGCGAGTTGCGCGTCAACCTGGCGCTGCAGGCCCTGCGCGAGAACCGTCCGGCGGATGCGGTGATTGAGCTGGAGCAGGCGCGCAACCTGTTGCCCACCCACGCCCCGTTACTGCTGACCCTGGCGACGGCCTACCGCGAGACCGGGCAGCTCGAGGCTGCCGCCGCGAGCCTCGAGGCTGCCCGCCGTGCGCGTGACCCCGACAGTCTGCTGGTGGCTCCGGTGTACCGCCCGATGTACCGGCAGCGGATTGATGCCGCCCTGAGCGAACAGGGCGCCCTGCTCGATGTGGCCCGGCGCGTGGGCGCTCAGGGACAACTGCTCTGGGAACTGGAGGTGGCCCCGGCGCTACCCGTCGCCGATCTGACCGATGCGCGAGCGGGGCTCGACCGGGCGGCCGACACGAGCGCCCGTGAGGTGACCCAGTGGCGCCAGCCTGCGCGGGCCGATGGGGCCCGCTCCGGCGAGGCCGGGTTCGCTGGCAGTGGCCAGGCCGAGCGCGCCAGGATGAATGCCGATCGGCAGCGCTTCTACCAGGCGGTTGTGGAAACGGAACAGGCCCGCACGCGCCCGCGCCCGCGCTCGGGCCTGGAGGCGCTCTTCGCCGCCGCAAGTCCGCGCCCGGCGCACCTGGTTACCCTTGAAGCCCTGCAGCAGCGACGTCCGGGTGACCCGCGGATCAGCGCGGCGCTCGGGCGCGCCCAACGCCTGCTGGGCAATCTCGACGCCGCCGAACAGGCCTATGCCGAGACGGTGCAACTCGCGCCCCAGGCGCCCGAGGGTTATTTCGGCCAGGGGGCGGTCGCCCGCGCCCGCGGCGACCTGCCCCGGGCCATCGAGCGCCATACCCTCGCGCTGGAGCGCAACAACGCCTTTTTTCCCGCGCGGATGGAACTGGCCGCGATTGCCGAGGCCCAGGGCGACCTGGCAGGCGCTGTGGCGCAGCGCCGCGTGCTCCTCGAACAGCGTTCATCGCCGCAGAGCGCCGTGGACCTGGCGCGCACCCTGCGGCAGATGGGGCCAGAGTTCTACGCCGAAGCCGAGGAGGTCCTGACCAGGTTCAGCAAGTCCAGCGCTGTCGCGGCGGTAGAACTCGGCCAGTTGTACGAAGCTGGCGGGCGCCCCGATGCCGCCCGCAATGCCTACCTCGATGCCCTGCGCCTGGACCCGCGGTCGGCGTCGGTGGCGCTCGCGCTGGGGAAGCTGGCCCTGGCAGAGAACGACTATCGAACCGCCGAACGTCTGTTTCAGCAGGCTGTGCGCGCCGATCCAGATAACGTCGCCGCGCGCCTGGCCCTCGCCGATCTCTACTACGGCCCACTCAGCGATCCGCGGCGGGCGGTGCAGGAGTACCGCCGTGCCCTTGACCAGGGCGTCGCCGATGCGGAGAAACTGGTCGCGATTGGCGATGCCGTGATGGTCCAGGGGGAGTACGATCTGGCTCTGGAGTCCTATGCGAAGGCGGTGGCCCTGCGGCCAGGCGAGGCAGCGTACCAGCACCGCCTCAGCCGGGCCAGCTTCGCGGCCAACCAGTTGTCGCGGGCGGTTGATGCCGCGAATGCGGTGCTGGCCCTTACCCCCGATCTCGGTGACCCGGCCCAGGTGCTCCTGCGCGCCGAGGCCCTGGTCATCCTGGGCGATGTGCAGCGGCTCAGCGGCGATCTCGAAGCCGCCGTAAACAGTTACAACCAGGCACTTCAGGTTAACCCCACCCTGATCCCGGCGCAGATTGGCCTGGGCCTGGTCGCCGTGGGACAGGGGAACTGGGGTGTTGCCACCAGTTACTTCCAGACTGCCGCAAGCTTCCCCGGTGGCCAGGACGACCCCCTGGCGCAGTTCTGGCTGGCCGAGGGGTTGTTGCGCCAGGGCAACTACACGGGTGCTGAGGCCGCCTACCAGCGTGCCCTGGAGCTGCAACCGGTCTTTCCCGAGGCCTACCTGGGCCTGGCGCAACTGCAACGCGCTCGCGGCGACATCGGCGCGGCCCTGGAAACGATAGAGATCGCCCTGCAGCAACGTGGCGACTATGCCGAGGCGCTTCTTTTCCAGGGCAAGCTCTACCAGGAACTCGGGCGCACCAGCCAGGCCAGAGCCGCCTACGATGCCTCGATCCGCGCCAACGGCCGCATCGCCGAAACCTACTACCGGCGGGCTATGCTGCTCATGCAGGCGGGGCGCGAAGATCGAGCCATCCGCGACTTGCAGCGGGCCGTTCAGTTGCAGGAGAACTTCCCCGAGGCGCACTACTGGCTGGGACGGGCGCACTATGCCCGGGGCCGGCTCCAACCCGCCCTCCAGAGCTTTCGCCGCGCCCTGGAGTTTAACGCTAACTACGTAGACGCGGCCTTCTTCATCGGCCTGGTTTCTGAGGATCTGGGTCGCACCGCTGATGCGATCAGCGCCTACCAGACCGTCATCAGGATTGACCCGAACAGCTATTTCGCCAGCAAGGCGCGCGAGCAGATCAGCCGGCTGACCTGATGCCCGAACTTTATGAGCACGTTCAAACAGTACCGTATTGCACTCCAGATCTTTCAAGCCAATCGTCTCCGCCGCGATTACCGCGACCTGGCCGAGATCCCACAGTACGAACCGGTTGGCGAGTTCTTCTTCAACGAGATCTACGGGCCCCGCGACTTTACCGAGCGTGACCGGGGCGCGCGCCGCCTGCACCAGTTTATTCACGCCCTGCCGGGCGTGCGCCTGCGCGATGTGGAAGAAGTGCTGGAATTGCTCGATCTGACCAATCGCCTGGATGACAGCCTGGCGCTGATGATGCTGGAGCACAAGGTCGGTACGGATTTCGACGAGGCAACCTATGAGCGGTTCTACTATCTGGCCGACAACTACGACGACCGCCTGAGACAACTCGAACTCGTGCGCAGTAGCCTGTACAATGTCTTCCGGCTCTCGCGCTCGCATCTGCTGGGTATCGGGCTGCACCGTTCACGCCTGCTGGCGCGCCTGCTGGGGATGGAGGCGGCCCACGAGTTTCTGGTGAAAGGCTACGATGCGCTGCAGGGTGTGACCAGCATTGACCACTTCGCGGTAACTGTCTATGACCGCGAGCTGGCGCGGCTGAACCGGATCTATGGATGCAGTAGCTGATCTACCACTCCCGGCCTTTGTCGTGATCCCGGCAGTGCCATTCCTGATGGGCACAGCGGAGCTGGCCCTGGGCGAGCTGGCGCGGCGCTACGGCGGCACCCGCGAGAGCTACCGCGAAGAGGCGCCGCGGCACGAGGTCTTGCTCCCATCCTTCGCCATCGCGCAGACGCCGGTCACCAATGCCCTCTATGCGGCCTTTGTGGCACGCGCCGGGGTGCAGGCACCACTGGCCTGGCGGGGCGCGACGCCGCCGGCGGATCGCCTCGATCATCCTGTTGTTGACATAAGCTGGAACGAAGCGCGGAGGTTCTGCGCGTGGCTGGCGCGGCAGCCGGTCACCTTCCACGATCTGGCCGGCAACACCCTCGCCGCGCGCGGTGGCCCGCGGCTGCCCAGCGAAGCCGAATGGGAGCACGCCGCCCGCGGCAGTGACGGGCGCACCTTTCCCTGGGGCGAGACGTTCGACCCCCGGTGCGCCAACACCCGCGATGGGGGGCCAGGCGCCACCACGCCGGTTGGAGCCTACCCGGCAGGCGCAAGCCCGCACGGAGTGCTCGATATGGCCGGCAATGTCTGGGAGTGGACCGCCAGCCTCGACGCGCCCTATCCCTATCGCCCCGACGATGGCCGCGAGGATCCGGCAGCGCCCGGGCGCCGGATCATGCGCGGTGGCTGTTACGCCAATCCCCACGGCTATGCCCGCTGCGCCTGTCGCTTTCGCTTGCCGCCAACGGTGCGGAACGAGTTTACCGGTTTTCGCCTGGCCGTGAGCCTGGCGCTCGAAGGGAGCAGAGTATGACCATCAAGTATACCCGTTGGCTGCGCAGCTACGTCGGGCACCAGCGTATCCTGCAGGTGCGCGCGAGCGCCTTTGCTCGCAACGATCAGGGCGGTATCCTGCTCTGCCGGCGCGCCGATGTGATGCTGTGGGACGTGCCCGGGGGCACGATCGGCCTCGATG
>JBDNDG010000128.1:0-11069 GCA_046719255.1 Chloroflexaceae bacterium
GGAAGGGCTGCGCCCTCCCAGAAGACAACTCGCCAGCGGGGAGGGTCTGGGAGGGCTGCGCCCTCCCAAGAAAAAACCTGTCTTCGCCGTGTCAGAGGATGGGGAGACCGGGTTTCCCCATGCCCCTGTCTGAGAGTGGGGTGGGAGGGCTGTGCTCTGCCGGGAGAGCCTCGCAAATGCATATGGGGAAACCCGGGGTTTCCCCATGCCCCTGCCTGAGGGGAGGGTGTGGAAGGGCGTAGCGTAGCCCTGCCGGGAACCAACCCACCGGTAGGGAGGGTTTGCAGTGCTCCACCCCCTCTCTTCCTCCCTCCGCCGGGGGGGAGGCGCCCGGTTTCCTCCCCCGGCGGGGGAGGAGGCGAGCAGATAGCAGCAAACGCCGCACTCCTCAGGGCATCACGCACACTATGAACGACTACGACGATCTGCTGATTCTGGTGCAGCGTGCGGGCGGCGCGGGTCTGTACAGCGTGGAGCTGGAACTCCAGGGTGGGCGCCGCGTCAGCGCAGAGGAACCGGTGGCGCTCCCTGCCACGTTGCAGCCCGCGGATAACTCACCCCGGGGCCTGGCCGCCTTCGGCCTCGACCTCTTCAACCGCCTCTTCACGGGCCGGCTCGCGCTGGAGTTTCAGAAAGCCTGGTCGGCCGTCAGGGCCCGCGGTCGCGCGCTGCGGCTGCGTCTGGCCCTGGACCCCGACTCCCCCGAGGTGCATGCCATCCCCTGGGAGTTGCTGTACTTCGACGATAGCGGAGACACCGTCGCCCCACGCCCGATCGCCGTTGATCCCAACATCGTCTTTTCGCGCTACATCAAGAGTCCTGCCTTTGACGAGGGGCGCCCGATTGCCGAGCGCCCCATTCGGATGCTCATCGTCATCTCCGCCCCCGGGGACCTGGAGCGCTGGAACCTGGCCCCCATTGACAGGGAGGCCGAGGAGCGTGACTTCAACACCCGCTTCAGCGCCGCGACGGCGAGCGGGCAGTTCCGCTGTGACGTGCTCCCACGCGCGACCGAGGAGGATCTGCGCGACGCGCTCATCCGCGGCGCACTGCCGCCGACGCTGCGCAGCGTCGGCGGGCACACTGGCCTGGAAGCGCCGCCGGCCCGCGGCTACGATGTGCTGCTCTACTACGGCCACGCCCTGCATCATCCCCAGGAAGGCACGCGCCTGGTGCTTGAACGTGTTGGCGATCGCCGCGTCCAGTTGTTTCCCGAAGAGGCCTTCATCGCCCTCCTGCGGCAACTCCCTCCCTCGTACCGGCCAGCTATGGTGGTGCTGGTGGCCTGCAATAGCGCGGTCAGCGGCCAGATCAACAGTCTGGCGGCGCGGCTGATTATCGAGAGTGGGATTCCGGCCGTGCTGGCGATGCAACGTCTGGTGGAAATTGCCCTGGCGCGTAGCTTCACGTTCCATCTCAGCGAGCATCTGCTGCGGAACGGCATCATTGATGAGGCGGTCAACGTGGCCCGCCAGCGCGTCTTTCGCCCCGACCAGGTGGGCTGGACCACCCCCGTCCTCTATATGCGCAACCCCGAGGGTCGCCTGTTCAGCCCCAACGCGCAGCTCGAGTACGCCGCACAGGTGCTGCACGATGAGCATTTTACCCGCTGGAGCGGAGCCGGGTTCATCGAAAGCGGCGTAGTCAGCTTTGCGCCGGGCCAGGACTGGACCCTGGCGCGCCTGCGTCCCGAGGACGCGCCAACGGCCCTGGGCGCGCTCGACGCGCTCGACCAGAGTTTCGCCCTCGGCCTGCGCGGTCGGCGCCGCCAGCGCCTGGCCGAAGCGCCTGACACCAACCTCGTGGCGGTGATCGGGCCACCCCACTCTGGACAGACGACCCTGCTCCGGCGTCTGACCTTCGAGCTGGCCGAGGCCGTCATACGCGACCCGACCCTGCCCCTCGGCATTTACGTCACGCTGGAAGGTTACGACCAGACCCGCGGCCTGGGGCGGCTGGAGCGCTACATTATAGAGCAGGCCCGCGCCGTGACGCCGCATCTCGGCGCTGCTCTCACCAGTCTGCTGGGACCGGCACCCGTGTCCGCTCCCCAGGGGCGCTTTATCTTCCTGCTCGACCATCTCGACGCCCTTTCCGACCGGGCTCGCGCCGATCTGGCCCGCGAGCTGGCGGCGCTGGCGCAGCGCCGCCCCGACCAGGGCTTCGTGGTGACCTCGAACATCGATCTGTACCCCGGCGCGTGGCTGCCCAGGGCGCGGGTGCTGATCCTGCAACTCCTGAGCGAGCGGCAGGTGATGCGCTACTGCCGCGAACGCGACCCGAAGCGCGCCTCCCAATTGTTTCAACGCATGCGCGAAAACCGCCTGCTCGGCCTGGCGAGTGAGCCGAGTCTGCTGGCGCTGATCTACGAGCGGCTGGCCGCCGAATCACAGGCGCGCATTACCCGCAACCAGATCGTGCAGGAGTACCTGGATCACGCCCTGGCCAGCCTGGCCGCCACCTTTCGGGTCGGTGAGGCCGCGCGCGAGAGCCTGACCGAACTGGCCTGGTATGGACGCTGGAACCACTGCGAGCACCTGCCGCTGGCGGAGGTGTTCCGCATCTTCCAGCGCGTGCGGCGCGAGCGCGATTACAGTCTTGAGGAGTTGTATGCGCTGCTGCGCGAGGCCCGTTTGCTCAGCAGCGTGGGCCAGAACCACGCGCGCTTCTCCAATCCCGTTCTCGAGACCTACCTGGCGGCGCAGGCCCTGATTACCCACGGTGACCTGCTCGATCGCCTTGCCGACATCGTTACGCTCTGCTCCAGCCCCGAACGCTTATCGTGGTGGGAGGATGTTATCTATGCCCTGGCGGGGTTGCTCCCCGATCCCACCCCGCTCTTCGAGCAGCTCGCCAGGGCCATTCGTGCTGGCAGTGGCATCCACGCCTTGCTTGCGGCGCGCTGCCTCGAGGCGATCACCCGCGAACAGGAGGCCCGCCTGGCGCCCGCGCTGTACACCGAGGTGCTCGATGCCTGTCTGATCCGGCTGCGCAACGAGCGCGAGCCTGTCGCTGAGCGGCGCGAGCAACTCGTTGCCGCCCTGGGACGGCTGAATGACCCGCAGTTGATCCCGGAACTGTGCCGCATTCTCACCGAGAAAGTGCGCCTGACCGCAAACGGTCCGCGCTATGAGTACACCAACGTGCGTATCGCGGCTGCTCGCGCGCTGCGTAACCTCGCGCCCCGCTGGCTGGCCTCGGAGCGCGCCTCCAGCACACCGCGGCAGGGCCCCATCCTTCTGTCCAGCTACCGCGACGAGACCTCGCTGGCGTCGCCGCCGGGAACCCGGACAGCGCCGGTGTCGCTCCAGCAGCAGCGTGATGAGGCCATGCTCCGGCGGATACTGGACCTGTGGGACCGAGGGGCGCAGGGGCGTGATGAACTGCGGGCCATCATCCAGGAGTCGCCCCTGCCGCCGGAACGGGCCCTGGCCATCTTCGCCCTGGCCGATCTCGGCGACCATGAGGAGATCAAGGTGCTCGATGCGCGCTTCCTGTTGCGCGTGATCCTCGGCCCGACCGACGACGCGCAGACGCCGATCAGCGACGAGTGGGCCGATACCATGTGGGCCGCAGCCGATGCGCTGACCCTCTTCGAGCCGGACCAGGTGGCCTCTCTACTGGCGGTGCTGGTGCGGGCCAATGCCAGCCTTCCCGACCGGGCCGCCCAGCAACTGGCATACCTGGCGGGCCGGGTTCGCGCCACCGACCCCGAGGTGATTGACTGGCTGCTTGAGGTACTGATCACCAGGCAGAACCAGTCGGTAAAGGCCAGAGCCTTACAGTCGCTGTCCTGGATCGGCATGGGTGTGCCCGACCGCGTGCTGGAATTGCCCGATGGCCGTGCCGGGCCTACGGTCAGGCAAGTCATCCAGGACATCGCGGCCTGGCGGACGGTGCAAGAGCTGCGGATCGGCGCATTTGCGGTACACCTGCGGCCTGAGGATGGCGCAGCCGGCCCGCTCTACCTGCGTCGCAAGGCGATGGAGGCCCTGGCCTGGATCGGCGACACGGCAACGCTCACCGATCTGGGAGCGCTCGCCCGCTCCTGGCCGCTGGAACTGCGTGAGCACTGGTACCTGGCCGCGGCAACCATCGCCAGTCGCACGCGGGGGCCTCGCACGCGCCTCTTCTAATACCAGATTCGCTCTGCCGCTCCCGCGTGGTTTACGCCGAGCGAAGCGAAGGTTCTCGGCATCAGGGCGCCGTGATGCTTCGCTTCGCTCAGCATGACACGATGCGGCAAAGCCGCACAGGAATCTAACGCGTTTCCGGCAACAGCGTATAATCAAGAAAATTGCCGTATAACCGCTCCCCGGGCGGCCCCTGGGTAACCGCCTGGACGAGATACTTCCCGCCCACAAAGCAGCCCTTCCACGACGCGCCCATGCCGCCAAAGACCTCCTCGCGATCACCGCGGGAGCGCATGGCGTTGATGCCCACCTTGAACGAGCGTAGTTCACTCGCAACCATGCGCGCGATCTGCGGGTCATCGGTGGCGATTGAGGAGACGAGGTTTCCGTTGGAGATGTTCATCTCGCTGATCAGTTCCTCGATCCGGTCCACCACCACGATCGTATCCACAGGGCCAAAGGGCTCGTTATGGTGCAGGCGAGCATTACGCGGCACGTTGAGCAGGGCAATTGGCGCCAGGTAGGCCGAGATGTCCTGACCCGGCAGGAAGCGCTCCTCATCGAGATCGCCTTCGTAGAGGCTGATCGCCCCGAGTCCTACCGCCTCTGAGTACAGCACACGCAGTTCCTCCACCTTGCGGCTGTTGATCAGCGGGCCGTAGTCCAGCTCAGGCAGCGGATCGCCGGGATTATCCACCACCAGTGGATTGCCGACCTGGACCGACTTGATCGCGGGCAGGTAGGTGTCGAGGAAGCGGGGAAACAAGCTGCGCTGCACAACGAATCGAATGTAGGCGGTACAGCGCTGCTTGCCGTAGACGTATCCCTTCTTAATCTGGGCGCCAAGGCGGGGCCAGTCGGAGAAGTCCCAGATTCCGTAGCAGTTGATGCCCTCCATCTCGAGCATGTAGCGCTTCGCGCGGTCGTAGAGACTGGCGGCAATGTCGCGCCCGTTGGTCTTCCCGCCCACGAAGGCCAGGCAGGCAATGTCGGGGTTGCGCACCAGGGCATCGGAGAGGGTGCCGCCGGAGCCGGAGACCAGCGAGACCGGCAGGCCGGCGCGGCGGGCCAGGGCAAAGCCGAGGGTGAGGGCAAACAACCCGCCGTCGGTAGGCGTCTTGGCGATCACCGCGTTGCCGGCGAGGGCCTGCACCAGCACGGCATGCACCAGCACGGAGTAGGGGTAGTTCCAGGAGGCGATGTTCGAGATCAGCCCCAGCGGCGCGCGACCTTCGAGCATGCCGTCAATCTGTTCGAGGTACCAGGCCACCCCGGAGATGCAGCGATCCACGTCGTCCTGGGCGAGTTTGAGGGGCTTGCCGATCTCCCACATCAGCAAGCAGGCGATCAGGTCGCGATGGGCGCGCAGTTGCTCCAGACAATCGGCGACGCGCGCCTTGCGCGTATCGAGGCTGACCTTCGACCATTGCTGGTGTTCCTGGGCAGCGAAGCGCACGGCGCGCTTGGCCGTATCGAGATCGAGCATAGGAATGCGGCCCAGTTCGCTACCGTCAACGGCGGTATAGTAGTGCTTGCCGTGACCAGGGTGGCCCCACGTGCCTTCGATCAGGTTCAGCGGGTCACCGTTGGCGGCGAATGCTTCGGGTATGGCGTCCTGCAACTGGCGGAGCAGGTTGGGCCACTCAAGACCGGGGGCGATCATCTTTGCCATGGGGTTACCTTCCCGGAACAGATCAGGATGTGCATTGTTCGACGCCCTTGCGGTTGCGCCGTACCCTGGCACGATGAAGACGGGGTTCGCGGGAGGGTTGCTCCCTCCCTGGCCCTCCCCCCGCTGGGGGGAGGGAACCAGGCGCGTCCCCCCGGTGGTGGGAGGCTGGGAGTGGGGGCGGCCCGCTCTCAATCCTCCCCGCCGGGCAGGGGCGCGGTTCGACAGGCTCACCGCAGGTGGGGAAACCCGGTTTCCCCGATGTTCACATCAGTATAGCACTTTCAGCGGTGGGAATGGGGCCGGGCACGTGCCCGGGGCCGTCCAGCGCAGGCGTGTTTGGCCATCACCCTCTGGCTGGAAGGATGCCGCATCAGCCCTGCGGACCCCACGCGCGGCGCAGCGGGTCGAGTATAATGGCCTCCGCCATCGATCGGCGTCGTTGCGAGGGGAAACACCGTGCCGGCATTTCGCGACCAGTCTGAAGAGCTAGCTGCTGTGCTGAAGGCCTTTGCGCCCCAGGCGGCCAGAGTGGATACCGTAGCCGGGATCGTGACCAGGGCCCTGCTGGCAGGGCACACCCTGTTTACCTGCGGCAATGGTGGCAGCGCCGCCGATGCGTTGCATCTGGCAGAGGAGCTGGTCGGGCGCTACCGCTCCGATCGCCGTCCGCTCGCTGCGGTGTGCCTGAACGCCGACGTGGGTGCCCTGACCTGCATTGCTAACGATTTCGGGTATGGGGCCATCTTTGCCCGTCAGTTTATTGCCCTGGCGCGTCCGGGTGATGTGCTGGTCGTGTTCAGTACCTCCGGCAATTCCGAGAACATCCTGAACGTGCTGCGTGCCGCTCGCGAGCGTAGCATCACCAGCATCGCCCTGCTCGGCAAAGGTGGCGGTCCTGCCAGTGCGCTGGCCGATCACCCCATCATCGTGCCGAGCGCCAACAGCGCCCGTATCCAGGAAGTTCACGGACTGATCCTCCACGCCATCTGCGAGGAGGTCGAGGCGCACACCGGAGTGGGCGGTTGAATGGTCTGTACATAGCTCCTCGCTGAGGGTTTGAGAGGGCGCAGCCCTCCCAGAAGAATCGCTTTTCATTCCTGTCGTGTGCGGCGCAGCCGCACGCGCTGCATAGCAAGAATCGCCTATCTATGGCCGTTGAGTTCGTGAAGTGCCCGACCTGCAAGCAGAAACTGGCGATTATGGACTATGTGACCGAGGGTATGCTGGTGGTCTGCGCCAATGCCCACTGTGGCACCAGCCTGCGCGTTGTCGGGCGACGACCGCTGCGGGTGGAGGCAGTGCCTGAGGAAGAGACCTACAAGCCCGACTATCGGCCCGAGTCCTACGGCTGATGGCACGCCGCCGGCTTTCACCGGGGGAGATCGGATCGTTCTGCGTCCCTGGCCATCGGGCGAGTTTGGGAGGGCACGGCCCGCCCAGGAACCACCCCACCGGCGGGGAGGGTTTGGGAGGGCTTCGCCCTCCCGAAAATAAACCCATTCTCATCTTTTCTTTCTGCGGCGCAGCCACATAAAAGTCTAATGTGAAAATAGCCCGTGTGCAGGAAGGTTTGGAAGGGCTACGCCCTCCCAGGAACCTCGTATGTTCGTTCTGGCGTTGTGCAGCGCAGCCGCATAAAAGTCTGATATGCAACGACTCCTCCTGCTCCTCAGCACCTTCTTGCTCGCCGGTTGTTTGCAGATCAGCGGCGAGGCGACAACGATCGATATCGGGCCGGACGGCGGCAATGTGCGTACCAGCTTCGTCGGCGCTGAGGGCAGGGCGGAGCGCGTAGTAGCGCTGGAGCGCCCGGGAGTGGCGACGCAGGTCATCGTGATGGTCGAGGTGCGCTCGGGTGATCTGGAGGTGAGCCTGTTGCAACCCGACGGCGCGGTTGCCTTTGTGGCGGCCTCACGCCCCGGCGCCCAGGTGACCCGCTCAGGGATCGTGCGGGCCGATGAGATGGGACGTATTCGCTACCGGGTGAGCGCCCGCGGTGCTCGCGATGGGGCGTTTCAGCTTTTTGTGCAGCCGTGAGTGGCTTCTGAACCGGGTTTCCCCATGCCCCTGCCTGTGGGGAGGGCGTGGGAGGGCGTAATCGCACCAACCTCTGAACCGGCGATTACGGTTGCCGGAGGGAACTACCGGTGTCGAGGAGTGCTGCGATGGCCGGAAGGGGCAACGCCACCAGTTCCACGGGACCCGTGGCGACCACGCTGGTCGGGGCCGGGCCGCCGCGCAGTAGCTCCACGTCGCCGAAGAGTTCGGTGGGCCCCAGACGCGCCACGGCGCGCGGTGTGGCGCCGTCGTCGCGGCGAACCACGGTGACCTGTCCAGACACGATCACGTAGAGGCGCTCCTGCGCCTGCCCCTGACGGACGATCAGGGTGCGCGGGGGGACGTGCAGCACCTCAGCCTGCGCGGCGAGCCGGTGCAGCGTAGCCCGTGGCAGGGCCTGGAAGAACGGTGTTCGCTCCAGTGCCTGCACCACTGCCGTGGGGTTCTGGCCGGAACCGGCGCGCGGAACGATCCGCTGCAAGTCGGTGTTGCTCACGAAGAGGAGTACGCTATCAACGCTGGCACGATACTCGCGGGATGCGGGCCGATCTTCGTCACCGTCACCAAAGGTCGCTCCACGGTGCAGCTCGGCCACCACGCGGCCCTGTTCGCGCACCGCCACCTCGCCTGCCTCGATGATCCACTGGCCTGCCGGGAACTGCCCGCCGACCGGGAGGCTCGCGCCAGCGCGGACGTGGCGCCGTTGCAGCGCGTCGGCGAGGGCGTGCAGGTCAGTGTCATCGCAGGCGGCGAAGCGTTCCACCTCGCGCAAGAGGCGCAGACGGGCGGCGCGGGCATCGCCAAAGGCGCGCGACAGTTGCCGCGCCCAGGGCGTGTGCGGAAAGCAGCGCTGGTCGGCCACCTCGCGTTCGGGCCACGGCAGGGCATCGTAGGCCGCCTGGATGGCCCGCCGGGCGAAGGTGAGACCGGCGAGTTGCTCGATTGCGGCCACGGTGTAACGCAGGACCTCGGCATAGCGCGCCCCCTGAGTGTCGAGGGGGGCGGCGGCGAGGGTCGCCCCGATGCGGGCCTCGTCGCGGTCGAGGGTCACGTCCCAGTTCGCGGTGGCCGCCACGATGTCCAGGCGGTCGTCAAGGATGTGGGCGCGCCGGGAGCCGTGGTAGGCGCGGAACATCAGGTAGAGGCCAGCGTAGGTATGGCGGAAGGCCCGTTGCAGCCGTTCGCTCTCACCGCCGTTCGGGTCGAGCGGCCACGCCTGTTCCTGGGGGCCAATCTGCCGCAGGGCGACCACGTGCGAGCACCAGGCCGCCGTCCAGAGGCCTGCGGCCAGGATGGCGGCGCTCGGCCCCGCCGGGGCGGCCCGCAGCCGCGGGTCAAGGTCCAGGACGTAGGCTGCCGTTTGCGCGGCAATGCCCAGCCAGAGTAGCAGCCAGCTCCACAGCAGCCACGAGGTGCGCATACCGGCGATGAAGGGGAGCAGGAGCGCCAGCGCCGCCGCGCCGCCGTAGACCGGGGTGGCGATAATCACCTGGAGGGCGAAGGGGTCGCCGGGGCGTGCCGCCTGCGTCAGCCCGATGGCGAAACCGCCGCTGAGGAAGGCCAGCACCAGCAACAGGGCGCTGCCCGCCAGTTCCAGGGGCGAGGCGAGGTGCAGGTCCACATCGAGCAGGGCGATAAAGCCGGCGAAAAAGAGCAGGGCAAAGCCGGCGTTCTGGAGCAACGACCAGAGCAGGGCCCGGTCGGGGAAGAGGAATCCGCCGCTCAGGGCGAGGATTTCGAGGGCCGTGACCAGCAGGAAGGCGTCGAGAGCGCGGGCGAGGGTGGCGCGGCGGTAATCGGCGTGGAGGGTGATCTGCGCCGCCAGGGCCACGCACCAGAGCAACGGGGCGATCAGCGCCGTCTCGACGGAGCGCCCGAAGCGAATGGGCAGCGCGGCCAGGGCCAGGACGAGGAGGGTCAGGGTGGCGGCGACGATGGCCGGGCTGCGCCCGTAGCCCCGCCGGGCCAGCCAGGCGGCCATGGCGTGGATGAGCCACCACGCGGTCAGCAGCAGGCCAAGGCCCAGGGGCGCCACCACGCCGACGACAATGATAACCGCCACGCCCCGGCTCAGGGGCCCGCCCGCCCACAGCGCGCCGAGGACACGCCCCAGGTGGGCCTGCCAGAAGGCCAGGGCCAGAACCACCGCCAGTGTGGTGTAGGCCGCGGCGAATAAGCCGTAGAGGGTGTAGACCCGCTCCTCCGGCGCCAGCGGCGTGCCAGCGCGCAGTTTCTGCCACAGGGGGCCACGGATGAACCCCAGGGCCTCGCGGCGCAAATTGGGCATCCCCAGCCAGTCGCTGAGAATGTGGTAGCCGTCCAGCTCCAGGAGCGGGTTGAGGTTGCACAACGCCGCCAGGTAGGCCGCCACGGCCAGGGTGTAGGCCGCTGCGCCCGGGGCGCCCGGCGGGGCCAGCGCCGCCGCCAGGGCCGCCGTCGAGCCTACCAGCAGGTCACAGAGCGGCCCTGCCAGTGAGACGATGATGCGCGCGCGGCGCCCGGCCAGCCACATGTCGCTCGTGTCCACAAAGGCCGCAGGCATGCCGTAGTAGATCATCACCCCGCCGCGGGGTACGCGCCGACCGAAGTGCTTCACTGCCAGGGCGTGGGCCAGTTCGTGCAGCACGAACGAAACCAGCAGCGCCGCCCAGAGGCCCAGCAAGCTCAACCCGGGGTTGGCGACGTCGATCACGGTGTAGCGCCCGCTGCCGGCCAGCAGGGCGAAAGCGCCGCATCCGGCCAGGATGAACAGCGCCAGTGGGATGATGAAGAAGCGCGTGAAGAAGAGCCAGCCGCCGCTGCGGTAGAGCGCGCCTGCCAGCGCGTCAACCCCGCTGATGGGGATAGGATAGGCCCGGAGCGCCCCCGCGATGCGACGTCCCCACCCTTCGATGCTGCGCCGTTCCAGGCGCTGCCGCAGGCCGCGGTAGAGGTCCGTCGGCGGGTCGGCGAGGAAGCCCCCACGGCGCAGGCCCTCAACCAGGTCCAGCACCGGCAGCAGCCGCCCGAAGCGCGTGAAGCCCAGCAGCGCCAGTTGCTCGACGGTGCGCTCGCCGTCCATCGCCGCCCAGAGGGTGTGCTCGGCGCTGGTCAGGCGCACGTAACCCCCCGTGGGGCTGCGCAGGGCGACGATGCTCTCGCCGTCCTCGACCAGTTCCTCCCCGGTCACGCCCGCGACCGGTTGGGGGCGGTAGTAGCGCCGGTCG
>JBDNDG010000129.1:0-11024 GCA_046719255.1 Chloroflexaceae bacterium
CGGCGGGGCCACCCTACCCCGCCGCGGGGCGTCGTGCAAAACATCACCGGTGAGGCGGCAAAATCTCCATATGCCTGGCGATGATCGCCATCATTCGTTCACGCTGTTCGTCTGAGGGCGGACCAGCCGGCACCGGCGGGTTGTTGGGGTCGTCGAGCGGCACACCGAGTTCGCGGAAGAAGTGCTCCATCCCGGCCGGACTCAGGACGGCGATGAATCTTCCCGGCGTCGCGCCGATGTTCTTGTAGGTGTGCCAGACCATCGCGGGAACCGAAAGGGTGTCTCCCGGGCCGATCCTCACCGCGTTCAACCTGTTACCGGTATCGGCGGTGTTGATCTCGAACTCGCCCTCGAGGACGTAGAACGTCTCGGCTGGTTGATGGCGGTGGAGCATGGGTGGCCCACCGCCCGGCGGCACGCGCACTTCGACGACCAGCTGCGCTCCAGACGTCTCCTGGCCCGAGGCTTTGATGGTGACCACGTCGCTGACGACGAGCAGGTGCTCACCCTCGCCGGCTACGGTGAGATGTGCGTTCTCCATAAGTGACTTTCTCCTTGTCGTGATTTCGATGATGGCATCAGATGGTGATCGACTGTTCAGTCTCGGTTAATCCGGAGCCTGGTTCTGTCCCGGCCACGACCTTGCGCTCCTGATGTTGCAGCCTATGAGTGCCCGTCAGCCCGGACGGCGGACGCTTCCGGGCGTGTTCCTCAGGCGTAGCAGCTCGCTGCCGTGCCAGCACGACAATGGTCAGGCCACCAGCTCCGCTTCGCGCATCAGCAACCGGGAACGTTGCCGGTTGGCCCGCCAGACCCGCAGCATCATCCCCGGCGTAAGGAGGCTGCTCGGTGGCGCCAGCAGGTTCATCACCTGGATGAAGGCCGCGCCGACGACCGGGTCTACCAGCGTGGCACGGTGAACGGCGGCTACGTAGTGGTTGAGCAGGTCTACGCTGGCGGGCTTGGGGCCAGTGGTTTCCGGGAAGCGGAAGTCTTCACCCACCGCCAGTTGCCAGGGTGTGTCAATCACCCGCGCGGCCCGCTTGAAAAAGACGGGCGCCAGGCCCTCCAGCCGACCCGCGCGCAGCGTCAGCAACTCGTCGAGCGCAGCGGCCTGCATCGCCGCCGAGGTCATGCCCTGGCCGTAGGTGGGGTTGAAGCTGCATAGCGCGTCGCCGAGCACCAGGTAGCCCTCCGGGAAACGCGTGAGGCGCTCGTAGTGGCGGCGCACGCTGGCGGAGAACTTATGGGTGATGATGTCGCTCAGCGGCTCGGCCTGGCTGATCACTGCATAGATCTCCGGCATCGGCAGGCTGCGGGCGTACTCCAGAAAGCCCTGCTCATCGGTCGGGGCGTGGTCGCCGGCCCACCCGCCCAGCGAGACGATCCAGCGCTCGCCTTCGATGGGAAACATGCCGCCAAAACGGCTCTCCCCGGGCGCCTCGGGGGTGTAGAGCAGCCAGTCCTGGCCGTGCGGGTCGGCTGGATCGCGCCGGTAGATGCGGGTGGCGTAGCCCACGTTGACCTTCACCTCACTCTGGGCCGGCGCCGGGTAGCCGAGGGCGATCAGCCACTGCGGGGTCTGGGAGCCGCGGCCGGTGCAGTCCACCACCAGGTTGGCCTTCAGCGTCGCCTCCAGCGCTTGCGCACCGCGGTGTGCGACGCGCACGCCGGTTACCCGCCGCCGATCGTCGCTGGTCACCAGCCCGCGGATTGCGCAACTCTCCAGCAGGGTTACGTTGCTGCGTGCCAGGGTGCGCTGGCGGATCAGGTGCTCCAGGAAGGGCCGGCTCATCAGCGCGGCCTTGCGGCCCATGGTGAAGCGCTGGCGATAGCCGCCGTAGGTGTACCAGCACATATTGGTGGTCATATCACTCACCAGCGCGCCGCCGGCCGCCAGCGCTTCCGGCAGATCGGGGTAGTAGCGGGTCATCACATCGAGGCCACCAGCCAGCAGGCCGTGGAGATGGCGTGTCTGTGGCTGGCCCTTGCGTGCCTCAGGTTGGTCAGGCACCGCGTCGCGCTCAACGAGCGTCACCTGATCGAAGTGCTTGCTCAGCACACGGGCGGTCAGCAGGCCGGCCATGCTGGCGCCGAGCACCAGGGCGTGGCCCGGAGTGGAGCTAATCATCGGGATCGTTCCTTCCCAGGTTGGGCCGAAGCATTGGCTGCGCCAATGCTTCGGCTTACGATGCGCTACCTGCCTCCAGCCGGTGCTGGGGCGGCGGCCAGGAGTTTCAGCAGCCCCTCGTGGCCCCGGGCCATCACCACATCGTGGTTCCAGACGAAGAGCGGCCGCGCCAGCGGCGCGATCAGGTTCATCCAGGCTTTCGTCGTGCGCACATGCCAGTCGTAGCGAACGGTGGTTCCCTGAGCGGTCTCGGTGAACGTCCAGCGGCCGGTGCCTTGCAATTCGCCCTGGGCATAGCCCTCGATGCGCTGGAGCGGCTCGACGCGCGTCGTCTCCATGGTGAAGCTGAGGCGATAGGGCAGTTTGCTCTTCCAGGTGTAACGGTGAATCGCGCCAATCCCCTGGCGGTCGCCGTCGCGCAGCCGGACTACCGCCTCGACCCCGCGCCACCACCGCGGCCAGCGCTCCACCTCGGTGATTGCCGTCCAGACGGGCGCAACTGGCGCGGCGATCTGCCAGATCGTGGTGAAGGAATAGTCTGCCATTGAAGGTCTCCTCGGATCGGGCTCAGGCCGCCTGTGGCGCAGGCAGAGCGCCGAGTTGCAGCAGCAAGCTGGCGTCGTCGTCCTTGCGCCAGAACTCGACGATCCGGCCATTGGCGAAGCGGAACAGCTCCAGCCCGCCGACCGCCACCGCCTTGCCGGTGGGTGCCAGGCCCATAAACGGGCCGTTGTGGGTGGCGTAATGGGTGTGGAGCACGGCGACATAGTCACCCTCGGCGAGCACGGCCTCGACAGCCACGCGGTGGTGCGGAAAGGCGGCATCAAACATGCCCAGCAGGCCCTTAAAGGTGGCGATGCCCTGGTGCGTACCACTGAGCGAATCGTGCACGACGACATCGGCGGCGAAGATCGCGTCAATCACCGCGTGGTCCTCCTGGTTAATGACCTCTTCGTAGAGGCGTATGACGAGGGTCTTGTTGGCCTCCGGCGTGGCTGGCCCGGCGCTGATCTGGCGCATGATGTCGGCCACATCTACTGCAATCCAGTGCCCGGCGATCTTGCCGTCCGCGAAGCGGAAGTGGTGGCGTGTTGGCACCTCGATCAGGCGGCCGCTGGGCGGCACGCCCTGAAATGTGCCGCGCTGGGTGCCGCGCGCGGTGATCAGCACCTCAACTGTGCCGTCAGTCTCGCTCACCCGGCGAATGTCGTGACTGAGATCAGGAAAGGCTGCCTGGAAGCCGGCAATCAGATCGATTGCCCCATCGAGGTTAAACGGTTCGGGCACATCGGCGAAGTACAGGCGGTAGTCAGGGGTAGTGAGATGATTGAGGACGGCCAGTTGCCTGCAGTCCATCAGGCTGAAGTAGCTGCGCACGGTGAAATCGACATCCGGGCTGGTCATCGGTGTACCTCCTGTCGCGCGGTGTGTTACGGCGCCATCAACAACTGACGGGCGCAGTATGCCGCGCGTCGGTGGTCACCTTCCAGCCTGAAAGGCGCTCACTTTGCACTCATTGTTTGTTCAGGGGTGGCTCCTAGAGATCCGGCAAGAGGCCAAGGTCACGGAGCATGCCGGCGACGTCCCAGATGGTCAGGGTTTCGTGCACCCTGCCATCGCGCAGGACCAGGCGGTTGACGCCACGGGCGGTAACGCGGCGCCCGCTGGGGGGAATGTTGAGGATGGGACCTTGATGGGTGGCATACGCCGTCCAGAACAGCGCCACTCGCTCGCCGTCCACCACAATATCGTCGGGGCGGATCTCCAGGTCAGGAAATGCCTGGTAGTAAGCCTCGAACATACGCTGAACACCCGAACGGCCAATCTGTGGCAGGGCGATCGCAACGTCGAGCCCGTAACAATCCTCGGTATACCGTTCGGCCACGCGCACCGGGTCATGCGAGTTCCACGCCGCCACCAGTTGTTCAATGATCATCAACGTATGCTCATGCATCGAAACGCTCTTCGCTCTTCAGCTGTCTATGCGGTTGCACCGCACAACACCAGAATGAACATATTCATTCTTCTTGGGAGGGCGCAGCCCTCCCAAACCCTCCCCGCTGGCAGGTTATCTTCTGGGAGGGCACAGCCCTCCCAGACCCTCCCGCGCGCGGGCTAGTTAGGCACAACGTATCCGCTTCCCGGGTCTATCGGAGCACGACAGGGTCTGGCCCGTGTGTATCCTGCAGCCAGCACGCGAGAGATGGAGCAACCGGGTTTCCTCGCTCCTCCGACTGCCGTTGGCCGTGGTCCCACTTGCAAGCCGGAACCTGGATCCGGAGGAGGCGCGCCCGGGCTTCGCTGTTTTGCCATAACCATACCGCAGGCGTCCTGTGACCGCCAGACCACGCGGCACTCAAAAATTGACCATTTTTTACACAAAGCGCTCACCGGGTGAGCCACCACGCTGGATCGGGAAAGTGGACGGAGGGCAGGAAGGGGTTCGCCCGTTCTAGACAACCCTTCCACCGGGCCGGGGTTTCACACTTGCCCTCAGACCTCCCCCCGGCCAACCTCGATGTGCCAGAGGATCTCGGCGATGCGTGCCACGCCGGCCTTGAGGTGGCGGCGATACGAACTCAGCGGCACATCAAGCATTTCGGCAGCCTGCTCCTGCGTTGCCGCAGGCTGGAGATAGGTGTGATGCACCGCGCGGTAGAACCTGTTCTCCTTCGGCGACTGACGCATCTGCTCGGCAGCCTCTCTGAGCAGATCGCGCAGCGCCGCTACCCGCGCCCCCTCGGTCACCTCTGCGCCTGCGCGACCGGTTACGATGCGCGAGCGGAGTAGCGCGCTGCCATATAACGCGTCGGAGCGCGTATAGTTACGCAGTGCCGTCTGAACCGCATCAACGAACTCTTCCTGGCTCAACACCACCAGACGTTCAACCAGCGGCGGCCGGATCATCTCCGGCATGGTGGCAAGTTCGCGCTGGCCCAGCAGCTCCAGCCACGGCAAGGGTGGCATAGCTCGCCAGTCGTGGCCGTACACACCAAAGGCCCGATCGCCCACCTGGAAATCCAGCTCCGACAGGCGATGCAGCTCGGCGTAGGCAAAGACCGGCTGCCAGAACTCCGGGTCGGCACAGGCATAGAACGTGTAGGCCAGACCGGGTGTGAAGTAATGACGGACCATGGTGATAAAGATCAGGCTCTGGGTTGGTGAGACGGCCTGGTAGGTCTCGGCGGCCATCCAGAAGCGAAAATAGGTGGCGCTTTCACCGGGGCGTAACGAGGCGGAACGCCCCAGAAAAGCGCTTGCGCTGGCGATAGCAGAATCGACCTCCAGGTCAACGGAGGTGACGCGCTCCAGGGCCAGCAAGGTCATAAAACCCGCCGGTTTGCCCTCCAGATCGCGAAACACAACCACATGCTGCGGTTGGCGCGTAAACCAGTAATGGGCCAGGTGCGCCGAGTCGGGTCCTTCGTGGTGCGCGACCATCGCCACCAGGTGCGCGATGTCATCCTGGTGCAAACGATCCGGCACTGCCCGTCCGCTGGCCTGCCACTCGAAGAAGGGGCGCACTGCCGGGTTCTCACGGTGGAGGTATACGAAATCGAACAGCACCTGTTGTTGTTCGGCCCCCTGCGTCGCGTGCAGGAGCCGGGCGTAGTATGCGCGGGCGCGCCCGTGCAACTCAGCGTGCCACTGGGGGTTGCGCCAGCGTAAATCGGCCACCAGCACCTCGCGTGCAACATCGTGGGGAAACAACCCTCCGGGCTGCGATTGGACGAAGGAGAGGCCACGGAGCCACTCAAACAGATCGTGGGCATCTGGCACGGCCAGAATCTCTGCCAGAAACGACTCGGTGGTGACCCGTGCGAGCGCGCAGACCTCGAGCGCCCGGCGGTGGGCGGGGCCTGGCACACGTTGCAGCAAACGCTCAAGCAACACCGCAACCACATCGTGAGCCTCAGCAGGTGTAAAGTGGTAACCCTGGCGCTGTTCGTACAGATCGGCGACCAGCGACAGAGCCAGTGGATAACTGTGGGTGAAGCTCAGGATCGCCGGCAGATCCACCTCCGGTACCCGGCAGCGGACGAGGTATGCACGCCCCTCGTCGGGGCTCAGGTTGCGAAGGGCCACCGTCTTAAGCACCTGCTGCCATCCAGGATCGGCGCGCCAGGGGGCTGACGGCGGGTGGCGGCTTGCCAGCACCACCAGCACCCGGTCAGTCAGTGCGGGCAGAAACACATCGCGCAGCCAGCCTTCCAGAGGCGCGAGCAGATCAAACGTGTCAATCAGGAGCACGCTGCGTCCAGCGGAAGCGGCAAGCGCCTGGATGGGCCCGGTCGTTGGATCGATACCGATGGCCAGACGCATCCCCGCCAGGAAGCTCTCAGGGGTTGCCTCGAGGTTCCGGCCATCAATCATCGCCACCCGCGCGTGGGCCCGTTCAGCCAGATGCGCGAACTCCGCAAGCAGGGAGGTTTTGCCCACGCCCCCCGGCCCATGGACGTAGAGCACGCAGAACGGCAACTCTGCCGCCCTCAGCGCGTGATCAAACAACGCCAGTTCAGCCGCGCGACCAATGAAGCGCTCGCGCCGGGCACTGTTCAGACGATCGCTCAGTCGTGAGGGCATAGGCGGCACCTCTCGATAAGGGCGGATGCGCCAGTCACTGTCGTTTTGCATTTGCTTTTGCAGGATGCGTGTGATTATAGCACGGCTATACGCCTCCGGTGGCGTAGGGCCGAAGCATGCGCCCACCGACGGGAACCGGCGCCCCCCGCTGCGCATGCTTCGGCCCGACCCCGCCCCGCGGCGCCCACATCCGCCTCCGGCAGGGGCGCAAAGAGCGATATAATCCAGATCAAATTAAACCAGCCGCATACGCGCCACCGCCAGCCCACACCGTATCGCCAGCGCGACAATCTGCGATCCAGAATCGACAATCCTGGAATGGTATCACCCTATTCTTCGTGACCTTCGCGCCTGCGTCGTTGCCTGTTCAAACGCTATGTCCCCTTCTGCACCGCTCGACGTTCCCGTGGTCCTCTTCCTCTTCCGCCGCCCGACCATGACGGCGCGCGTCTTCGCCACCATTGCCCGTGCCCGGCCCCGGCGCCTCTTCCTCATCGCCGACGGTCCCCGTCCCGACCGCCCTGGCGAGGCGGCCGCCTGCGCCGCCGCGCGTGCCGTTGTGGAACACGTAAACTGGCCCTGCGACGTGATCCGCGATTACGCCGATCACAATCTGGGCCTGCCTGCGCGCTTCGAGACCGCTCTTGACTCCGTCTTTGCCGGCGTGGATCGGGCCATCATTCTCGAGGACGATTGTGTGCCCGGCGTCAGTTTCTTCCGCTTCTGTAGCGAGTTGCTGGAGCATTACGCCACCGAGCCGCGGGTAATGGCTATCTCTGGCGACCGCTTCACCCCGATGAGCGGTGATGCGAGCTATGCCTTCTCACGCTACCCCCACTGCATCGGCTGGGCAACCTGGCGACGCGCCTGGCGCCTCTACGACGGCGCTATGGCCGACTGGCCACGCCTGCGCGAAACCTCCTGGCTCCTGGACATATTTCGTAACCGGCGCGCCGCGGGCCACTGGCGGGGCATCTTCGACGCCGTCTACGCCCGGCGGATCGACTCATGGGCCTATCGCTGGACGTACAGTTGCTGGCGCCATCACGGGTTAACGGCACTCCCCGCGGTTAATCTGGTACAGAATATCGGCTTTGGGCCAGACTCGACCCACACCTCCAACCCCGATAGCCCGATTGCCAATCTGCCCGCCGGTGAACTGGCCTTCCCGCTGCACCATCCGCCCGCCCTTGTCCCCGACGAACGCTCGGATGCGCGCACTCAGCGCCTGTTGTTTGACCCTGACCTGCGGGCGAAGCTCGCCTGGCGCTTGCGGCGCCTGCGCCGGCTGGCCCGTACTCACCTGGGCCTGATGTGAACATATGGGAAAACCGGGTTTCTCCATACCCCTGCCTGTGGGGCGGCAAGCCCTCCCCACTGGAAACGTTTGGGAGGGCGAAGCCCTCCCAGGAACAAGTATGTTCATTCTGGTGTTGTGCGCCCCGCGAATGGGGCCTGATGTGAACATAGGGGGAACCCGGGTTTCCCCGATGTTCACATCACGCACACTCTGCCATCCAAAATGGCATCATCCCGCGCGCAACAATGCATATTGTGATACTCTCAGACTGGGAAACCCGCGGCGGAGCGGCCGTAGCGGCAAGCCGGCTCGCGGCGGGTCTGGTGACCGCGGGGGCGCGGGTCACACGGCTGGTGGCTTTTCCTGACGGGCAGCCCCACCCCTGGCAAACCGAGTACCTCGGCGCAGCGGGGTTCCTCCTGCGGCGAGCAGCGCGACGGGTGGCATCACCAGGGTTGCGGGCGATCCTCGACCGCCTGGCCCGCCCTGGCGCCGAGACGGCCCTGAGACGGGCCCTGCTGCGCCTGCGCCCCGATGTGGTGCATTTGCACAACCTGCACGGCGGCGCAGGCGCAGGCTGGTCACCGCGCCTGCTGGCCGTGGCCGGAGAGCATGCGCCCGTGATCTGGACCCTGCACGACATGTGGCCGTTGACGGGCCGCTGCGTCTACAGTCATACCTGTGATCGATTCGTGACCGGTTGCAACACTGCCTGCCCCACTGCCGCCTCGTATCCTGCCTTGCCACCGCGCCTGGTGGGGCCAGCCTGGGAGGAGCGGCGCGCCCTGGTGGCCGCTGTGCCGCACCTGGCGGCAGTGGCGCCCTCGCGCTGGATGGCCGCCCAGGCCCGGCGCGGCCTCTGGGCCGGGCGACGGGTTGAGCACATCCCCAATGGCCTGCCACTCGACCACTGGCGGCCACTGCCCCGCGCTGCCGCGCGCCGTGCTCTGGGGCTGCCCACCGATGGCCCTGTGACGTTGCTGGCCATGCCCGATCTGAACGATCCGCGTAAGGGCGCCAATCTGCTGCCGGCCCTCGACGCAACCCTGCCGCCCGGCCTGACCGTGCTGACTATGGGTGCCGGGCGCTCGCCCCTGCAAGCGCCCGGGCTGCGCGTCGTCCCTCTAGGCTTTGTACGCGCCGCGGAACGCCAGGCGACAATCTATAGCGCCGCCGACCTGCTCATCCACCCCGCCCCGCAGGACAACCTGCCTCTGACCGTCCAGGAAGCCCTGGCCTGTGGCACCCCCACGGCGGCCCTGCCCGTAGGCGGCCTGCCCGACCTGGTGCGGCCAGGGCAAACGGGCTGGCTGGCCGCCACCCCCGACGCCGCCGGCCTGGCTGCGGTCGTTAGCGAGGCGCTGGCCGCCATCGCCGCTGGCATTACCCTGCGCGAGCAGTGCCGTGCCGTGGCTGAAGAGGAGTACGGGATAGCAACGATGGTTGAGCGCCATCTGGCCCTGTATCGGGAAATCGCCCTCCCCAACCCTCCGAGGTACACATAGCCCGCGCGCTGGAGGGTTTGAGAGGGCAAAGCCCTCTCACGCAGAATAACCGGTGTATCCGGATAGACGCAATTCCCCAAAACCTATGCACGATGTTCCCCCCCTCGCCCATGGTGCGCCCGCCTGGGCCACCTACGCCCCCGTAGAGCCGCTCCCGCCGGTCTGGCTGCGCGATCCGGCGCGCCCGCTGGTGAGCATCGTCACCCCCTCGCTCAACCAGGGACGCTACCTCGGGGCCACCCTGCGCAGCGTCCTCGAACAAGACTATCCCAACCTCGAGTACTGGGTGATTGACGGCGGCAGCCAGGATGAAACCCTGGCTGTGCTCCACACCTTCGCCGGTGATCCGCGGCTTCACTGGCTCAGCGAGCCGGACCGCGGTCAGTCCGATGCCATTAACAAAGGTTGGGCCAGGTCGCGCGGGGACGTTCTGGCCTGGTTGAACGCCGATGACACCTATCTCCCCGGCGCCATCACCACGCAGGTGGCCGCTCTGCTGGCCGACCCCCGGGCGGGCGCAGTCTACGGCGATGCCTGCTATACCGACGCCACCGGGCGACCCCTTGCGCGCATCGCCGGGCGGCCCTTCTCACCCGAGTCCGTGCTACGGCTGGAGATCCCTGTGCAGCCCACCGTCTTTCTCCGCCGTGATCTTGTGGACCGCGTGGGTCCGTTGCGCCTCGAACGGCACTTCAGCATGGACAGCGACTACTGGGCCCGCGCTATGCGTTATGCCCCTTTCCGCTGGACTGGCCGGCTGGTCGCCACGTACCGCCTGCATCCGGCTTCGAAGACCGTGGCCCGGGGGTACGACTTCTACGCTGAGTGGCTGGCGATTGCCGGGGAATACTACGCCAGCGCGCCGGTCGCCCTGCGCGCCTCGCGGCCAGCCGTGCTGGCCGACATCTACGCGGCCATGGCCAACCTGGAGGCAGGGAACCTGCGCCTGGCCGGTGCGACGCGCTACGCTGCCTATGCTTTGACCCTGGCCGGCCTGCGCCCGCGGCTGCTCAAACTGCCCCTGGTACTCCTCGATCGCGCGCTGGGCCTGGGGCTGGCCATGCGCGCCACGGCCCTCTGGGGGCGCCTGCGACGGGGCGGCCCCCTCGGCCGCTAAGAACCCAGGGGAAACCGGGTTTCCCCATGCCCCTCGCTGAGGGGAGGGTTTGGGAGGGCTGCGCCCTCCCAGGACATAGGTATGTTCATTCTGGCGTGGTGCGGCGCAGCCGCATGGACAGCTGGTGAGAATGAGGCAGCGAAGCCCCACCCGATCGGCGTTACCCCCGACAGCATGCAACGGTACAAGAGCAGAACGATCGCTCTGCCCCGAGCATTCCCTGCGGAGGTACGTATGACCGGCTTGCACCTGGCGCGCGTGTGGATCATCGCCGCGCTGCTCGTTACCTCGGCCTTCTTCGCCCACGCCCCGGCTCGATCCGAAACGGTCCTCGTGCGGATCAATGAGTTTATGCCCGCGCCTGGCAGCGGTCGCGAATGGGCCGAG
>JBDNDG010000013.1:0-25776 GCA_046719255.1 Chloroflexaceae bacterium
CCCGCCGGGGGGAGGCGCCCGGTTTCCTCTTCACCGGGAGGGTTGGGGAGGGTTGCGCCCTCCCGGGAACAATTCGTTTCATTCGGGCGTTGTGCAGCACGACCGCATGGACGGCTGATGTGACAAGAGGAGAAACCGGGTTTCCCCATCCCCCTGCCCGGTGGGAATTGATACCGCAAGGGCTACGCAGCAACACTATGCCTGGTTCTATGTTCCCATCGCCTCCCCCGCGCCTGGCGCCGCGCGAGCGCCTCCTGGTCGCCCTCGACGTGGCCCGGCTCGACGCCGCGCTCGCGCTGGTACGCGAGGTGCAGTCGCTGGTAGGCGGCTTCAAGGTCGGCCTGGAACTATGTACGGCTGAGGGCGTCCCCCGGGTGGTGGAGGCCGTGGCCACTGCCGGGGGCAGCCTGTTTCTCGACCTGAAGATGCACGACATTCCAAACACCGTGGCTGGCGCGGTGCGCGCCGTCTGTGCATTCGGCCCCGCGGTGCGCATGCTGACCCTGCACTGCCAGGGCGGCGGAGCGATGCTGCGCGCCGCCGCCGAGGCTGCCCGCGCCGCCCCGCACCGGCCACTGCTCCTCGGCGTCACCGTACTGACCAGTGTGGACCAGCCGACCCTGCGCGATGAACTGGGCGTCGGAGCGCCTCTGACCACACACGTGACGCGCCTGGCTCGCCTGGCACAGACGTGCGGCCTGGACGGGGTAGTCGCCTCACCCCACGAAGTAGCGGCGATCCGCGCAGCCTGCGGCAACGGGCTGCTGATCGTCACCCCCGGGGTCCGTCCGGCATGGGCCGCCATCGGCGACCAGCAGCGCGTCACCACGCCCGCTGCGGCCCTGCGGGCCGGCGCCGATTACCTGGTCATCGGTCGCCCGATTACCGCGCCGCCGCCAGAGGTGGGAGGACCATCGGCTGCGGCGGCCCGGATCGTGCATGAACTTGAAGCGGAGGGGGTATGAACGGAGACGATGTGCTGGCCCTGCTTGCCGATGTGGGCGCGCTGATCACCGGCGACCACCTGGTGTACACCTCTGGTCGTCACGGCAATAGTTATGTCAATAAAGACGCGCTCTACCCGCATACCGCCGCGACCGCCGCAGTTTGCGAACGACTGGCGCGCCACTTTGCCAGCGCAGGCGTGGAGGTCGTCGCCGGCCCGACCATCGGCGGCGTGATTCTGGCCCAGTGGACGGCGTACCATCTGAGCGCGATGGAAGGACGTGAGGTGCTGGCGGTCTATGCCGAGGAAGAAGCTGTGGCCGAGGGCAAGTGCCGCGCGCTGCGGCGCGGCTACGATGCGCTGGCGCGTGGACGGCGGGTGCTGGTCGTTGAAGATGTGCTGACCACTGGCGGCTCGGCGCGGCAGGTGGTAGAGGCGGTGCGACGGGCAGGCGGCGAGGTGATCGGCGTGGGTGCGCTGTGCAACCGGGGCGGCGTCACGGCGGCAACCCTGACCGCCCCGGAACTATACGCCCTGGTTGAGGTACCCCTGGAAAGCTATGCCCCGGAAGACTGCCCACTCTGCGCCGCCGGAGTGCCGATCAACACCCGGGTGGGAAAAGGCGCCGTCTATCGAGGGGCCAGGCCTGGCCAGTCGTAACGACCCGCCAGGCCGCCCCGTCCTACATTGGCGGCGGGCCGCCGTGAAGCTCTTCGACCAGATGCGACCGCGACTCGACCTCGCTCAGGCGCATCGAGGCGTAGGTTGAAGCGGCGCGCATCAACTCGCGCGCCTGGGCAGTCGGAAGCAGCCGCAGATCATCGAGGCCCAGACCGAGCCCGCGCAGATACTCCTCCATATACGCACGCTCAAGATGGCTCTGGGCCATGCGTGGGGATTGATCCTCGAACTCCTGCATTGTCATACAGCACCTCCCTCTATAAAACGCAAGTTGCCCGTCGCGGGGCGGGCTGGACGTACCGGGCGCAGGACGGCCAGGCATACAGTTTCAGTATACACGGCGCCCATCGGGCTTCAAGCGCGAGCGCCACTACTTGACGGGATATTCTCGCTACTTGTAGAGCTGCTGCCAACCCCTTGCACACCATTGCCTCCTCCCGCAGCAACCGCGCCAGGATATGTTATCCTGATGCGAGCATACGGGGAAACTGGATTTCCCCATCCCCCTGCCCCTGGGGAGAGTTTGGGGTGTTCCGCCCTCCAGCCTCTCCCCGCTGGGGTGAGGCGCCCGGTTCCCTCCCCGACGGGGGGAGGGCCAGGGAGGGGGCAGCTCTCCCGTGAACCTCGGTTCAGCAAGTCGTCGTGTGGCCAGGCCGATAGAGCCTTATGCGTGTCGCAATCGTTCACGATTATCTCAACCAGTACGGCGGCGCGGAGCGCGTGCTCGAAGCCCTGCACGAACTGTATCCCGACGCGCCCGTCTTCACGTCGATCTACGACCCGGAGGCCATGCCGGAAGCCTACCGGAGCTGGGACATTCGCACCTCGTTCGTGCAACGGGTTCCGGGCTGGCGTCGGCATTTCCGGCGCTATTTTCTGCTCTATCCGAGCGCCTTCGAAAGCTTCGACCTGCGCGACTACGATCTGATCCTCTCCAGCAGCAGCGCCTTCGCCAAGGGGGTCATCCCGCGGCCCGATGCGCTGCACATCTGCTACTGCCATACGCCGATGCGCTTTGCGTGGCGCAGCCAGGATTACGTGCTCCGCGAGGGGATCGGCGGATTGCCCGGCCTGCTCTTGCCCTTCGCGCTCACCTATGTTAGACTCTGGGACGTGGTGACATCCAATCGGGTGGATGTGTTTGTTGCCAATTCACGCGAGGTCGCCAGGCGCATCAGCCGGTATTACCGGCGCGAGGCCGAGGTTGTGCCGCCACCGGTCGATCTGCCGCCCTACGCTCCGCAGCCCGCAGCCGGGTTTTACCTCGCCGGCGGGCGCCTCATCCCCTACAAGCGAAACGAGTTGATCGTCGAAGCTTTTAACCGCCTGCGCCTGCCGCTGAAGATCTTCGGCGACGGTCGCGACCGTCGTCGCCTGGAGCGCCTGGCCGGGTCGAACATCGAGTTTCTCGGCTGGGTGGACGAGGCGACGCGGCGCGACCTGTTCGCGCGCTGTCGCGGTTTTATCTTTCCGGGCGAGGAGGATTTTGGCATTACACCCGTCGAGGCCATGGCCGCCGGTCGCCCGGTGATCGCCTATGGCGCGGGCGGCGCGCTGGAAACAGTGATCGAGGGGGTAACCGGGCGCTTCTTCTACGAACCGACGGCAACCGCTCTGGCTGCCGCCGTCCTCACTGCCCAGAGCGACGAGTACGACCCGCTGACGATCAGGCGGCACGCCGAGCGCTTCAGCCGTGAGCGTTTTCTCCGCCAGATGCGCGCGGTGATTGACGAGGCTCTGGCAACCTGGCAGGAGAACCGTGTTGCGCCTGTCCGTTGACATCCTGGCAGCCGGTTTGCCCCCCCGGGTCCACCCGGAGCGGGCCTGTCGCAGGCCCGCCCCGCCGCGCGTCAGACGAGCCGTGGCCGGCAAGCCCGTCTTGCAGCCCTTACCTTTTGCCTGAGCATGCACCTGTACGAGTACCTTTCCATCCTGCGGCGCTACTGGTTACTGGTGCTGCTGCCTCCGCTCATCGCCGGCGCGGTCAGCCTGGCCCTGGCCCTGGGCCGCGCCCCGGCCTACCAGGCCAGCGCCCTGGCCCTCGTCTCGCGCGTGCCACTGTCGGCCTCAACACCGTCGCCACTGCCCGATGTTGACGAGCGCTCTACCTGGATGACCACGGAGTACATCCTCGATGACCTGCCCTTCGTGGTTGGAAGCGCCGCCTTCGCCAGCGATGTGCAGGCCGCCCTGGCTGCCGAGGGTTATCAACTCGACGCCACGAGCATCCGCGGTAGCCTGCAAACGGAGGTAACCCATCGCGCCGTGACGCTCCGCGCCGTCGCCGGCACCCCCGAAGCTGCAAGCGCCCTGCTCCGCGCTACGCTGGCGACCCTGCAGAGCGGCGGGTTGAAGTACTGGGGCCGCTCCGCTGCCGGAGGTCTGCACGTGGCCGTGCTCGATCCGCCCGGGCCGGCAACCGCCGTCGCCGGCCGCCGTGACGTGCTGCGCGATGTTGCGCTGCGGGTGGTCCTGGCCCTCGCCGCCGGCGTGGGCCTGGCCTTCCTGCTCAACGCCTTCGATGACCGGCTGCGTAGCCCGCACCAGGCCGAACAGTGGCTCGGTGTTCGTGTGCTCGGAGTGATCCCCAAAGAGTAATGCGTCCCCGGGTATGCCTATGCAACTCACTGATTATGTCAATGTACTGGTCAAGCGCTGGTGGGTCGTGGCCCTCACCCTCCTGGCCGCCGCCGTGGCCGCCTACGGGGTCAGTAAGTTGCTGCCCCAGACCTTCCGCGCCCAGGCCGTCTACCTCGCTTTTGCCAACCAGGCCGATAATGGCCTCAACATTGTGCTGCGCAACTCTATGAACAGCTACCGCGAACTGGTGCTGCAACCCGACGTTCTGGACCAGATCAGCCAGCAACTCGGCCTTGACGTCAGCGGCGAGCGGTGGATGGAAGATGTCAACATTCAGCCGCGCCCCGATGAGCAGAAGATTGTCATCGAGGTTGATGCGCCCGCGCTCGACCAGGCCATGGCCATGGCCGACGCTGTCGGCGCGCGCATCATTGCCGAGGTCAATCGCATCAACGCCACCCTGGAAGGCACTGCGCGCATCAATGTGCAGCAGATCCAGCGGGCACGCCTGGTGTCAATCAGCCCCAATACCCGCGTCAATGTGCTGGCCGGGGCCATCCTCGGCCTGATCGTTGGCCTCTTGCTGGTGTTTGTGCTCGAATACCTTGATGATACCCTGAAGAGCAGCGCCGATGTCGAGCGCTTCGTCGGGTTGACAACCATCGGGGCTATCCCGACGGTTGAGAAGTAGCAGCCGGGAGGGAACCGTGGCCGTGAACGGGACCGCCGCCGAACGCGCGCTGATCACCCTGCGGGATCCGGACTCCGCCGCCGCCGAGGCGTATCGTACCCTGCGGACGAATATCCTCTTCTCCAGCCTCGACCGCCCCTTGCACACCCTGGTGCTCACCAGCACCGCGCCGGACGAGGGCAAGAGCACCACCCTGGCGAACCTGGCGGTGACCATGGCCCAGGCCGAGCAGCGGGTGCTGATGGTGGATTGCGATCTGCGGCGCCCGAGTCTGCACAGTCTTTTTGGAGTGCCCAACGACCGGGGCGTGACCAGCGCCCTGCTGGAGCAGAGCGAGGGGCCGTTGCCTATTCAGGAGACAGGGGTGGCCGGGCTTCGGCTGCTGGCCAGCGGCCCGTTGCCGCCACGCCCCGCCGACCTGCTCGGCTCGCGCCGTATGGGCGCCCTGATCGAGCGCCTGCGCGGCGAGGCCGATATGGTGCTCTTCGATACGCCGCCGGTCGTCGCCGTAACCGATGCCGCCGTGCTGGCCCCCCGCGTGGACGGGGTGTTGCTCGTGCTCCAGGCCGGTCACACCCGTCGCGACCGGGCGCGAGAAGCCCGGCAGATGCTTGAAAAGGTGAAGGCCAATATTATCGGTGTGGTGCTCAATGGCTCGCGCCTGGAACGTGGATATACCTACTGAGGCGCTCGAGGGGGCTATCGGCCCGACCTCCGCGCCCCTTCAACGCTATGATCGATCTCCACTCGCACATCCTCCACGACTTCGACGACGGTGCCCGTACCCTTGAAGCCGCAATCGAGATGGCCCGCACGGCGGCAACTATGGGCGTCAGAGTCATGGCCGCTACGCCCCACGGACGCAACTCGACCAACGCCGATTACTCGCGTTATACCGTGGCCCTGCTTACCGAACGCCTCACCGAGTTGCGGGCCGCCCTGGCCGAACAGGAGATTAACCTGGAGCTGGTGCCGGGCACCGAAATCTACGGCGAGCCAGGCGTGGTCGAGCGCCTGAGGGCCGGCGAACTGCTCCCCTACGGCGCAAGCCGGGCCGTGCTGGTGGAGTTTCCCCTCACCAGTCCCGCCGAGGTCGTTGAGCAGATCGTGTTCGCCCTGCAGGTGGCCGGTTATCGGGTGATCTATGCCCACCCCGAGCGGATGCGCTACGTGCAGCACGATCCCAACGCCCTCGTGCCGCTGATCGAGCGCGGCGCGCTGATGCAACTGACCGGCGACGCCCTGCTCGGCATCCAGGGGCCGGCAATGTGCCATCTGGCCGAAACGCTGGTGACTCACCGGCTGGTGCAGATCATCGGTAGCGACGCCCACGGCCCCCACTTCGGGCGCATGCCCAATCTGGGCGCCGCCCGCGCTCGCGTTGCTGAACTGGTCGGCGACGCCGAAGCTGACGCCATGACCCGCGTGATCCCGGCGATGATCCTCAACGATAAGCCGATCAGCCCTCCCTCCCCGATCCCCGTCCGCAGGCCCTTGAGCCTGTTTTGATATGAATGTGGGGAAACCGGGTTTCCCCATACCCCTGCCCACGGGGCGGCACGCCCCCTCGCACCGGGAGGGACGTGGGGAGACCGGGTTTCCCCACGCCCCTGCCCATCGGGGTGCCCCATACTCCTGCCCACGGGGGGGCACGCCCCCTCGCACCGGGAGGGACGTGGGGAGACCGGGTTTCCCCGTGTTCGTATCATGGGTAGCGCAGGTGATCGACCAGGGCCTCGGTGGCAGGCAGCGGGCGCGGCCCGAACCGGCTTACGCTCCAGGTCACAAGGAAATTCACCACTACTCCGAAGATGCCCGCAGCCACATGGCTGATGCCAAAGAGCTGAAACTCCGGCATGGTATAGTTCAGGCCCATATACACCAGCGTCACCAGCAGGCCGCTGAGCATACCGGCGGCGGCGCCGCGGCTGGTGGCGCCCTTCCAGAAAATCCCCAGCACCAGCACGGGGAAAAAGGTCGCCGCCGCCAGCGAAAAAGCCCAGGCCACCATCTGCACGATGATCGCCAGGCGCTGCACGGCGGTGAGCGCGGCAAGGATAGCCGCGACGAGGATCATGATCCGCCCGAGCCACAGGCGTTCGCGACGACTGGCGTTGGGATTGAGAGTGCGGTGGAAGACATCGTGGGCCACGGCAGAGGCTATCACCATGAGCAGCCCATCGGCAGTGGACAGGGCCGCGGCCATGCCCCCGGCAGCTACCAGCGCCGCCACCGTGGCCGGCAACCCCGCGATTTCCGGCGTCGCCAGCACGATCAGATCCTGGTCAATGCTCAACTCGCGGTACTGAAGCACCCCATCACCGTTTCCCCCGGTGTCGGGAGCGTCGGCAAAGGCGAGCAGGCCGGTCCGCGCCCAGTTCTCGGCCCAGGCCGGCAGATCGCCCGCCGGACGCCCAACGACGTTCTCCAGAATCTCCCAGCGTGAGAAGGCCGCATATGCCGGCGCGGTCAGGTAGAGTACACAGATCCAGGCCAGCGCCCACCCGACGCTGCTGCGACTTTCACGCACCGTAGGCACCGTGTAGAAGCGCACCAGAATGTGGGGCAACCCGGCGGTGCCCAGCATCAGGCAGATGGTCAGCGCCAGGTAGTTGATCGGCGACCAGTCGTTGAAGGGCGCGGTGTAGCTTCGCGTAATACCCTGACTCGCTTCCAGCACCTCGATGTTGCGCAGCGCCTCGCCATACATCAACTGCGGCAGCGGCACCCCGGTGAGCTTGAACGAGAGCCAGGTCACCGGCACAAGATAAGCGAAGACCAGGATGATCCCCTGTACCCCCTGGGTCCAGGTGATTGCCTTCATGCCCCCCAGGTAGGAGCACAGGAGCACCGCGGCGAGGCCAACGATCACGCCGATCATGTAATTGAGCCCCAGAAACCGGCTCATGATGATGCCAACCCCGGTGACCTGCGCAGTGAGGTAGGTAAAACTGATGATAATGCTGGCAACGGCGGCGATCACCCGCGTCAGCACGCCGGGATACCGCGTGCCGATGAAGTCGGGGACGGTAAACTGGCCGAATTTTCGCAGGTAGGGCGCCAGGAGCAGCACAAGCAGCACATAGCCGCCTGTCCAACCGGTAATATAGGCAAGCCCCTCGTAACCCAGGAGGAAGAGCGCGCCGGCCATCGAGATAAACGAAGCAGCGCTCATCCAGTCTGAGCCGGTGGCCAGGCCATTGAGCACCCCGGGTACGCGCCGCCCGGCGACGTAGTATTCGTCCAGACGATTGGTGCGGGCGCGCAGACCGATCACGGCATAGATGGCAATGGTGAGAAACAGGAAGACCCAGCCGATGAGCGGCGCCGGTAACCCGTAGTAGGCGTCAATCGCCCCCACGACCACTACGAACAGGATGAAGCAGGCAATGAAGATCGCGTAGTTGGTGATCAGGCGACTGCGGTAGCGGCGCTGTTCCACCGTATCCGCAACGTAGACGCCAAAGCGCCGGTCCAGGCGGGCCATGCGCCAGCTATAGATGACAGTCAGGGCCACGAAGAACAGGAGCGCGCCCTGGCCGCTGAGGTAGTAGCCCAGGGGAAAACCGGTGAACACGGTGATCGAGTTGAGGATCGGTGCCAGCAGGGCGGGCAGGGTGAAACTGAACAGCCAGATGAGCAGCAGCGGCCCGATCAGGCGCAGGTTGGCGCGCCAGTAGGCCCCTAACCAGGGCGGGGCTGGAGGCAGCGCTACGTCATCGGACGCCGGTGCGTGTGGCAGGTGCACCATTCCCGGGCCGGGCGCCAGGGGTGGGACGGCACTCTCGTTGCCGGGCTCGCGGATGCGCTCTATCGGCGGGAAGAGCCGGTCAATCACATAAAGCGCCACGGCAAGCGAACCGCCGATGATCAGGAAGAGTTGAAAGATACCCAGGAGGATCTGCGATGTCATGGATCTATGCGGCCTCCGCCGCACAATGCTCTGCGGAAACAGGGGGAACGAGGGGTGCCCATGCCCCTGCCCATTCGGGCCCCAGATAACTCCACCAGCGGTTGGGAGAAGGGGACACCCGGTTTTCCCATAGCCAGCCCTATCGAACCGGGCAACGAACGGCGGCCCCGGGGGGCATGGGCACCCCCTCAACCCGGGCAGAATCTGCCGCGCCCGGCGGGTCAGCCGGCGGGCAGGGCCTCGGGCTGAGCATCGGTGACCGGCAACCCCATACTCTCCGCCGGCACCACCGGCAGGGTGAAGCAGAAGGTCGTGCCCTTGCCCGGCCCTTCACTCTCGGCCCAGATTTCACCGCCCTGGGCATAGACCAGATGCCGCGCGATCGCCAGGCCGATGCCGCTACCACCGCTCTGGCGTGCGCGCGATTTGTCAACCCGGTAGAAGCGCTCGAAAATGTGCGGCAGGTGCTCCGGGCTGATACCGATGCCGGTATCGCGCACGGCAACGATAACTGTTTTATCGGCCACATCGGCGACCAGCGTCACCCGCCCGCCGGCCGGCGTATAGCGGTAGGCGTTGGAGAGAATGTTGATCAGCACCTGGTTCACCCGGTCAGGATCGGCCCAGACGAGTGGCAGCTCGACGTCGAGGTGGAGCGACAGGGTAACCTGGTTAGCGCGGAAGAGCGGCTCGAATTGAGCGACCACCTCCTCGAGTACGCGCTGCAGATCGGTGCGGCGCGCCACCACCGGTAACTGGCCCGCTTCGACCCGCGAGAGCAGCTCCAGGTCCTCGATCAGGCGCTGGAGACGATTCGACTCGTGGAGGATAAGACTGAAGGTCTGGGGAGTAGGTTCGATCACCCCATCGAGCAGGCCCTCCATGTACCCGCCAATGGTTGCCAGGGGAGTACGCAACTCGTGGGTCACATCGGCGAGCAAAGCCAGACGTCGCCGCTCGGTCTGGTCGAGGGCATCGGCCAGCTGGTTGACACTCCGGGAGAGTTGCGCGATCTCGTCATCACTGGCGATGCGGGTGCGCTCGCGGTAGAACCCCTGGGCCAGCCGGCGACTGACGATCGAGAGGGTCAACAACGGCTCAACGATCCGGCGCGACACGAACAGGCTCACCACCACCGCGGCGGCCAGCGCGGCGAACCCGCTGACGAGCAACGCCTGCTGCAAGACGGTCTGGAACTGTTCGAGCGGCGTTGACGCGGCCGCCGCGGCCCCGGTGGCGGGCAGGCGGCCGGTTTCGGCGGCAGCGGCGCTAACGTTCAGCGGCACGGCATCGACCAGGCCGATGCGCGCAATGAACCCGGCGGTGGCAAGGAGCACCACATCGGCAATGATGATGATGACCAGATGGGAGATGAATAGTTTCCAACGGAGCTGATGGTACCACCTCATCGCTGACCACCGACGAACTTATAGCCGACACCGCGCACCGTCTGGAGCAGGGGAGTACCATCGGGGTCATCTTCGAGTTTGCGGCGCAACGTGCCGACGTGTACATCAACGACTCGATCAATACCGGCGAAGTCAGGCCCCCATACCCGGCGCAGCAACTCCTCGCGGGTAAAGACCCGTCCTGGATGGCTGGCCATTGCGTACAGGAGATCGAACTCGCGCGGGGTCAGATCGATCTGACAGCCGCCGCGTTGCACCTCGCGCCGTTCGGGATCAATGCTGATATCTCCGAACTGCAACACCGGTCGCTCGGCAAGTTTTTCCACCGGGCCGCGGGCGCGGCGCAAAATGGCCTTCACACGCGCAACCAGTTCACGCGGGCTGAAGGGCTTGGTGAGGTAGTCATCGGCGCCAACAGAGAGGCCGATCAGCTTATCAACCTCATCGGCGCGCGCGGTGAGCATCAGCACATAGACAGCCGTCTCCTGGTGCAGGCGCCGGCACACCTCGATTCCATCGAGGCCGGGCAGCATCACGTCGAGGATAACCAGATCAGGACGCAGGCTCCGGGCCAGATTGAGGGCACTTGGGCCATCGAAGGCCCGATGAACCCCGAAGCCCTCTGCAGTCAGGTAACTGGCCACCAGGTCCACAATCGGCTGCTCATCGTCAACTACCAGGATCGTCGCTGCATCCATCGCAGCACCTCGCGCGGCTATGCGTAGTGACAGTCAGTATACGCTGTTAATTGTACCGCCACCATCTTTCTAGAAACGTACCGGCTGCGCCGGGGCGGGTCATCCTGCCACACCGGCCAGCGCCAGCAAACGCGTCCACTGCTCAGGTGTCACGGGAACCACCGAGAGGCGGCCCTGGCGCACCAGGGCAAACTCAGCAAAGAACGGGTCGGCCTTGATCGTCGCCAGATCGACCGGACGCACCAGCAATTGCAACGGACGCACATCCACAACCACCAGTGCAGGATCATCATGTCGCGGGTCGGGATACGGGGCGCTGATCACTTCGGCCAGGCCCACTACCCGGCGTTCATCGCCCGTATGGTAGATCAGCACCTGGTCGCCCGGCTGCATAGCGCGCAGATGTTTGAGAGCAACGTTGTTCGTTACCCCATCCCAGACCGTGCGCCCCTCGCGCAGCAGATCGGCGTAGCTGTAGGTCCGCGGTTCGGTCTTGAGGATCCAGTACCTCACTGGCTATACCATGTTCAGATGGCAGATTCTGGACTGCGGATGGCTGCGATGGCGTTCCAGGGCGCCCTGGCCGTGGCCCGTGTGCCGCTACCCGCCAGTCACGTGTAATGCGGCGAACGCGGGCGTGGAAGGGCGAATCCCTCCCCGCAACACACCTTCCATCACGATCGCATTGACGAGCCACTACCCTGTACACGCTCATAAAACGCTTGCATTGTAAGCTGCGTGGCGGGGCTGTGTCAACCAGCTCCTGCATAGGACCCGGGGCTGATGCACGGTCCGCCTCAGGCGGTGGCACGATGAAGGTGGTTGTTTCCCGGGAGGGCTGCGCCCGCACAAACCCTCCCCTCAGGGAGGGGCATGGGGAGATCCAGTTTCCCCATTTTTCACATCAGAAAACCGGGGTTCAGGCTTGCCCCAACCACGCTGCAACAGCCCTGAGCGTATGATAACCACAGGCCAGGGGAACCTCTCCGGCGGGCGTGCTATAATGCATCGGTTGTGTAGAGCAAAGCCCAGGTGCAGGCACAGTGACATCACCGGCCCGAGGATGGCATGGACGAGTTCGAGGACCTTGACTACTACGCCGTGCTCGGCGTCCACCGCAACGCAACGGCGGAGGAGATCAAGCGCGCGTATCGCCAGCAAATTGCGCGCTACCATCCGGATCGCTTTGCGACGGCCAGCCCTGCGGAGCAGGCCCGGGCTAGCCGGCGCGCGCAACGGATCAACGAAGCCTACGCCACGCTGAGCGATTTCGCCGCCCGCACGGCCTACAACCGGAAGCTGGGACACGCGGCCTCGCCTCCGTCGCCGCGACCCGCTCCGGCGGCGCCGACCCAGCCGCGCGATCACCTGGCGGAGTTGTACGCTCAGGCGCAAGCCCACCTGGAGGCGGGGCGCCACCTGCAGGCCGCCGCAACCCTGCGCGAGATCCTGCGGATCAACCCCTTCTACCGTGATAGCGGGGCGCTTCTGGCCCGGGCCGAAGCCGCAGGGCATGCCGCCACCCCTTCGCCGTCGCCCGTCGCCCGACAGCCCGACCGCGGGCGACGGGCACTGCTGCTCGGCGGTGTTGCGGCTCTGTTCCTGGCGGGGGCCGGGGTCGCGGGCTGGGCGCTGCGCCGGCAAAGCGCGGTCGTGCTGGGCGGACCGACCGGCGCCGGCCCGCAGAATGTCGCTGCCGCAGCGCCAACCCCAACCCCCGTCCCCACCCGCGCCCCCACTCTCGTCCCCACCCGCGCCCCCACCCTCGTCCCCACCCTCGTCCCCACCCGTACTCCTGCGCCAACTGCCCCACCGGCAACGATCGCCGAGAGCGGCGCCGTGCTGTACCAGGACGATTTCACCCGGGCGGAGCGCTGGCCCTCGATCCAGGGCGCGGGTTGGAGCGTCGGCTTTGCCCCCGATGCGTATCGCATTACTGCAACACAGGGGGTTGGCAACATCTGGGCGTTCAGCACCTCACCTGCGGGTGCAAACTTCCTGGTCGGGGTTGACGTTGAGGTGCGCGGCGGACGAGCGGGGTTACTGTTGCGCTTCAACCAGCGGAACTTCCTGGCCTATACGGTTGACCCCCTCGAGGGCAATTATCAGTTGATCCGTTCAAGCGGCGGGCGTTCCACGGTCCTGCTCGAAGAGCAACATCCGGCGATCATTGGCGGCGAAGGGGCGCAGAATCGCCTGGCGGCGCGCATGGAGAATGAGCGGCTCAGCCTGCGGGTGAATGGCGAAGAGGTCAACGAACTCAGCCTCGCCGATCCGCCCCCTGGCCCCCGCTACGGCATGGTGGCGGTAGCTACGGATGCCCAGGTGGAGGCGCTGTTTCGCAACCTCGTGGTGCGCTCGCTGGAGTAGCCGGGAAGGCATAGCCCTACCTGGCGGGAGGGTGTGGAAGGGCACAGACCTCGGGGAGGATGTAGGCGGGCTTCGCCCTCCCGAGAACAGGTATGTTCACTCTCGCGTTGTGCGGCGCAGCCACATGGACGGCTGATATGAAAAACAGAGGAAACCGGGTTTCCCCAATGCCCCTCCCTGGAGGGACGGTTGGGGTGTAGAGACACGGTGGCGCTGCGTCTCTACACGGTTCATCCTGGCAGGATGCGGCGCAGCCGCATAAGCGTCTAACGCCTGCGCAGCAACTCGATGCCGTGGGTTTCAAGCCCCAGGCTCAGACTCAACGCGCCGTCGGGGCAAACGTTGATGCAGTTCTGGCACAGAATGCAATCGGCCGACAGCACGCGCAGGTGCAGGCGCGTGTAGTCAATGATACGAATGTCCATCGGACACACGGCAATGCATTCGGCGTGGCCGTTGCACTTCGTCGGGTCTCCGGCCACTTTGACCAGGCTGTAACGCGCGGCAGGGCGCGCCAGCAACCCCGCCGGGCAGGCGTACTTGCAGAACGCGCGGTTATCCTTCAACCACAGGGCCAGACCAACGCCCAGCCCATAGTAGAGCGCCGACCCGCCCAGGAACCAGGCCAGGGCCCCGGCGGGACCTGGCACGTAGCCGAAGCCGAGGACCAGCGTGGTCACCAGGATCACGCTCGCGGCCAGGTGTACGGAGGGCATGCGGCGCCAGAAACCACCCAGGCGCCCTTTGCTCAGACGGTAAGGCAAGAGATCGAGGAACATCCCCGTCCAGCAGGCCCAGCCACAGTACAACCGTCCGAAGATCAGGGGACCAAGAAGTTTAGCGATCAGGAAGTGCAGCACCGCGGCGCCGAAGACACCGCTCAGCACCTCAAAGACCAGCCCTTCGACCTGCACGATCGATTGCTGGAACACAGCCCGCGCAAGGGCAGCGGAAAACATGGCCAGCGCCAGACTCAGTGTCAGCGCCCGACGCCCCTTGAGGCGCTTGTGGGCGGGTAGACCCAGGTAGTAGGTCACGCCGGGGGCCACGACCGTGCCCAGGTAGCCAAAAAAGACCAGCGGCGCCAGCGCACCGGTCAGGCGCCAGGCGAGGAACCCCAGGCTCCACAGCGCCACGGCCACGGCACAGGCCACCACAATCCGCTTCCGCAGCGATAAGGCTGGCATCACGGTACCCCGTTCCGTCGGGGTGAGGGGCGGGAAAGCCCTGTCCTTCCCGCGCACATCGCCCATCTGCAGTGTAGCACCGCCGCCAGGCCGAAAGGTAGCGTTCCGAGGGCGCGAAGTGGTTATTCATTCACCAAAACGTACCGCTTTGCAACCCTTGACGCGCCCTGCAAGAAGGGGTACAGTGGCAAAAAGGGCACAGGGCAAACGGAGGACGTGCGATGGCACAGCTAGACCCAGACGGCATATGGCGCAACTCGGGCCTGGCGCTCCACGCCTATGCTGGTATACTCGATCTGATCGCCAATGGGCGCCTGCAAGCCGGTGAATCGATCCTGATCGAGCGCCTCACCGAACACCTTGGCACGACCCAGACGGCCGTGTGTGAAGCGGTGATGCGCCTCGTCCAGGAGGGGTTGGCGACCGAGGCGGCTGATGGCCGCCTGCGCATGATTAGCCTGAACGAGAGCTACATCCGTAACGTGTACATGGTGCGCGGGGCGTTGGAAGGGCTGTGTACAGAACTGGCCACGCCGTACATCCGCGTGGAAGATCTGATCCTCTTGCGGGCGCTGATCCACGAGACGGCCGATGCCCTGGCCCGCGGCGACGCCCGCCCCTATCTGCGATCCGATACCCAGTTACACGCCCTGATTGTTGGCGCCACCACCAACACCATACTCCTTACGGCCCTTCAAGCGCTGCATCCTCACGTAAACCTGATCCACCGCTCTATGCAGCGCATCGCTGGCGCACACTTGCTCACTTCGCATCAGGAGCATCTCGAGATCGTCGCGGCTATCGCTGACCGCGACGCTGTCCGCGCCCGCTACGCCATGGAACAGCACATTCGCAACACGGGCGAGCGCATCACCCGGCTGCTGAGCCTGTAAGATCTCCATGTGGGAGATGCAGAGGGGTTTTGCCTTCAAAGGCTATCACGAGACCGGCGCGTTCACGGTATGCGCGGGTCATAGCGCCCGTACTCGCGCGGCTGCCGGGTTGACGCGCTTCCCCGGAAGAGGCAGGTTTGCCTTGAGTTCCCCATGCGTTAGCGCAGAGGTGTGTTGCCGCATCAGGAAGCCCATCCCAGAGCAGATGAAACCCTTTGAAGGGGGGTTTTGCCCATCTGTGTGTTTTTCGGGGGCCGCCGGCCCCCGAAGCCCCCGCTGTCCCAACCCTCCCGGTTACCGGCAGATCAACACCGGGCGGTCGCTGGAGCGGAGCACTTCATCTACGGTACCCCCGAGGACCGCTTCGAGGAGTGGTCCGTGGCCATAGCCACCGATCAGGATCAGGTCGCAGGCGCGCTCGCGCGCGGTCGCCACAATCGTGGCGGCAGGCGGCCCCGGCACAGCAACACAGACCGACGAAACCCCGTGGGCCTCCAGGTAGCGCCGGGCGCGGGCGAGGGTCGACTCATCGGCGCGCCCCGGTTCCAGCACGGTTAGCACGGTAAGCGGGATGGCCCACTGGAGCGCCAGGTAAGCGGCGGCGAACAGCGCCTCATTGGCTTTCGGGGTGCCGTCGTAGCACAGCAGCGCGGCGTTGAGGGGCCGTGCCGGCCCGGGAACGGCCAGGATGGGACGCGGGCAGTGCTGCACCAGGGCGTGAAAGCCGGCGCGCAGCCGGGCCAGGCCGCCCTCGCCGGGAGGGTGGGCCAGACGAACCACCACAAGGTCGCTCCAGCGCGCGCGAGCCACAATCGCCGGGGTGATCGCCCCGATCTCGATGGCGAGCTGCCCGCTCACGCCGGCTGCCCGGCAGCGCCGCTCAAACTCGGCCTGCACGGCTATGGCCGTCGCGCCACTCCGGGCGGCAGCGTCGGGCACCACGTGCAACCCATGCAGCCGCCCGCTTTCGCGCCGGGCAACCACAATAGCCTGTTCCAGGGCCGGCCAGCTCTCGGGGGCACCGCTGAGTGGAACGAGCACATCGGCAGAGAGCCGCTGCTCGACCGAGGCGACGCCGCGCTCCTGGCGCCACTGGCCGGGCGGCGGCCCGGCGTTCAGCGGGCTGGTCGTCGCGAGGGGCGAGAGCGCCGTAGCAGCGGCCCGCAGGGGCCCCTGTTCCTGGACGGCCATCAGGTCGGCGGCGGCGACTTCGGGGTCGAGTGCCCAGCCCAGCGCCGCTTCGAGCTGCGCCCGATGCCGCGAGATCCATACGTAGAGATCCGTCTCGGTGCGACCGGGAAAGTCGTGAAGCATGCCTCGCTCGCGGATGATCGCGACGATCGGCAGGTAGACGCTATCGTACCAGAGCGCCGCCGCCTCCGCCGGCCCGGGCAACTGCCCCTCCACGGCCCGTTCCTGCCGCAGCGCTTCGATGTCGGCCAGAATCTCGCGATACTGCCCCGGGTTGGTCACACGCAGATCGGCGCCGGGACGCTGCCGGTCCAGATCGGTCAACTCATAGAAATCCGCCTCTTCGGCTTTGCGGATCAGCTCGTCGGGGGTCGTGTCAGGGGCGAGCGGCACCCGAGTATGCACGCGGGTCACGTAGGCGAGGATGTGGCTGGCGCCGCGCTGGCGGGCCACCGACACGCGATGGTTGCCATCGAGCACGAAGTAGACCTCGCCGATCTGGTAGACGAGTATCGGCGGGGCGTTGCTCGGGTCGTCCATAACCGCCATGACCCGCGCCCAGCGCTCCTCGTCGCTGCGGCGCCGCGGTAGAAACTGGCGCGTAAAGTCAGTGTATCGCCCCACGCTGCCTACAATTGCCACAAGGGGGATTTCGCGCAACTCGCGCTGCTCGCTGACACGGCCTTTGAGCACACGGCGCGCTTCCTCGAACGGGATCAGATCGTTGTTGCGCCCGGTGAGACGGGCCAGAATGTCTTCGAGATAGGCCCGGCTCAAGGCCCGTCGGAAGTGATAGATTGCCTGTGCGCGGGTATCGGTGCCTGAGGTCATGGCCCTTCACTTGCAAAAAGCGACCGCCCCCCCGGCGCGGTCGCTTCAGCGTGGCGGGGCTGGTGCGGATCGAACGCACGACCGGCCGCTTAGAAGGCGGCTGCTCTATCCACTGAGCTACAGCCCCGTGCTGAGCCTTACTATAAACCAGACGCCGAGCGGTGTCAAAGGAGGAACGGCAGTTCTGTCAGCCCGGACGCGCACGAGTGTTCACATTCGAGGTCATCCACCACCCCGGACGCGCGGGCGTCCCACCCGCATCCGTGTGCGCGATGACCATGGGTGTTTTCGTGGCAGGGCCGCGCCCTCCCACCCTTATAAAGGGGTATCACGAGACCGGCGCGTTCACAGCACGCGAGGATCACGGCGTCCGTGCTCGCGCGGCTGATGGGTTGGCGCGCCTCCCCGGAAGTGCCAGGCACCTTTCGCATTCGTTTACTCGTTTATTCGTTGACCCATTCGTTGACCCATTCGTTGACTCATTTCCCCCCCGCATCCTGAAGGTCCCCGGCGAAGGGAACGGGGAAACCCGGTTTCCCCATATTCTGCATGAGCAAGCGGACCCGGCGGGACCGCGGTCCCACCGGGCCCGCTTACGAAATCAAGCAGTGTTTGCCATCACTGGACGACGAACGACGCCACACCGGTCAGATTGCTACGCTGGCCGTAGAGCACGATCTGGTACGTGCCGCGCGGCAGGCCCGCGCTGTTCAGCACCAGCTCAACGCTCCCTTCACTGTTGGTAGTGCCCCGCAGCGACAGCGACCGCACACCCGAGGGTGTGTTCAGCCAGGTGGTCACGACTTCACCCGGCAGCAAGCGGTTGGTGAAGAAGGCAAAGCTTGTGCCGGCCGGACCTCTCTCGGGGGTTCTTTGTACCCAGATATACGGCGCATCACTCGGGCCATAACCCACCAGCACCGGCGCCCAGTTCGTGCGCTGGCCGCCACCACGAGCATCATCGCGGAAGGTGTAGCTGGCGCGGGTGTCGATCAGTACCGGGGGCTGCGTAGGCGACGGCAACGGAAGATTCTCATTCACGCGCATGAAGAGCTTACCGCTGCGCCGGGCGCCCGGATCAAGCGGACCAAACACCACCGTAATGCTGCTCTGATCCACCGAGCGCACCCAGTCGCCGGCCTGGGTGTTCAGGCTGGTGTAGAACCCGTAGACCTGAGCACGGTTGATCGGGAACGTCACCACCGTCTCCCGCGCCGTGCCACGGCCGTAGTTCACCAGGCGGAACTCGTACTCCAGAATGGCGCCCCGTGCTACCCAGATGCTCGGCTTCGGCCAGATCGTCACCACCACGTCCGCGGCCGTGCCCGGCTCAGGTTCAGGCTCCGGCGTCGGGGTCGGCGTCGGCGTCGGCGTCGGCACCTGGCCAACCTCCGGCGGCCTGCGGATCACCGGCAGGTACACCGTCGCGATCCGGTCAAGCACGGCTATAGCCGGAACGGCGTTCTGATCAAAGAACGCCCGGGCTTCCTCCAGCGCCATCGGGTCACTGGCCAGGTAAGCGCGGAGGGTTGCCTCGACAGCCTCACGCTCACCCAGCATCCAGATCGGCACATCGGTCAGCATACCCTCTTCGGGCGCAATGTTGGGCAACAGTGGCTCACCGGGCGGGCCGGGCTGAGCAAAAGCCTGGCCCAGCACCACCAGCAGCAGTGCGACAACCAACGTCAGCGGCAAGCCCCAGCGCCAGGTTCGCCTAAGCCTGCGAGACATTGTCGTATCCTTTCACGAAGATGGCTGAAGGGGCCATGGCGGCCCCTCCAGGGGAGTCAATGGTACTTCCATCCTGTAAGACGCTGGTGGATGGTTCCAGGTTCCACCCGTGATCTGAGAATCAGTCTAAAGTCTGACCTGATATGAACATAGCTCGCGCGCCGGAGGGTTTGAGAGGGCTGCGCCCCTCAGGAACAAACCTGTCTTCATCCTGTCAGAGAATGGGGAAACCAGGTTTCCCTATCCCGACCCGCAGGGGGCAGCCCTCCACCTACACGCAGCGCGCAGGCACGCGAGCCTGCCCGTACACGCGGGCAAACTCCTCGGCGAAGGACTGCGCCAGCGTGGGGTCCTCGATAATCAACAGGTTCTCGTCGTTCACTTCCTCGGCGCGGCGTGTAAAATTGTACGAGCCGGTAATAACCACGCGCCCGTCCAGGATCATCACTTTATGGTGCATCGTATGGCAGTTGCCGTCGCGATGTACATCAAGGCCAGCCTCGCGAAGGCGCGCATACTCCGAGCCCGAGCCGTTGGCATTCCGCGCTTCAAAGACTACCCGTACCGGCACTCCCAGCCGGTGGCGAGCGAGCAGCGCCTCGGCAATGGCGTCGTCGGTAAACGAGAATGCCAGCACATCCACGCTCCTCCGCGCGCGGGCCAGATGCTCCAGCACGTGCGCGCGCACCGGTTGGTGCGGTGAGAAGAAGGTGGCAACCGTCGCCCCCGGCAGACGCACCAGCGGATAGGGCGTGGCGCCACCTTTCAGGCCGCCGAAGCGCCCCGCGGCCATGCGCTCAAACTCGGCGACGTAGTTCGCCACCACCTGCGGCGCCGTGATGCGCAATAGATTGTTGTTGTTGCGGTAGGTGTCATTCACCGTCACGTTCCACGAGCCGGTCCAGACCACGCGCCGGTCAAGGATCACGAACTTGCTGTGCAGGAAACCGTCGCTCTGCTCCCAGCTTACGGTCGCGCCAGCCTCTTCGATCAGCCCGGCCCAGCGGGCCATAGCCGGATGATGCAGGCTTTCGCGGTCGAGGGCCAGGCGCACCTGCACGCCACGGACGCGGGCGTGGATCAGCGCCTCGGCGACGCTGGCAAGGTTGTACTCGAAGCTGGCCAGCTCAATGCGCTCCTTCGCGGCGGCAATGTCGGCCAGCAAGGCCCGCTCGAAAGCCGGGGCGACCCGGCTGCGCGGCACGTCGGGATATCGCAACTCCGGGGTAGTAAAGTAGACCGCCAGGGTTCCGGCTGCAGCGAGATGGGGCCGGGCGGACGAGCCGCCCAGGGGGCCGGCTCGCCCCAAAAAACCATAGGCGAGCGTGCCAATAAGCAGCAGGGCCACGATGACGAGCATATGCCCGGAACGGCGCGGAGGAAGAGGAGGGGAGGAGGGCATAGCGTTTGCAGATTGCAGCGTATGGATTGCAGATCGGGTGTCGCGCAAACGACGCGATAAACATAAACCGGGAGGGCGCAGCCCTCCCGCGCACGGCCTATCTCGCCCCGGGTGCGCAGGGCTGCGCCGCAGGCGAACGCACAAAGAAACCGTCTCAGGCCAGGAGAAGTTACGCTGCCAGCGGAACGAGGAACGGCGTCGCGCCCTACAACTGCGATCGCGGGTCCAGCGCGTCGCGGAGGCCATCGCCGATGTAGTTGATGCTCAGCACGGTGAGGAAGATGAGGAAGCCCGGCCAGAGCACCATCCAGGGGGCGAAATCGAGGAAGTTCTGGCCATCGTAGAGCAGGCGGCCCCAGGTGGGAGTATCGGGGGGAAAGCCCAGACCGAGGAAGGAAAGCACCGACTCGGTAATGATCGCCGCGCCGACGCCCAGGGTTGCCGCGACAATGATCGGGCCGAGGGCGTTGGGCAGAATGTGGCGGAACATGATCGTCAACTCACCGACGCCCAGCGCGTGAGCGGCCTCAACGAACTCCTTCTGTTTGAGCGAGAGGAACGAGCTACGCACCAGACGCGCCACGGTCATCCAGTTCAGCGCGCCAATCACCGTGACGATCAGGATAAAAATGCCCGTTTCGGCCCCGAAGGCGCGTCGCAGGCTGTCGCGGAAGAGAAAGATCAGCAGCAGCAGCAACGGCACCACCGGCAAAGCCAGAAACAGATCGGTAATACGCATCAAAATACCATCAACCCTGCCACCGAGAAAGCCGGCTACGGCGCCGATAAGCGTGCCCAGGGTCATCGCGATCAGCATTGCCGCCACACCGACCGACAGCGACACGCGACCGCCGAGCATCACCCGTGCAAGCACATCGCGACCCAGATCGTCGGTACCCATCGGATGCGCCCGGCTCGGCGGCTGCAGGCTCCGCGCAAAATCAATCTTGCGCGGGTCGCCGTGCCAGACCAGGGGGCCGGCAATGACCCCTATGGCCAGGAGCAGGAACACTACCGCGCCCGCCACGGCCATTCGGTGGCGCCGAAAGCGTCCCCAGGCATCGCTCCACAGCGAGCGCCGTGGCCGCGTTACCTCCGCGAGCGTTGCACCTCCCAGCGTCGTGGGTGCCGCCGAGGTGTTTTCAACGGATGGGTTCGCTTCCGACATGTTCGTTCCCACAATGCGTGTTGATGGCGGTCGCCCGCGCGGGCGGGAGCACAAGCAACCCCGGTTTCCCATTCTTCGCGTGAAGGCCCATGGGGCTACGCCGCACAACGCTACGTGTTTCTGGGAGGGTTGCGCCCTCTCGGGAAGGAGCGTGGGAAAACCCCGTTTCCCTACTGTTCGCGTTAGTCGTAGCGTATCCGCGGGTCAAGAACACCGTACAGAACATCAGCAATCAAATTAAACAATACCACCAGCACCGCAAAAATGAACGTAATCGCCATCACTACCGGGGTATCGGAGTTCTGGATCGACTTGATCAGCAACTCCCCGATACCATTGATGCGAAAGATCTGTTCGGTCACAATCGCGCCGGTGAAGATGGTCGGCACACCCAGGGCCACCAGGGTAACGACGGGGATCATGCTGTTGCGGAACACGTGCCGCAGCACCACCACCTGTTCGCTGAGACCCTTGGCCCGCGCGGTGCGGGCGTAATCCGCGGGCAAGTTTTCCATCATGGCGGCGCGCACGAAGCGAGTGAGCGAACCGGTCTGGAACAGGGCCAGTACCGTCACCGGCATGATCATCTGGCGCACCTGGCGCATAAAGGTCTCCCAATCGGTTACTCGCAGCGTCGAGTCGTAGATGAACGGCAGCGCGTTCAGACGCACGGAGAAGATCAGAATGAGCACCAGGCCGGTGAAAAAGGTCGGCACCGAGAAGCCGATGAAGGCGAAGGTCGTGGCCAGGTTATCGAAGAGCGAATAGGGTCGTACTGCCGAGATAATACCGATCGGAACAGCAATAAGAATAGCGATCAGATAGGCCATCCCGACCACCTGCAGAGTCTGGGGCAGACGCTGGGCAATCAAGTCGAGCACCGGGATGCGACTGGCGAAGGAGTAGCCCCAGTCACCGCGGAACAGCGCAATCAGCCATTTGAAGTAGCGGATATACCAGGGGTCGTTCAGACCCAGACTCTCGCGGATCTGCTCGCGCGCCTCGGGCGGCACCGAGGGATCGGCGGCGAACTGCGCCAGCGGGTCACCCGGGGCGAGGGCGAGGATAGCGAAGATCACCAGGCTGATGCCCAGCAGGGTGGGCACGGCGAAGATCAGGCGGCGGAGGATGTAACGACCCATGGAGGATCCGTGTGCATGGAACTGTACACTGTCGCGATGGCAATCCCTGCGTGGTGCGTCCGGCAAGTCATTCCTGAGCGCAGTCGAAGGGGAAGCATCTCGGCCAGGATCCTGCGCTTCGCTCAGGGCGACATGGAACGCGCCTGCCGTGCATCAGCCCGGGTCGCACGTCACGGGAACGATTGAAGGGTCTGGCGGGAGGGCTACGCCCTCCCGCGCCCCGGGTCCGTCACTTGTACCAGTTGGCAATGTCCCACAACTCCGTGTCCCACCCGGAGGGGTTATAGCCCCGGAGATCCTTGCTGGCGCCAGCAACGCGCGGGCGCGCCACCAGCGGGATCATGGCCACATCGCTGACGATCAGCGCGTCCATCTGGCGTGCGATCTCCACCCGCTTGTCGGGGTCAAGCTCGGCGCGGAGTTGTTCGCAGAGCGCGTCGTACTCGGCATTCTGCCAGCGCATATTGTTGGTGCCACGCCACTCGTTCTCTTTTTGCGATGCCGCGCTGGAGATCCAGCCGCACAGATGCACCGTCGGGTCCGGTTCGGGAGCGCCGGTGGTATACATCTGGATATCGGCGAAGAAGTGGCCGATATTGTCGGGGTTGCCCGGATCACTGCCGAAGAACACGCTCCCATCCACGCTCTTCAGTTCCGTCTCCACGCCAATCTCAGCCCAGTTGGCCTTGATCAACTCCTGGGTCTTCTGGCGCAGGGTGTTGACGCTGGTCTGGAAGAGCAGGCTGAAGCGCACGCCGTTCTTCACCCGAATACCATCAGGGCCGCGTGTCCAGCCGGCCTCATCGAGCAAACGGTTGGCCTCGGCGATATCCTGATCGCAATCCTTAAAGATATCGGCGATGCTTTCGACAAACGGCGGGTACCAGAGAAAGGTGCAGGTCGGATAGCCGGTCGGGCCGTAGAGCTGCTCGGCGATGGCTTTGCGATCAATCGCCAGGGCCAGGGCCTGGCGCACTTTCAGGTCGGTCAGGAAGGGGTGCGGCTGGCTGAGCTGGCCGCGCTCGTCGCCGAGGGCCGGGTCGGGGTTGGTGAAGTTGATCAGCAGCCGTTCGACATTGGCCGTGTTGTAGGTGACCAGGTTGCCCTGGCCGCCCTGGTTGGCCAACTGCTGCAGGACTGCGGCCTCTACCTGCAAATTCCAGGCCCAGTCCACCTCGCCGGCCTGGAGCACGGCGCGCGCCGCCGAGGGAGCGTCACCGCCGCCCTTGAGTTCCACCCGTTTGAAGAAGGGCTTATCGGGGTCGCGGTACCGTTCGTTCAGCTCGTAGATCACCACATCGCCGGGTTTGAACTCGACCAGCTTGTAGGGGCCGGTGCCGATGGGCGCCAGGTTAGCAGCCTGGCAATCAGCGGCAGTCGAGGCAGCTTCACCGACGCAGTTCTCGAACTGAGCCTTCTGAATAATCGCCCCGCGCTGGCTGGTAAACACCTGGTAGGGATAACTGTTGGGTGCCTGCCAGGTCACCTTTACCGTATACTCGTCCAGCGCCTCAACCGCCTTGATGCCACGGAAGGCCGCGACGCTGGTACATGCGGTCTTGGGGTCAGCGCAGTATTCATACGTAAAAACTACATCGGCAGCGGTGAACGGGCTGCCATCGGACCACTGCACATCTTTGCGCAGCTTCCAGGTGATTGAGGTGAAATCCCGGGCCACGCCGCCATTCTCGACGGTCGGGATCTCCTCGGCCAGCAGGGGCACGAAGTTGCCCTGGGGATCAATCGCCGCCAGCGGCTCAAGGATCAGCCGCGAGGCTTCAACGTCTTTGGTGCCGAAGGCCAGGTGGTTGTTGAGAATGGTGGGCGCCTGCCAGTAAAGCAGGCGCAGCGTATCACCGGCGCCACGTCCGACGCTGGGCGTTGGGGCTGCGGTGGGCGCCGGGGCCGCAGTGACTGCAACTGCTGCCGTGGGCGAAGCCGGCGCCGTGGTGGCCGGCGCCGTGGTGGGAGCCTGTGCCGGGGGAGCGCCGCCGCATGCCGCCAGGGCGATTGCGCCGACGAGCAGGGCGGCCATCAAGGACCAGATCCGTTGCTGGCTCACGTTGACCTCCTCAGGTAATCCAGGGAAACAACCTGCGCTTCAGAGCAGTATGCGGCTGCGCTTCAACCGCTGGCCCGGGGCAAGGGGGATCCCCGGTGGGGCGAAAGATCTTTCGCCCCGGCTGGGGGCCGGGAGGCGACGGGTCCCGGGAGAGCCAGGCCCTCCCGGCTCCTCTCCCGGGCAGGGGCGGCGTGCAACTCCCAAACCCTGTTCTGCGCCTGTCACACGCTACTGGATGCAGATTACCCGGTAAGGTAACATACCTTTTCCAGGCTTGTCAAGTTCAAGGGAAGGTTGAGGTTTTTATCCCATTATAAAGGCAGAAAGTCGCTTCGGATTGTGTTTTGTTGTAAAGAATTACTGGACTGATCAGCTTTTTTGCTGTCCAATATCAACAGGGCATTGATCAGGGGCAAGCCCTCCCCACCGGGAGAATTTGGGGCATCTGCCCCCCTTCCGGCCCCCCGCCGGGGAGAGGAGCACGGTTTCCTCCCCTGGCTGGGGAGGGTTTGGGAGGGCTGCACCCTCCCACGCTCAAGGCGTCGGCGCAGCTTCGGGCGCCCCGGCGCGGTCTCGGCGGAAGACGATGCGACCGCCGGCCATGGTCAGTATCACCAGGCCCTTGAGGCGCTGACCGTGCAGAGGGGTATTCTGGCCTCGCGAGACGAAGCGCGTCGCGTCCACCGTCCAGGTCGCATCGGGATCGAAGATGACGATGTCGGCGCGCGCGCCGGGGCGCAGCGTGGCCGGGGAACGACCAAGTACCTGGGCGGGTCCTTCCGTCAGCCTCGCGACGAGATCCACCAGGTCCATTTCGCCACGATGCACCAGCGAGAGTACCAGGGCCAGGGCTGTCTCCAGGCCGCTGATGCCGGGCGCGG
>JBDNDG010000130.1:0-11015 GCA_046719255.1 Chloroflexaceae bacterium
AGTCCTCACCCCTCAGCTCCCTCTCCCAATCAGGGAGAGGAGGGCCCGGGGGTGAGGAAGAGCGGCCGTGGCCCCAAACATCTACCCGTGAAAGCCCCTCAGGGAGGGGCGCGGGGAAACCCGGGTTTCCCCGCGCTCTTTCGCCGGAGGCGTGGGCGTTGCCCTCTCATACCCTCCCGCACGGGCCATAGTTACCACAGAGAAAGCATGATGTCCAGCAACCTTCCCAACGCGCCCATCGTGAATGAATTTGCGATCACCGCGGCGACGGTCAATGGCTCCGGCAGCCAGACGGCCAACCATGCCATCGTGCGGGCGATCTTCCGAATGGGTATTCCGGTTAACGGTAAGAACCTCTTTCCCTCCAACATCCAGGGTGAGCCGACCTGGTTCACCATCCGCGTCAGTGCTCGGGGCTACAGCGCGCGTCCCCCTGTGGCGCCCATTCTGATCGCCTTCAACCCCCGCACCGCCGACGCCGACCTGGCCGCCCTGCCTCCCGGCGGCATCTGCCTGTACCCCGATGAGGGTCCCTGGCGTCCCCGGCGCGATGACGTGACGTGCTATCCACTGCCCGTCAGGGAGATCGTCGCCGCAAGCGGCTTCGAGCCGCGCATGCGCGAGTATGCCGCTACCATGGTCTACGTGGGCGCCCTGGCCGCCCTGATCGGCATCGAACTCGAGCACATTCACGGCGCGCTTCTGCACCACTTCAAGGGCAAGACGCAGCCGGCGGCGTTGAACTTCGCCGTGGCGCGGGCCGCCTGTGAGCGTTTCGCCGCCGACTACCCCGCCGCGCTCGCTGCACGACGCTTTCTGCTCGAACCCATCGGGGCCACCGCCGGCAAGATCCTCCTCGACGGCAACACCGCCGCCGCCCTGGGCGCGATCTTCGGCGGGGTGAGCTTCCTGTCCTGGTACCCGATCACTCCGGCCACCAGCCTCGCCGATGCCCTCGGCGCCTACCTGCCGCGCCTGCGGACCGCTCCCGATGGGCATCCCACCTACGCCATCGTGCAGGCCGAAGATGAGATCGCCGCTCTGGGCATGGCCGTTGGCGCCGGCTGGGCGGGCGCCCGCGCCATGACCTGCACCTCCGGCCCCGGGCTTTCGTTGATGACCGAGTTTGCCGGCCTGGCCTACTTCGCCGAGATCCCCTGCGTCGTCTGGGACGTGCAGCGGGTCGGCCCCAGCACCGGCCTGCCGACGCGCACCGCCCAGGGCGATGTGCGGGCGGCCAGCTTCCTCGGCCACGGCGATACCCGTCACGTCGTCTTACTGCCGGGCAACATCGCCGAGTGCTTCGAGGCTGGCTGGCGCGCCTTTGACCTGGCCGAGCGCCTCCAGACGATCGTCTTCGTCCTGAGCGATCTCGATCTGGGTATGAACCTGTGGACCAGTGACCCCCTGGCCTACCCCGATGCGCCGATGGATCGCGGAAAGGTGCTGAGCGCGGCGGACCTGGAGCGCCTCGGTAGTTTTGTGCGCTTTGCCGACCCCGAGGGCGACGGGATAGGCGCCCGTACCCTGCCCGGCAACCCCCATCCCCTCGCCGCCACCCTCAGCCGCGGAACAGGACATAATGAACGCAATGTCTACAGCGAGCGCCCGGAAGACTGGAAGGCCAATATGGATCGCCTGAGCCGCAAGTACGAGACGGCGCGGCGGCTGGTGCCCCGGCCGGTCGAAGAGAACGATCCCGATGCGACGGTGGGGTTAATCGGCTTCGGCTCTACCGAAGCGGTGATCCGCGAGGCCCGCGAGGCGCTGCGCGAGCAGGGCGTGCCCACCAGTTTCATGCGCTTGCGGGCCTTGCCCCTGGGCGAGCCAGCGCGGCGCTTCGTGGCGCGGCACCGGCGCTGCAGTGTCATAGAACTGAACCACAATGCACAAATGCGTGACCTGCTGCGCGCCCACTGCCCCGAGCACGCCGCGCGCCTGCTGAGCGTGGCGCACAGCGATGGCCTGCCTCTCACGGCGGAGTTCGTTGCAGAGGCGGTACGGGAATTGGTATGATTGATCCCCAAACGAGAGAAACCCGCGGTTCCCCCTCCCGGGGTTCGAAGGGCTTACCGCGGGCGGTGAGCCAGTCGAACCGCACCCCTCCCGGTGGGGCGGGTTTGGAGCGTTCTGTCTGCCTGCCAGCGGGCAGGGTTGGGGAGGGCTGTGCCCTTCCGGGAGTATCTCTTTTCATTCCTGTGGTGTGCGGCGCAGCCCCATCGGCGCCTGCCACGGCGAGAAACGGAGCAACAGTATGACCACCGCACGCCAGACCGTCAACGCCCTCGGCCTGACCAGAGCCGATTACCGCGGCGCGCCTTCGACACTCTGCGCCGGGTGCGGCCACGACTCGGTGGCGAGCCAGATCATTGCCGCTGCCTTTGAACTGTCGCTGCCGCCCCATCGGGTGATCCGTATGAGCGGCATCGGCTGTTCGAGCAAATCGGCCGCCTACTTCCTGGGGCGCTCGCACGGCTTCAACTCGCTCCACGGGCGCATGCCGGCGGTGACCACCGGCGCCCACGTCGCCAATCACACCCTGATCCCCCTCGCCGTAAGTGGCGATGGTGACACGGGCAGCATCGGCCTGGGCGGCTTCAAGCACCTGTTGCGCCGCAATGTGCCCATGGTCTATATCATTGAGAATAACGGGGTCTACGGCCTGACCAAGGGGCAATTCTCGGCCACCGCCGACGAGGGGGCCAGGCTGAAGCACGCCGGGGTAAACCTGCTGCCGCCGATTGACCTCTGCGCGGAGGCGCTGATCGCCGGCTGCGGCTTCGTGGCGCGCTCGTTCGCCGGCGACGCGAAGCAGGTGCGCGAGCTGATCAAGGCTGCCTTTGCCTTCCATGGAACCGCCGTGATTGACGTGATCAGCCCTTGCGTCACCTTCAACAACCACGACGACTCGACCAAGAGTTACGCCTATGGCAAGGCTCACGAAGAGCCACTGCACGACCTGACCTTCATCCCCCGCTACGAGGAAATGGTCGAGGAGTTTGCACCCGGTGAAGTGCGCGACGTGCGCCTCCACGATGGCCCGGTCATCCGCCTGCGCCGCCTGGCCGCCGATCACGACCCGTCCGACCGGCTGGCGGCCCTGATGCTGCTGGAGCAGGCGCGGACGGCGGGCGAGTTCATCACCGGGTTGATCTACCTGAGCGAAGGCCGGCCCACCCTGGCCGAGAGTCTGGGCCTCGGGCCAACGCCCCTCGCCGAACTGCCCGCCGACCTGCTGCGACCGCCGCCGGAGGCCCTCGCGGCGCTCAACCAGTCCTTTCAGTAGCCACGGACCTGTGAGCGCAGACGTGTGGTACTGCCTCTTCCGAGACTGATATCTACACGCTGAGGTGAAAATAGGCTGTGCGTGGGAGAGTTTGCGAGGGCGCAGTCCTCCCAGGAAACAACCCGCCAGCAGGGAGAGTGTGGGAGGATGAAGCCCTCCCAGGAGAATCTCGTTTCATTCCTGTCGGGTGTGGCGCAGCCGCAAGGGTGTCTGATGTGAACATCGGGGAAACCGGGTTTCCCCATGCCCCTGCCGGCGGGGTGGCAAGCCCCCCGAACCGGGAGGGTGTCGGAGGGCGCAGCCCTCCCCGAACCTTCCATTCAATTTCCTATCACCCCATACGGCGCATAGGGCACCAGCGGCAAGAGACGCGGGTCGCTAAGGTTGATACGAGCGGGTTGTGCCGAAAGGAGCATCGGTACGCCCAGGGCGCGGAGCAACTCCTCGGGGTCGTCGGCGTCGGGCGGCATCTCATCGCCCCGGTCGCTGATCACTGCCAGGTCGCAGGCATCGAAAGCCACGCCGCGTCGCAAGACGTCGCCGGTGTCGAGGCCCACGACCAGCGCCTCGACCCGCGGATCGGCGAGAAGCTCGCGGGTCGCCGCGAAACTTGCGCCGTCGATCACCGCCGGTTGCGCTCCGTAACCGGCGAGTTCCGCGGCCATACGCTCAACTGCGGCGCCCCGCAGCGCCCCGCCGGTCACGGCGATGATCGGGATGCGACCGAGACGCTCCCAGGGTGGTGGCGGAGCGCTGGCGCCCGGCGCGCGCAGCGGCTCGGGATCGAAGTGCCAGCCGCGCGCACCGTAGCCGACCTGCACCTGGCCGTCGGCGCGCGTGAAGCAGGGCAGGTTGCGTCGGCGGGCCTCGGCGACCAGTTGCAGAGCGGCCGCCGGCAGCGCCTCAGCGCGCCGCCGGGCCTGCAGGGCGAAGAGCGGCCCATCGCGGTCCCAGGTTGCGTCACCCCGTGCCTCGGCGTCAATCCCCTCCACCACATAGGCGCAAAGATCGGCGCCAAGCCGTGGCGCATCGGTAGTGAAACTGGCCGTAACCAGATAGCCCGGCTCATCGGCGCGCGCCGTGACCTCCAGGTAGGCGATGACCAGGCCAATGAACTGCGCGCCGTCCTTGATTGCCGCGCGCAGTCGCAGGGATCGGTCACTGTCACAGCACACCTGCAACCGCACCCCCGTCCAGGGACCGAAGATGTGCGGCCCTTCGTAGGCTCGCAGACGGCGCACGGCGATCGGTGGTAGCATGCACTTGCTCCGCGCTCTGAACATAGCCCGTATGTGGGAGGGTGTGGGAGGGCGTAGCCCTCCCAGGAAAAAATCTGTCTTCTTGTCAGAGTAGGGGGGGGAATCGGGTTTCCCCATAGCCGGGGAATGGCCGGAACCTCCGCGTGTCCACGGATGGTAGCATAGCGATGCTGCGCCGCTGCGTCAACCTATGACTCACCCCGATCTTGAAGCGTTACGTGAACCACACACCGCCCTGCTCCGGGCCGTGCTGGAGTCAGCCAGCCCCAACGGGGTAGACGCCGCTCTGGATCTGGCCTGTGGCCCCGGCAGCACCACGGCATGGCTGGCCGCGCGGTGTCGCCCCGGCGCGCAGGTGGTGGCACTTGACCACGACAGGGTAGCGTTATGGGCCGCGCGAACAGCGGCGCCCGCAGCGCGCCCGGTGTGCGCCGATGCGCATTACCTGCCCCTGCGCGGCGCAACGATGGACCTGGTCTGGTGCGTGGCGGCCCTGGGGCTGTTCACCGACCCGACCGGCGCTCTGGCCGAGGCCCGGCGCGTTCTGCGGCCCGGGGGTCTGCTCGTGGCAGTCGGCGCTACCCAGCGCTGGGTGCGGCCCCGTTACTGGCCCGTGACCCTGCAGAGCACGCTGTCCCTCCCGCCCCTCCCGCCCGCCGATGACCTCGGCGCCGACCTGCGCGCTGCGCTCAGCCTGGCCGGGCTGCGCGAGGTAATCCTGCGAGCCTATCTCCTCGACCCGCCCGGCCTCGATCCCCTCGCCGCGATGCTGCCCCTGCTCTCCTGGGCCGCCCTGGCGCCGCTCGCAACCACCCTCAGCCCCCAGGACCGCGCTGCCTGCGCGGCCCTGGCGGAGGCGGAACCAGAGCCGGAGCCATTGCCGGTCCTGCTCGTTGCTACCGGGCGGGGCTGATCTCGAATGACATCGAAATCCTGTTGAAGGGCGGGCGTCGATCCCCTTCAGAGAGCCGACGGGTCCCTCCGGGCCTCCCTTCTCGCCCGTACCAACCACAACCGCAATGGCAATCGCCCGCCTGTGGCTTAACCAATGCGTGCCTGCGACCCCTTGCCCCTGGTCTGCCTTGCTTTAATGCAACATCAGCTATAATAAGACAGCCTGAGGCCCGAGGGCGCATGCGGGAAGACGGTGCCCCCCCTTTCCCCGAAGGTGGGAGCAGATGCTCGTGGGCGGGCTACGCCCTCCCACACCCTCCCGGTGGGGCGGGCTTGCCGTCCCGCGGGCAGGGGTGTGGGGAAACCCGGTTTCCCCATCCCTCTCACCCGGTGATGGGGGCGCCAGGTGCCCCGGCAGGCAGGGGCGTGGAGAGACCCCCTTTCCCCGAAGGTGGGAGCAGATGCTCGTGGGCGGGCTGGGCCCTCCCACACCCTCCCGCGCGCGGGCCATTTTCACGTCAGGAGGAAGCTATGTCCTTGAGTCGTGGTAACGGCGACGGTCCGGGGATCGTATGGTACGAAGGACTGGGGTTCGACATCGGCGCGCGAGTGGCGATCATTGATCCGGTGGAGCGCGAGGCCATCGGCGCGGCGGCGGGCAGCGTCGTGGGCTTCGATGCAAGTGGGCCGCGCCCGGGCGAGAGCTTCATCCGCGTGCTGGTGCAACCGGATCTGGCGACGCCGGCGATAGTGGCCCTGCCTCCGGCGGCCCTGGCGCCAGAGGAAGGCTCAGAGCGACAGGGATTGGCCCGGTCGGTGCTCGCCGGCCTGGAGCAGTCGCTGGGAGCGAGCTTCGGCGAGTTGCTCACCTGGCTCAACAGCGAGCAAACCCGGAACATGGCCGCCGACCCCGAGATCCGGCGCCAGCGTGTGCGGGTAGGCGGACTGGTGCTTCCGGGTCTGATTCTTCCTGAGCTGATCGAGCTTGCCGCAGAGCGTCTCGCCGCTGGTGAAGAGCGTGGACGTTCCTCCCTCCGGGGCTTCATCCCGCTCACGCCCCGCTCCGACGCTTGATGCCGCGGCGTCTGGCGGGGCAGCACCGCGGCGCCGCGACCGGCGACGCTTGATGCCGCGGCGTCTGGCGGGGCAGCACCGCGGCGCCGCGACCGGCGACGCTTGATGCCGCGGCGTCTGGCGGGGCAGCACCGCGGCGCCGCTACGTGTGCTCGTGTCCGGGGCCGGACGCAGACGGCTCCGCCCGGCGCTCGCGCCCTATGGCCGTGCCCCGCGGCACGTTGACGATCTCGGCTACTTCGCCTTCCTCGGCGTGCTCTTCCTCGTGATCGGTGTGGTGAGCGGCGCCGTATTCGGTGACCAGGCTCGCCGCCCTGATCCGCCGTTCGTATTCCCGATCAATTGTCGCAACCAGGCGACGCCACCAGGGTTGCTCGGCCATAACTGGTTCCTCGTGCTGGAAGCAAGGTTGTCCGCGCCGCTGCTCGGGATTGGAACCCTGTCCACAAAGGCATGCTCCCGCTCGAACGGCGCGCTTCCCGTATGCCTGTGATTATACCAGCGCCGGAAACCGTTCACGCATCTCGCCTCATGCGCCACCGGTATCAGGCTGCTTCCCGATGCGTCTCCTCCCAGAGCAACTCGCTCTCAAGCTCATCCAGGGTTGCCTCGGCTTCCTGATAGGTGCGGGCGAAGCCAACCAGTTCGCCGTCGAGGTACATGGCGAAATCACGGGTCTCCGGGTCGTAGATGATTGTCTTCTCGTACATCTCCGTCACCTTTCAGGGTTGGGTATCTGTGCAGCTTCGCTGTACGCTCCGGGTATGGAAAAGGCTGGCGCCGGGAGGGCTACGCCCTCTCAGGACTCCCTGCCCACCGGGTATGCGCATCTCAGGCTCCGGTGGAGGGCCAGAGTGCCGCTTGCGGCCCCTCGCCGAGCGCTTTTCTGGATTATAGCACTTTTGTTCTATTTTTTCAAGCACGAATAGGAAAATAGCCCTCCCGTCGCGGGAGCGCCAGGCGCCCCGGCAGGCAGGGGCGTGGGGAACCCCCCTTTCCCCGATGGGGGGAGCAGATGCTCCTGGGAGGGCGTAGCCCTCCCCAACCCTCCCGGTGGGGCGGGCTTGCCACCCCGTGGGGAAACCGGGTCTCCCCATGCTTTCACATCAGCGACCACGTTGACAATGGTACGCCCCACCGGGTAAGATGAGCCGATACATCGTCGGTTGTGGGCTGTGGAGGACACCCTTGCGCAGTTGGAAGTTCTGGATCGGCCTCGGGATCAGCCTGGTGTTCCTCGGTATTGCCCTCCGGGGGCTGGATCTCCAGCACTTCTGGCAGGCCCTGCGCGAGGCCCGGTACTGGTGGCTCCTGCCGGCTATCGGGGTCTATTTCGTGACGGTCTGGGTACGCACCTGGCGCTGGCGCTCGATGCTCGGCCATCTGCGGCCCGTGCCGCTGCGCCGGCTTTTTCCCGTGGTCGTCATCGGGTACATGGGCAACAACGTTTATCCGCTGCGCGCTGGCGAGGTGCTGCGCAGTTATGTTCTGCGCCGTAACGAGGGTGTGCCGATGAGTTCCTCGCTCGCCACGGTGGTGCTCGAACGCATGTTTGACGGGTTGGTGATGCTCTTGTTTGTCTTTGCCACCCTGCCCTTCGCTCCGGTGCCGCCCGTCTTTCGCCTCCTGGTGATCGGCTTCAGCGCCCTCTTCGGGATCACTTTCCTGAGCTTTGTGCTCCTTGCCGCCAGGCCGGAGCGCATGAGCCGGTTCTATAGCTACCTGGTCGATCGCCTCCTGCCGGTGAGGCTGCGGTCCCGCGTTCACGGTCTGTTTGATCGCTTCATCATCGGGTTGCAGTCGCTGCGCAGTCCGCGCGAACTGCTCGTCATTCTGGGTACAACGATCCTGATCTGGCTCGGTGAGACGCTCAAGTACTGGTTCGTGATGCACGCCTTTCCGTTTGAGGTGCCTTTTACGGTGCTGATGCTGATGACCGCGGTGGTGAATCTCTTTACGACCATTCCCTCGACGCCGGGCTACATTGGTACCTTCGATGCGCCAGGGATCGCCGTGCTGACCCGGTTTGGCGTTCCGCACGCGGTGGCTGCCGGCTATACCATAGTGTTGCACGTGGCCCTCTGGCTGCCGATCACCCTGCTCGGGGCCTGGTATATGCTTCGTTCCAGCCTCAACTGGCGCGACATGGAGCGCGCGGCGGCGCTTCTGGAGCAGGGCCGCCACTCTGCCCTCGCTCAGCCGCCTGTGGAGCGCGAGGAAATCGCCCGGCGGGTGGCGCCGTGAAGGTGGCGATCATCGGCGCGGGGATTGCCGGCATGACCGCGGCCTACGAGCTGGCCGGCGCTGGCCACGCCGTGGTGGTCTTCGAGGCCGCACCGGTGGTAGGTGGCCTGGCTTCGGGGTTCCGCGACCAGCACTGGGCCTGGCCCCTTGAACGTTTCTACCACCATATCTTCCAGACGGATCAGGCCATCATCAGGCTCGCTGCGGTCATTGGCTACGGCGATCGGCTCTTTTTCCGCAGCCAGGTTACGGCCCAGTGGTGGCGCGGGCGCGGCTATGATCTGAATGGCCCGCTCCAGGTCCTGCGCTTCCCCGCCCTCCCGCTGGTTGACCGCGTTCGCTTTGGCGCCGTTGCGTTTTACCTGAAGTACCTCCAGTCAGACTGGCGGCGCCTGGAGCGCACCACCGCCGCCGCATGGACCTCGCGCTGGGCCGGGCCGAATGCCTATCGGGTGCTCTGGCGCCCGCTGCTCGAAGGCAAGTTCGGGCGCCACGCCGACGAGGTGAATATGGCCTGGCTCTGGGCGCGGCTGCGCGCTCGCAGCTTCAAGCTCGGCTACTTCAAAGGCGGTTTTCAGGGCTTCGCCGACGCGCTGCTCGCCGCCATCGGCGCCCGAGGGGTCGAGACGCGCCTCAAGACGCCGATCGGCGCCGTGCGCCAGAACGCCGCTGGCTGGGAGGTGCTCGCGCCTGGCCTGCCGCCTGAGTCGTTCGACCAGCTGCTGGTTACCGGCTCACCGGCGCTGCTCATGCGCCTGGTGCCGCACGTGCCCGACGCCTACCTCGGGCGCCTGCGCGAGTTGCGCTCGATGGGTGCCGTTGTGCTCACCCTGGCCCTGACCCGCCCGCTCACCAATGGGCTGTACTGGGTAAACATGCCCAAGGATCAGTTTCCCTTCCTGGCTCTGGTTGAGCATACCAACTTCATCGAGCCGGTGCACTACGGTGGCGACCATCTGGTCTACCTCGGCGATTATCTCGATCCGGACCACGAGTACTTCCGGCTGAGCCACGAGGAGTTGCTGGCGCGCTTCCTCCCCTCCCTGCAACAGATTAACCCGGCCTTTGAGCCAGCCTGGGTGCGCAAGAGCTGGCTGCACCGCGAAGCCTATGCCCAGCCCATCGTGCCGGTGAACCATAGCCGCTCCATTCCCCCTCTGCGGACGCCGCTGAACGGTCTCTTCTGGGCGAGTATGAGCCAGGTCTACCCCTGGGATCGCGGCACCAATTTTGCCGTTGAACTCGGGCAGCGGGTGGCACGCGAGATGCTTGCCGTTGGCGCTGAGCACGCCGTGGTACGCGGATGAAGGCTGTGGTTGCTCCGGATTGGGAACCCCATCCCAGAGCAGGTGAAACCCTTTGAAGGGCGGAGGCTCCCGTACCCCCGTTCGCCAGCCGTATCCTGACCACAGCCCTGACGACCTGGCAGGGCTGTGGCCATGCTGACGCTTTCGGCCTTCACCGCCAACCACCTGCGCCAACGCCCCGCTGCCTCAGCGCACGATCAGCGGCAGATACCCCCTCGGTACAAGCGTGGCCGTCGGCGGGGGCGTGGCCGTGGCCGTCGGCGGAGGTGTGGCCGTGGCCGTCGGCGGGGGCGTGGGGCCGGGTGGTGTTCGGTCAATGGTGTACACCTCGCCATCGGTGAACCCGCCGGCGAGCCGGTCGCCCGCCGCATCCACGATACCCGTGCCGCTGGCGCGCACATCGAGGCGCAGCGTGCCGTCGCCGCTGCCAGTATTCACGGTCACCGTATAGACCGTCGGACCGCTGCTGACGCCGCTGACGCTCACGCCGCTGAGAGTGCCAGTGGTCGTGAGCGCAAAATCCGCCGCATCAACGCCGGTGATGGCTTCAGAGAAGGTGACGGTGAAGGTTACGCTGGCGGCGCTGGTGGGACTGGCCCCGGCGCGGGTGATGGATTGCACCACCGGCGGAACGCCCAGCGGATCGCGCGGCACTGTCGCCTGACCATAGGGGTTCCCCCCCCAGCAGCGGAGGGTGCCAGCGGTGGTGATGGCGCAGGTGTGGAAGAAACCGGCGCTGACCTGGCTGACCGGCTCCAGGTCAGCGGGCACGCTTGTCTGGCCGTAGTAGTTGTCTCCCCAGCAGCGGAGGGTGCCAGCGGTGGTGATGGCGCAGGCGTGGGAGCCACCGGTGCTGACCTGACTGACCGGCCCCAGGTCATCGGGCACGCTTGTCTGAACGCCCGCGCCCCAACAGCGGAGGGTGTTGGCGAGGCTGAAGATCGAGAAGGT
>JBDNDG010000131.1:0-10984 GCA_046719255.1 Chloroflexaceae bacterium
CACAGATAACCCCTCGCGGGTGGCGATCACCAGGTGTAGCTGGGGAGGCTGATGAGCCAGCAACAGGCCGAGGACTGCATCAACCGGCGCTGCATTGACCAGATGGTAGTCGTCGAGGACGAGCACGACCGGCTGCGCGAGCGTAGCGAGTGCGTTGATCAGGTCCGTCACCGCTGCGGCAGGCGTTGGTGCCTGTGGCGCAAGCAGCGCAACCAGCAGCCCCGCCCCAAACTCCGGCACAACGGTTTGTAGCGCAGCGACAAGGTAGGCCAGAAAGCGCGCAGGCTCGTGATCGCTTGGGTCGAGCGTCAGCCAGGCGACCGGGCGTGCACAACCGTCCAGCCACTGGCTGAGCAGCGTTGTCTTGCCAAAGCCGGCCGGGGCAGCAAGCAGGGTCAGGTTGCGGTGCAGCCCCGCGTTGAGCTGTTCAATCAGGTGGGGCCGCAGCACCCCCTTCGGATGGGGCGGCGGGCGGTACAGCTTTGTGGCGAGCAGTGGAGGGGACATTGCTCTATTATAGTGCCAGGCCACGCTGTTTGGTAGCATAGAACAGTGCGTCGTCGCAGGCGCGGTAGCGCTGTTTCAGCTCGTCCGCGCTCAAGTGCGGCGCCAGGGTGATTTTCGGGTAGCGTGCCATGCACGCAATCATGCCAGATTTGCTATCAGTCGCGCAGGACCTTGACGAGCACCTCGCGGGTGCGGGGGCCGTCGAACTCGGCCAGGTAGATCGCCTGCCAGCGACCGAGGACGAGGCGGCCGCTGCTCACGAAGACGAAGTGCGAGAAGCCCATCGTGCTGGCCTGGAGGTGCGAGGCCGAGTTGTCCTCGATGTGGCGGTAGGCCGGGTCAACGCGGGGGTAGATCCGCCGCAGCACCAGCAGCATATCGTGCTGCACGCCGGGGTCAGCGTTCTCCTGAATGGTGATTCCACAGGTCGTGTGGGGCACATAGAGGAGCACCGTACCCTCTGTGATGCCCGTTGCCTGGACGGCGCCTCGCACCTCGGCGGTGATATCCACCAGGCATTCCCGGGCCGTTGTTCGGATCGTGAGGTGTTGAAGCATCAACGCCCTCCCTGCCCCTGCTTCTGATGTGAAGATCGGGGAAACCGGGTTTCCCCATACCCCTGCCCGGCGGGAGGATCTGGGAGGGCTGCGCCCTCCCGGGAAACAACCCGCAGGCGGGGAGGGTGTGGGGGTCCCGTGCACGGCCTGGTTTCACCTCAGGAGCGAACGGCCCCTGTGCCCGGGAGAACACAGAGGCCGTTGTACGCTTCCCGGTGATGGTGCCGGAGACGGGACTCGAACCCGTAAGGGGTTACCCCCAGCGGTTTTTAAGTTCCGGGAAGCGGGTTCCACCCGCGTCCACAGCTGTTCACTTTTGGCTTTCTAATGCGGAGTTGCTTCCGTAGCCGTCCGCCGAAATCCAGGGCAGTTTGCGCCTTTGGCTACATGGTGGCTACACGCGTTTGGTTCGGGCAGATGAATGGGCGAGAACCGCCCGTGATCTTGGCTTTACACCTCGTAGCTCAGCGAGCGGCAGAAATACCTGCTCTACATCCATCAGGGCGTGCTGCCACACCGTAGCAACCCCGCACATTCTCACTGGCCTCCATGAAGCAAGACTCTAAGGTACCCGTGGTTGCCAGCATTGGAGAAGCGTGGGCGGCACATCGGGAGCCTGGCTGCGGAAGAACTCGCGAACTTCGTCTATGCTCTGTGCAATCCCACCCCAGGCGATGACATAAGCGTACCGCCCGCCTGCCGTCGGTCGCATCAGAAAGAATCCCCGTTCCGATCCGACGATGTCGGCCGTGAAGATGACCCAGCCTTCCAGACTATCCATTGGGCTCGCCCACCCAACACGCGCCCCCGGGTCTACAGGGCCGGTTGCCAGGAAGTCGGCGATGATCGCCTGGCCGGCGGGGGACGCAGGGTCGATCACCGTGACGGCGTTACACAGGGCCGGCAGGGCAGGAGGCGCCGCCACTGACGGGCCGACCTCGCTTCCCAGCAGGCCAAGCAGGACGTTGAAGGGCGGTCTATTCTCCGGGTGAAGCTCGAAGCGGGCGCGCTCGAACCACTGCACACGGTACTGCCGCCCGTCACTGAGAGTCTCGGTTTGTACGTCGCTTAGGGGCAGGCCGAAGAGGGCCAGGCTCTCCGCCTCTGATGTTCCACGGCGGCCGTCGAGTTCGATGCCCATGGAGCGCCAGGCAGCCAGGATCGGCTCACAGACGTTGTGACCGGTTTCAGGGAAAAACCGGCAGCCTGACCTGGCTGTGGAGCGGGGGAAGCTTTGCCAGTCACGGCCCTGCTGCGCAAGGCGGTCGGCCCCCAGACGCCCAAGCAACACGTCGAAGGGCGCTCGGTTCTCCGGATGTAACTCCAGGCGGTTACGCTCGAACCACTGGACCTGAATGGCTGCGCCTTCGACTACAGCCTCCTGCTGCGGAGTGATCGGCAGCCCGAAGACCGGCAGCCCGCCATTCTGCTCCCAGAACTGACGGATGCGCCCGCTGATACAGTAGCCGGTCTCGGTGAAGCAGCGCTGCCCAGGCTGCGCCTGAGCCGTTGCCTCGTTCACGGGCAGGGTTCCGCTCAACAGGATGACGAGCCCGAGGAGAAGCGACAGGAAGCGATAAGGCATTGTGACGTCCTTTCTACGGCTCTCTCGCGAGGAAAAAGACCAAGTCGGAAGCGCTTCTGCTTGCTCGCCGACAGCGGCTGGCAATTATTGAACGCCCTATGGTGTCGCACGGTCAGCGCGTAGCGAATAGCCACCCACTTGCCGCACATAATAATCATCAACGATCAATGTGTGCATACCGTTCACCCGAAATGCACACCTAGCAAGCACAGCTGAAGCATTATCCGACCCATCACAGATCTTTGTTCCAGCAGGATCGTACACGATGAGCCGTGGAGCAAAGGCGCCGCTGGTTCGCGTCAGCGTTAGCGTGAATGTTTCCCCGGCTGTGCCATTGAGCGTAAAGGTGTCGAACTCGCCCACCCCGTCGAGTGCCCCCTCTGCTGTGCGGCCGACGGTAATTATCGCAGGGCTTCCTGGGCTATTCAGTCGTTGGATAAGAATGCGGTAGGTGCCAGTGCCACGCCGGTAGTAATCATCGATAAAGAGCGAGTAGCTACCACTCTCAGTCAGAGAGCACGACATGCTCACAAGTGTCTTATCACTTGCCTCACAGACCTGTGCCCCGAACGGGCCGTGGACGCTGACGAGGGGCGCGAACGCACCCGAATCTTTAATCACCCGCAACAGCAACTGATCATTGACCGCTCCATCAAATTGGTAACTCACCAGGTCGCCGACGGCGCCGATCTGCCCTACTCCTCCGACGCCGAAGCTCAGTGTCTGGGCGAGCCCCGCCTGGTTCAGCCGCTGCACGAAGAGCCGATAGTCACCCGTGGCGGTTGAGCGGTAATCGACAACTGTGAGGGTGTGAGTGCCGGAGGTCGTGATCGCGCAGGGGTCAATCACTACGAACCGGTTGTCAGACGCCTGGCATACAATGTTTCCTGCCTCATCAGCGAGTGCAACCTGCGGCGCAAACGTTCCTGAAGTACGCATCGCACGAATGATGAGCAGATCATTGGTCGCGAGCGTAAGTCGGTACGAATCGACCTCAGCGGCACCCTCGATGGTGCACGTTGCAATTTGCCCAAGACCCAACTCGCCGGGGCAGATCACTTCAGCCGGCAATTCCGGTGCGCTTTGTGTTGCCCCGCCACCCGAGGCGCCGACAGGACGTGCGGCCACTGCTGTTGCGGTCGCCTCCACCTGTGCGCGTAGCTGAACGAGCGCCTCCTGGGTTGCGAACAGCTGGGACTGGCGCTCGGCGAGCGATGTAGCACTTGGGCCGACCTGCACCGGCTCGGACTGGACGGTCGCAATCTCGCGCTGCACCTCGAGCTGCGCATCCATAATTGCAACCAGGGTGGCCTGGCTCTGATCGGAGGATGTGCTGTCCGCGAGTTGCTGACGGAACGCGAGCACAGCTACGACGGTACCGATAATTGCCAGCAAACCCGAGAAGCCACCAATCGCGGCGACGAGCCAGTTAAGACATCGCCGGGTTGCGCCAGCAGGCGTGGAAGCTGGCGGAGCGGGCGTTTGGGAGCTGTCAGGTGTCGGCAGTGGAGCAGGAGGTTGCCCGCCTGAGTTGCTTGGGTGCGTCATTGATGGCTCCAAACTAGGGTGGCGATCAGAGTGTTTGCGATCATTTCAACGGCAATTGGTGCCATGTGTCGCCGTCGATCAAGATCAGTGCGACAGCGCCATCACGCACACCAAAGGATGGGGGGAAGGGAAACCCGACGACCTTCTCTTCGCGTGGGCCAAGCCCGTACTCGCCGCTCATCGAGCGCGTCGTCATCGTCCCGGTAGTGGTGTAGATGCGGCCAAGGTTGTCGAGCAGCAAGATGCCGCCGGGGGGAATAGCAGCTGCTGTGGCCGCACCGGTATTGACAGCACGCACCGAGACGACACGTTCAGTTGTGCAGGGGTCGCCGGCTATGCCCTCACTAGGCGAACTGATCGTAGCCTCGCTGAAGGTCACCCCGCCCATTGTCGCCATTGCGCCCGTATCGGACACGGGAGCCTGCCAGGGTAGCGGATCCATGCTCGTGGAGCCGTCGAGGCGGAAGGTAATGCTGCCGATAGGCGCCGGCTGCGAGAACGAGAAGCCCGGTTGAGCCTCGCTCACCTGGACTTCGAGCTGCAGTTCGTCCGCCTCAAGGCCCGGCGTCTGCTTGAACAGCACCCAGCTACGGATAGCTGCGCCCGGCAGCAGTGTGCCCCTCGTCACTGGGAGCAGCCCATTCGCATAAATACTGTCGGCACAATCACCGGGCAGCTGGTCAGAAAACTCCTCGGCCACTCCGAACGAAACGAGCGCCTCTTCGTTGAGTCGTTCGTCAGAGGCGCTGAGCACAGCATAACGCCAGGCCTCAGGCCCACCCATAGGCTTGTTGCCGTCGTTACGCACCGAAACTTCGGCCGCGAAATATGGGCCCTCAAGCTGGCTCAGCATTCCGCCGCTAAAGGTGAGCGTGCGCGCTTGATGCAATACCACTGAGTAGCTTCCGATCGCCCGTACCTCGCCGGCACGCACATTCTGGATCTGCTCCGGGGCAGCCTCACCGGCGCTGTTGAGCATGCCGGGCGGGAACGGACGCGTAGGCACATCGGCGACCCGATCAAAAACAAAGGGCGACTGCAACACCAGCGTGGTTTCCGTGACAAGCAGAAGCGGTCTTGTGTCTTCGCCATACTGGCGCGATGCAAAGGTAATCGACGCTCCATCCTCACTTATGCTGTAGCGACCCCCATTTGCTGGCACATCGCTCCCCACGTATGAGGCCCAAGTGCCATCGGGATAGATGTCGTAGCTACCCCCTTCGCCGCTCCACGCGCCGACCAGCAGCTCGCTTGTTGGACGAGAAGGCATGCTCAGATCACCTGCGCGGCGCAGTTCGGCACCGAAGATCTGCAGCGTGTCGCCCTCGAAGACGATGGGCGACGTTGTTGGAGTACCATTACTTTCTGAGGAGAGTGTCTTTCCATCCTCACTCAAGCTATAGGTACCAGCAAAGCGACGACCGCTTGGATTGGTTTGAATAAACGTTTGATTCGGGTAAAACTCAATCGCAATACCCAGGCCGCCCTCCCAACGCCCGACGATCCGTTCGGCGGGCGAGGAGTTAGCTCCGCATGCGTGTAGTCCAAGGAATAGAGCCCACATAAGGAGCGCGCGAAGGACCACCTGGCGACCGCATTTAAACTGTGACCGAAGACTCATCGCGCGCTCCTTCGACGTGGGATACTTCTTACGCTGCTGCGCTTCACCTGCCGACAGATGATACGAACAGAAGCCCGGGAGACACCAGTTTTCGATCACACCTGCAGGCTCCAGCGATGCTCAGCAGGGAAGCAAGGGACGTGAGCACTACCTGGCCTATTCACCAGATGCGGCTGGGATTGGAGACGACGGCACGCTTTTGGCGAAGGCTGCTTTCGCTTCGGGCTTGAATAACAGGACAATGACCGGTACGGCCAGAAGGGTTCCCAGCGGGAAGGAAATCACCGCCGTCATAAACGACAACCCGAGCGCGAGCCCCCTCGCCCAACTCCAGCGCTTGAGCAGGCCGGCCCCGGCCAGAGCGTAGAGCAGCGCGAAGAAGGGAACCGCGCAGTAGACGAGCGCCGAGACTACTGCCACCAATGAAGCCAGGGCAAAAAAGCCACGGGCTGGCACGGTTCCCCTGTTTGCCATTGACTCAAACACCGCGCCAAGCACCTGACTTGCGAGGCAGATTGACACCACTAGAAGCACCGCCTGCCCGAGACAGAGATAAGCGCTGAGCTTGACGCTGCGCGGCAGGGCCGACGCAGGGGCGGCAGCAGGTTCCGTGCGTCCCTCCGCTAACACACCCCGCGTCTCGACCGCAACCGAGCTTACTGCCGAGCCGCAGGCTGGGCAGAACCTGGAGTTCGCGACTGAAAGCTCAGCGCCACAGGAAGGGCAAGTCATTGGCAAGCCTCCACGCGGAAGAAAAGGTCGCCCTCTACCATCCGGCTCACCAGACGACCGGACAGGAATAGTGGAGAAACACTAAGCCTGATCGGGCCGTCGGCAAGTCACGAGAGGTGATGCGGCGAATGGCCTCAAAACAGCGCGGCTGGAAGGGGAACGTGTCCTGAAACTCGGCGGGCGTGAGGTTGCGGGCAAAATCCAAAGTGCTGGCGATAGTTGTCGTAGAGCTGCTCCACCTCCGGGACGCGCTCGGGGTCGATGCCCCGCACACGTCGCGCGATGATCACGTCGTAATCCCGCTCGTTAACCTGGACGAGCAGGGGGAGGGGGATGAATCTGTCGCCACCCTGACTGCCCCTGAGCTTGGTTGGAATATCGGACTGTGAAGCTACGACGGTGTAGACCTGCAAACCGAGGTCGCGCGGCAGAAGATAAGCCAGCGTCTCTAAAATTTCCGCATCGCGGGTCTGCTCCTCTGGCGAGGAGTGGCCCTTCGACCAGCCTTCATACTCGTCGATTACGACAAGCAAGCCCGTGTAGGCGGGTCCGGTGGGGTCGGTCAGCTGGCGATAAATATGGGCAAGCCGCTCCTTCACGCTCACGTGAATATTCGGCCGAATATTGGCCTGCTTGAAGTACTCTGTGAGCAGGCCGGCGAGGGCGCTCGTGCCCTCGAGCTCGCGGTACGTCTCGACACTCTTTTCGGTGCGCCCCTGGACAAACGTATAGGCATCTTGCCTGAGAGCGGGGCTAGCTTGCTCTTCTAGCCAGGCAACGATGTCATCTGCCGGGGTAATGCGTACTTGACCATCAAGACCAGCGGCTTCGAGGGCGGGCTGGAAGCCAGCTTCCAGCAGCACATCGAGTAGCGAGCGCTCAAAGGTTCCATCGCCGGCACCTTCACCGCGAAGAGAGAGCACCACCGGGAAGAGGCGAGCGCCGCCGAGACGGCGGTGTGCCTGACGAATGTCCTCGTCTTGAATGCGTGACCACAGAGCCTGGCTCGTGTCAGAGAGCAAAGCACTCAGCACAGTCAAAAAGTGCGTCTTGCCAGCGCCATATTCGGCCTGCACCCAAAAGCCCTGCCCTTGCCCGCGGGCAACAGCATCGAAGATTGTTTGCTCAAAGTAGCCGCGGATTGTATCGGTGAAGATGTAAGTTTCCACCATCGTCTCGGCCTGCTGGCGAAAAGCCCTCACCAGTGACGGCGTCAAGTCAGGCGCAGCCTTTGGCACGATCAGATCACGAAGGGGGCGGCGCGTCATTGGGCAACCTCTTCAACATTGACCGTCGCCGAATCGCCGACGGCGTTGCGCAAGTACTCGTAGGTGGCTAATGGGCTGACAATCACGTAGTCGGGTAGCTGGCTGGCACGAGAAGTCGTGAGGCTGTGTGGCTCAACCGCCAGCACAACCATCACGCGTTCCGAAGCGACCTGAAAGAATGGCTGTAAGGGTAGCCCATACCGGCTAAGCAGGTCACAACCAGTGACGGTCACAATTTGCTGGCGTTGTGAGTCAAGCTTCGCCGCCAACTCCTCATTCAAGGCTTGACGGAGGAAGCGAGCGACCTGATCACGACTACTTGGTGCGCCAGGCAGGCTCAGGGCGAGGTTCCTGAGATCGAGGCGCATGTGTACATCACTCGGCACAGCATCGCGGAGACGGTCGGTAGGACCATGCCAGAGGTAGACGTGGCGCGTCTGAAGTGACGGAACGGGCCGCTGGGCGAAATCTGTGATAAGGTTGAGAAATGTGGTGAGCCATCGTACTCTCACGCCTGTTCCGGGAGCCGGAGCCGGCGGCTCAGGTACTCCTGCCGGGAGTAGCGGGTGGTCACCTGCTCCACCTCATCGACCCGGGCGAATCTGGCCACCAAACCAGCGCCCTCGGCTTGACGCAGGCCAGCTCACACCTCATCAGGATCACGCAGGCCAAGGTAACGCCACCAGGGTGAGGCGAGGAGCTCTTGAAGGCGCACAATTCGCGGCGCCGGTGCGAGGCGGTCATGAAGCAAAATGAGAAGCGCATCGGGCGAGGGGCGAAGCAGCGCTGCGACATGACCTTCACGGTCGCGGCTCAGAAACCCCAAGAGCCGGCACGTTCGGAGCAGCCGCTCGTGGGATTTCGGCTTGTATTCACCCAGCGAGCGCTCGATGAACTCGCGCGCGGCCTCGTGGAGAAGCGGGGCGCCTGGGGCGAGGGGCAGGATGTTCTCGACAATAAAAGCTGCAACCGTAGGTTCACCCTCTAGGGCGGTGACGCGCATGCAGTCTTCGAGCAATTGCTGGTCGTGGTACTGACGCCACACCACTGGGACAAGGCTATCGAGAGAGCGGTCGGGGAAGAAGCGGCGCTGGAGCAGCTGGGCGTAGCGGCGGCGGGTCTCAGCAGAGTTGTGCCGAAGATTATCGTTAACGTAGCGGTGAAACGCCTCGTAGCTGTCGAACTGCTCGCTGGCCTTGACCATCGCAATGCTGTCTAGCCAGGGGAAATCTTGAAGGGCGAAATGGGTGATTGCAGTCATCAAAAACACCCAGTGATAGGCGAGTACCGCTAGATTATAGCATAAATACGTTAACCCCGTGTTACACTCCAAACTCAGCCGTTCATCTTGGCTCTGGCAGAGGGCGTGAAGATAGCAGTCCCACCTGGGTTGTGAACAGGCGGGGCGTGTGATAGCATTCCGGTACGAGCGAAAGGTTGAGTAGGAGCGGCAGCTGGTGAACGAGGATATCAGCCAGTTTCTCCGGGACACCCAGGATGCACGGGAGTACAAGCGTGCGCTGGCGGTGAAGTTCAGCATGACCGATTTGCCCTATGCCGAGATCGGAAAGCTTTTGGAGGTTTCGCCCGCCTTCATCAGCAAGTGGAAGCGGATCTACCAAGAACATGGGGTGGAAGGCTTCCGCATCGGCTATATCGGTTCCGAAGGCTTCCTGAGTGCAGAGGAGCGTACAGCAGTGATCGCCTGGCTGAAAGACCAGAAACAGTGGAATGTCCCTCTGTTGCAGCAGCATCTGAAGACCACCTATGAAGTGGAGTATCAGTCGCTCCAAAGCTACTACGACTTGCTCAAGGCGGCTGGCTTGAGTTGGAAGAAAACGCAGGCCCAGAGTCCCAAAAAAACGATGTACAAATCGCCGCAAAGCGAGAGGAGTTGAAGGCCTACGTAGCGGCGCATCGTGAGGAACTCCTGGCTGGGAAGCGTAAACTCTTGTTTTGGTAAGCTTCAAACCTACGGCGATTTACGAATGAATTAGGACTGCTATATCTGATTTCAACGGATCAAGGTTTAGCCGCCCGTAACGCTCTTACTGAAGCGATCGATCTATTCGAGCGCCTTGGCCTACGTCGAGAACTCACCGAGGCCCGCGAGGAGCTGCGCCGGCTCGAAGAGATGGGCGAGGCGCCCGAAGCCTGACGCCTCGCCCACCTCCTCCCCTCAGCCCCCTTCCAGTGCCTTCAGCGAGATGCGCAGCAGCTCGATCAGCGCGGGCAGCACCGGCAGCAGCGGGATGGCGCCCGGGGCGAGCAGCGCGGCGAGGAGCACGAAGGCGAACAGGACGAAGGCGGCGAGGGCCAGTGTTGCTCGGAAATCGCGGGGGCTGCGGTTGCCGTTCATCTCCAACCTCCTGGTGTGTCAGCCTGGGGTCGATGGTTGGAGTATCGCGGCGAACCGCTCGGATGTGCGGGCTACGGGGTGTGGCAAGTCTCGGCATTGGGGCACCCCGAGGACGCCCTAATCTGTAATACCAAACACCTTGCTCAGCACCGCATTAGCGAGGTCACTTCCTGTGGCGGCACCAGGCTTTACGGCTTCCTGACGAGCTAAAAGAGCCTATCTGCGTCCGGCGATAATGCGGTGACGGCGAGAGTAATTGGTATAAGGGATTTCCGAGCGACTCATGCTCCGACTCACGGCGTATGGCTACACACAGCCGTGGACGGCTACGGACGCTCCGACTTTGGCTACATGATTGGCTACATGAAACGCCACTGGCCCGATCTCAGCGATCGAGCCAGTGGCGTTTTACCGCATCCCAATGCTGGTGCCGGAGACGGGACTCGAACCCGTAAGGGGTTACCCCCAGCGGTTTTTAAGACCGCAGCGTTTGCCATTTCGCCACTCCGGCGTCTGTTCGCCACCCACGCCCGGCTGTTTCCTCACGCAACGCTGTGGCGCTGCGAACAGGACTGTTACCCCAGCGCGGGGTCAGGCCGCTACCCCGGCGTGCCGTCGGGCCGGGGCGGGGTCGGGCCGAAGCATGCGCCACGCGCTGGCGTGTTGCCCCGGCACTGGCCCCGGGCGCATGCTGCGGCCTTACGTGACCGCGCCTCCAGTCGCCCCGCTACCCCGGCGTGCCGTCGGGCCGGGGCGGGGTCGGGCCGAAGCATGCGCCACGCGCTGGCGTGTTGCTCCGGCGCTGGC
>JBDNDG010000132.1:0-10909 GCA_046719255.1 Chloroflexaceae bacterium
GCCGCGGAGCCGGATATGGCAATCGTGGGCGAGGTGGATAACGGCGCGGACGCCATTCGCATGGTGCAGGAGTTGGGCGCAACACGCGATCACCCAGTCGGTAACCCTTCTGCAGTTCGGCGATGACCTTGCCTTCCTGGCCTTCGGCCTCTTCGTAGAGCACCGCTTCATGCAAGTTGGGATCGAAGTCTTGCCCTAAAGCCTCGATTGGTTTCACGCCTTCACTCTCGAGGATGGTGCGCAACTTCTGGGCAATCAGCTGGGTGCCGCCCCACCAGGGCGTTTCGGCAATCTCTGGGGGGATGTTGGCGATGGCGCGCTCGAAGTCATCCATCACCGGCAGCAGTTTCAGCAACAGGGCCGAACTGGCGCTGCGGATCAGTTCGGCGCGTTCGATCTCGACCCGGCGCTTGAAGTTCTTATAATCGGCAGCGGCGCGCAGCCACTGATCTTTATACTCGGCGGCCTGCGCCTCAGCCTCGGCCAGCCTGGTCTGCAATTCGTCGTGCGTCGCCCCGGTCGCCTCGGCGGCAGGGGCGGTATCGGCGGCGGTTGCCGCGTCGTTCGCAGCGAGGTTTTGTTCGTCGCTCATCGCTCTCCTCTTTGTCTATCACCACGGCGGGGCCGGAGCGCCAGTCAGCCGGGGTAGGCCAGGGCGCCTGCTCCAGGCTGCGGGGAGCGTCGGGTGATGGCCTGCGCCCACGCCCGGATGGCCTACTCTTCCAGCGCCTCGCCTTCCGAAATGCGGCTTTCCGCGTTGTACAGTTCGGCGAGCAAGTCACTCATCAACGACGAAATGTAGCGCACCGTCGAGATTGAACGCGGGTAAGCCATGCGCGTCGGCCCGATCACCCCGAGCACCCCGGCAATGGCATTCTCCACCCCATAGCGCGCCAGCACGACGCTGTATTCGCGCATCTCATCGGCGCTGTTTTCACCGCCGATAATCACCTGCACCCCGTCCGATGCGAGCACCTGGGGGATCAGCGTCCCCAGGCCTCGCCCGCTCTTGAGGATCTCCAGCGCCCGGCGCAACCGCTCCACCGCCCGCTCAGCATCTTCGCGCACCAGGGCGGGGATGAACTCCGGCTGGCTCAGCATTTCGATCAGGCCGTCCGAGTGAATCTGTTCCCGCGACTGCTCCTCAAAGGTCTGCATGGCCCGCACGAGTATCTCAACCAGGCCGCGCTCGAAGTCGCTGAGCATCAGTGCCTGCTGCTCCGGTGGGCGCGCCAGGGTCTCCTCGATACCGCTCAAGGTCTGATCGGCCAGGTAATCGCTCAGACGCGCCGCGCTGCGGCGTAGGTCCTCCGCGCTCCGAGCCGCGTCCAGCGTAACTGTCTGTTGTTTGACGATACCGCCGTGGAACACCAGCACCGCCAGGGCCATGGTATCGTGGATGGCGATCAACTCCAGACTGCGGAAGCGCAGCGGTTCTGCCGAGCGCGGCGGTGTGACGAGCGAGGCATTCTGGGTGGTGCGCGCAAGCACCGCCCCGGCCAGCTGGATCCACTGGTCGAGTTCCCCGCGCACCTGGTAGAACTGATGCCGGATCGTGCGCTGCTCCGCCAGGGGGAGGGCGGTGCGCTCCATCAGGTTCTCCACGAAGAAGCGATAGCCAGCGTCGGTTGGCACCCGCCCCGCCGATGTGTGCAAATGGGTCAGGTAGCCTGACTCCTCAAGCGCTGCCAGTTCGTTGCGCACCGTCGCCGGCGAGACGTTCAGCCGATATTTGCGTACCAGCGTTTCCGAGGCAACGGGGCAGGCCGTCTCGACGAACTCCTGTATCACCAACTTGAGAATGGCTTGCCGCCGCTCAGTCAGCCCTGCCGACATAGCTGCGCATCCTCACTACTGAAGGTTAGGTTACGTATCGCTGCATTGCTCCTGGCCGCTGTTTCGAGACCATCTCAAAACCTGAAGGAGGGTGGCGACGAAACCCGGATTCTCCACGTCCCTGCCGGAGGGGTTGGGAGGGCTGCGCCCCTCAGGAAACCCCGGTTGCGTCTTCCTGCGCTGCGGCGCAGCCGCCAGGCCGTCTACCCGGCTTTGGGATAAGTTCTTAGCACTCTCTGCAAGAGAGTGCTAAAGCGCGAAGCTAAAGCAGTGGCGTGCACAGCGTGCACGCCGGGGTAGATTGTACCATGAGTCGGGCCGCTTGTCAGCAGGGGCAGCACGCGGCGCGGGGCGAGCGTAAGGTCCTGGTTGTCGCGCCCTGAGGAGCGCGCAGCGAAGGGTGCGCACGCCCCTTCGCTGCGGTCTGTGCTTCGCCCGTCGCGACATTCAGGACAGGCTCTGGCCTGCTCAGGATGGGTTCGCTTTCCGACGTTGCAGTCGCCCCTGACCAGCGGCGCGCGTGTTCAGCGCCGGAGTAACCACGCGCGCCCGGGAGTGCAGGCATCTACCAGTTTCAGATTGTAGATTTCGGATTGCAGATTGTTGCCCGGGGCATCCAGGTGGGCTTTGATGCAGCGATCCTTGAGGACCGTTTCACGTGAAACTGGTATCCCGCCCGCGTCAGCGTTCGAAGGCAGGCTGCCCGCGCTTCCGGCAGCAGGGTGAACCCGCACCTGCCGTGGCGCCTGGCGAGCGTCCTCACTCTTTCCGCGCCGCGGCCTCGAGCAGCGTCAACAGGCGGGGTACCATAGCAGCCGGGTTCTGGTGCAACCCCTCCAGCAGCAGCGTGTTGTCGTAGAGCTGCTCCAGGGCCGCCGTCACCACCGGATCCTCCGGATTCGCCTCGAGCCGTCGGGCCAGGGCGGCGATCAGCCCATGCGCGGGGTTCAGTTCCAGAATGCGCGGACGCTGCTCGACCTCCTGCCCCAGTACCTGCTGGATGCGCTGCATCTGGCGCCCCAGGCCCTCTTCGTCGCTCACCAGGCGCGCCGGGCTGTCGCGGAGCACCTTTGAGGCTCGCACCTCCTTGATCCGTTCGCCCAGCACCGCGGCTGCCCGCTCGGCCAGGCGCGTAAACTGCTGGTCGTCGATCTGCGGGGGCGCCGCCTCGACCACGCCGGGCAGGTCAAGATCGGCTTCGTCAACGTTGCGCAGCCGTAGTCCCTCGTACTCACGCAGCCCCGACAGCATCAGCCCGTCCACCAGGTCGTGCAGCAGCAGCACCTCGATGCCGCGGGCGGTAAAGGGGTCGAGATGCGGGCTGGTGCGCGCCGCGTCGAGGCTCGAGGCCATCAGGTAGTAGATTTCGCGTTGCCCATCAACGATCCGGCTCTTGTACTGCCCCAGGGTCACCAGTTCGTCGCCGCCGCGGGTGGTATGGAAGCGCAGCAGTTTGAGCAACTCGCTGCGGTTCTCGTAGTCCATCGCCACGCCTTCTTTGATGAAGACGCCGAACTCCTGCCAGAAGCGGGCAAACTTCTGCGGATCGCTGTCGGCCAGATCGTTGAGTTCACGGTGCAGGCGCCCGGTGAGGGTTTTGCGGATCCGTTGCAGCACCGGGGCGCTCTGCACGCTCTCGCGCGAGACGTTCAGCGGCAGGTCCTCGCTGTCTACCACTCCTTCGACGAAGCGGAAGTAGGCCGGCAACAGGTCTCTGGCCTCTTCCATAATCAGCACCTTGCGCGAGTAGAGCTTGATCTTGCCCTCGATGCGCCGCTCAAACAGCCCGCGCTCGCGTTTGGCGGGAATGAACAGAATGCTGTGCAGATCCACCGGCGCATCGGTCGAGAGGTGGATCTGCAGCAGCGGCTCTTCCGTGTCAAGGGTCAACTGCCGGTACAGGTTCCGGTACTGCTCCGCCTCCACCTCGCGCGGCGCCCGGCGCCAGAGGGCCTTTTGCTGGTTGATCTGCCGCTCGCCCATGTAGATCGGAAAGGCCACGAAGTCGGAGTGACGTTTGATGATCTGCTCAATCCGCCAGCTCTGGGCAAACTCTTTCGCATCGTCTTTCAGATGCACGGTGATCGTGGTGCCGCGACCTTCGCGCTCGGCCGGGCCAACGGTGTAGTGCTCGCTGCCGTCGCTCTCCCATACGGCCGCCTCGGCCTCCGGGCGGTAGGAGCGCGAGACGACGGTGACCCTGTCAGCAACCATGAATACGGAGTAGAAACCAACTCCAAACTGGCCAATGATCTCGCTGGCGGTGGCTTTACTGGCCTCACGGGTGCGCTCGACAAAGGCCCGCGCGCTCGACTGGGCGATCGTGCCCAGATGCTCGATCAGTTCCTCGCGGGTCATGCCGATGCCCGTGTCGCGCACGGTCAGGGTACCCTGGTCCGGATCGGCCTCGATCCAGATCCCCAGTTCCGCGTCCGGGTCGCGCACGTCGCGGTTGGTCAGCATTTCAAACTGCACGCGGTTCAGCGCATCAGAGGCGTTCGAGATTAGCTCGCGCAGGAAAATCTCACGATCAGTGTACAGCGAGTGCGCCAGGATGTGCAGCACTTGCTGCACTTCGGCTTTGAAGGTAAGTGACTCGGCCTGGTTCGCCGTAGCCTTGTCCGTAGTCATGGATGTCTCCCCACGCTTGATGGTCGGTGTCATGCGTCGTGACCTGGCCGCAAATCTACCACGACAATGTTAGAAAGATGTTAGATGTCCACTAGTGATCCGCAAATCGTGTTGAGGCAGGGACTGGCCCGTCAGGCGCCAGTCGCGGGGCGCACAACGCCCGAAGGCATTTCTGTTCTCCTGGGAGGGCTGCGCCCTTCGAAGGGTATCACGAGACCATCGCGTTCACGGCATGCGCGGATCACGGTGCTCGCGCGGCTGCCGGGGTGGCACGCCTCCCTGGAAGTCAAGCACACCGTTCGCATGCGTTTCTTCGTTTCCTATGCGTTGGCGCAGTGGCGTCTTGCCGCACCAGGAAGCCCATCCCAGCGCAGGTGAACCCCTTTGATAGCGTAGCCCTCCCGGAAACCAACCCCTCCCGTCAGGGATGGGGAAACCCGGTTTCCCCGAAGTTCACCTCAACCCTTTCTGCCACGCCGGTAACTCTCATCGAGCAACTCGACAATGTAGCGCACCTGCACGTCCTCGCCCCGCCGCCGCAGTTCGCCGGCCAGTTGCAGGGCGCAGCCAGGGTTGGCCGTGGCGATGACCTGCGCGCCGGTAGCCAGGGCGTTGTCCACCTTGCGCGCGCCAAGCCGCGCGGCCATCTCGGGCTGAGTCAGGTTGTAGACGCCCGCCGATCCACAGCAGAGGGCACTCTCGTGCATTTCGCGCAACTGCAACCCTGGAATGGCCGTGAGCAGGGTCCGCGGCTGTACGGTGATGCGCTGGGCGTGGGCCAGGTGACAGGGTTCCTGGTAGGTCACCTGCACCTCGAGGCGGCCCAGGTCGGCACGGTTGAACTCGATGCCGGCCAGGAATTCGTGCAGGTCCTTCACCTTGCGGCTGAAGGCCGCCGCCCGCTCGTGCCACAGCGGATCGTCGTGGAGCAGGTGACCGTACTCTTTGAGGGTACTCCCGCAACCGGCGGCGTTGATCACGATCGCGTCCACGCCCAGCCCTTCAAAGGCGGCGATGTTGTGTCGGGCCAGTTCGCGGCCCCCGTCGAGGTCGCCGCCATGGGTGTGCAACGCCCCGCAACAGCCCTGATCGGGTGGCAGAATCACTTCGCAGCCGTTCTTCTGCAGCACGCGAATGGTAGCTTCGTGAACGCCGGCAAAGGCGGTGCTCATGATACAGCCGGTGAGGACGGCCACGCTGTAGCGGCGTTCGCCCTCGGCGGGGTAGATCTGCCCCCTGGGCACGGTGAAGTGCGGGTTGATCGGCGGCAGCATCCGTTCCGCATCGGCCATACCAATCAACCTCAGCAGCCCGCTCTTGCGGGCGATCCACTGCGCGCCGCTGCGCTGGTAGAGCCCCATTGCAGCCGAGAAGGCGCGAAACAGGCCCATCTCTTTGAACAGGGCGCCAAAGACCACCCCGCGCAGCGCCCGTTGCCACAGCGGGCGCGGGGGCAGCGCCCCGGGCGCCGTGGCGTCGCAGGCCCCTCGCTCCCGCGCCTGCTCGATCTGCGCCCGGCTCGCCTCCAGGATCGCGCCGTACTGCACCCCTGAGGGGCAGACCGCTTCGCAGGCGCGGCAGTTGAGGCACTGGCTCATCTGCTCCTGAAAGACTTCGCTCTCCAGGCCGATGCGCCCTTCATCCACCGCTTTCATCAGGTAGATTCGCCCGCGCGGCGAGGACATCTCCAACCCCGTTTCGCGGTAGGTCGGGCACGAAGACAGGCACAGGCCGCAGTGGACGCAGGTGTTGATAATGTCGGAACTGGGACGATCCCTGGCGCTGAAGGGCACCAGAGGAATGTTTACCGTCTCGCGATCAGGGGTGGTCAGAGTCATACCAGGTCTCCATCCAGGGCGGGTGTTTCCCCACCGGTAAGTTCAGGCTGACAGGGACGCGGGCGATCCATCCCGCCAGAACAGTGCTCCGGGATTCATGCGGTCGAAGGGATCCAGTTCGGTTTTGAGCGCGCGCATCAGCGCCAGGGCGGGCGGCAGCGCGCCCCAGGGGTGCGTCGCACGCCCGGCCAGGGCCGGGTCGAGCAGATGGGCGTGGCGCAGGCGCTGCACCAGGGCCGCGTGGAAGTCGAGGCGCCGATCCTCTGGCCCTGCGACCTGCAGGTAGGCTACCCCACTCAGGCCGCGGGCGCACAAGCTGAGGCTCAGCCCGCGCGCCAGCGCCTCGGCGCTCGCCGTGTCCAGGGCCGCTCCCAGGTCAGCCGGCGCCGCGCACAGGCGCACCAGGCTCGCGCCAGGCGCCTCCGGGGGGGCGGCCCGGCGCGCCAGTTCCACCCACAGGGAGCCTTCGCCGGCTCCGCTCAGTTCCTCCACCCTCAGGGCGCCGGCCCCGGCGGCCAGGCCGCGCAAGGCGCGCATATGCCGCGCCACTGCCGCCGGGTGGCCCTCGGCCCGCAGGGCCAGCAGCCCACCGCCAGGCGGGAACTCCAGCGGCAAACCCGGCTCTGGCGGCCCGGCGACCAGCTCTGCGGCGGTGGGCTGTAGCCGCGAGTTCGCCACCGCGTCCAGGCAGGCCAGGGCCTGCTCACGCCGGGCGAAGACAGCGGCCAGCGTGGCGGTGGCGCGTGGCCGCGGAAAGACCCGCAGGCGCACCGCCGCGATCACCCCCAGCGTGCCGTGGCTGCCTACCAGCAGCTTGACCAGGTCGAAGCCACTCACATTCTTGACCACCTGCGCCCCCAGGCGCGACACAGCCCCATCGGCCTCGACGATGGTCAGGCCCAGCACCCAGTCGCGCAGGATGCCGTAGCCCGGGCGACGCGGTCCATCGGCGCCAGTGGCGACCAGCGCGCCCAGGGTAGTTGCCTCGGGCCGGTGCAGGTCGAGGGGCAGCATCTGGCCGTTGGCAGCCAGGAGCGCCTGAAGTTCTGCCAGGCTCATCCCCGCCTCAACGCCGATCGTCAGGTCGTCGGGTTCGTAGACCAGCACCCCGTTCATGCGCCGGGTGACGATGCGCAGAGGGCGCGCCGTGGAGAACGCGCCATCGTGACGCGATACGTCGCTGCACGGTCGCACAGGCACGCCAGCGCGGTGGCAGAGGGCCACCACCCGCGCGAGTTCCTCGATGCTACCGGGGCTGACGGCGAGCCCGGCGCCGTCTGTGCTCACGTATCCGCTTCCGACGATCCCGGCCAGCGCCACAGCGTCAATCCCGTTCGCGCTGGTCCCTCCGGCGCCCGGTCGGCCCCCTGGCGCTGTGCCTGCACTTCGGCCCGCACTTGCTCCGTTGCGCTCCAGCCCGGAAGCGGACGATGCCACGCGCGCCGGCCCGTGTCCGGCTGTGCTGCCCATGCGCGCCCGGCGCTGCGCGGCCAGGTCGCGCGGGCGCAGGGCTGCCGGGAAGATCTTGCCAGGGTTGAAGCAATCCTCCGGGTTGAAACAGGTGTACACGGCGGCGTGGAGTTGCAGCTCGTGCGGATCGAGCAGCAGCGGCAGGTACTCCTGCTTCTCCACCCCGATGCCGTGCTCGCCGCTGATCACCCCGCCCTGCTCGATGCTCAGCCTCAGCACGGCCGCGGCGAGGGCGTGGGCACGCTCGCGCTGATCAGGGTCGCGGGGGTCGTAGAGCACCATAGGGTGCAGATTGCCATCGCCAGCGTGGAAAACGTTGCAGACCTCCATACCCCACTCGCGCCGCAGGTGCTCGATTTGCTCCATCATCAGCGGCAGGCGCGTGCGGGGCACCACCGTATCTACCAGCAGGTAGGCAGGCGCCAGTCGCCCGATCGCCCCGGCTACCGCCTTGCGCGCCGCCCAGACGCGAGCCTGCTCAGCGGGGGTGCGTGCCGGACGCAGGTCAAAGGCGCCCTGCGCCCGGCACAGCTCCAGGATCTCCTCGAGGGTCTCGTCCAGGCCTTCGGTAACGCCGTCCACCTCGATGATCAGCAGGGTCGTGCCCCCGGCCTCGGGCAGGCCCAGCCCGTAGGCCCGGTTGACGGCGCGAATACCGTTGTGGTCCATCACCTCCAGCGAAGTGGGCAGAGACCCGGCGGCAATAATCTGGCTCACCGCGGTCGAAGCGGCGATCACGTTGGGGAAGAGCGCCAGCACCACCCGGTTGGCCTCGGGCAGCGGCGTGAGGCGCACCAGGGCCCGCGTGATCACCCCGAACGTCCCTTCACTCCCCACCACTACGCCGGTCAGATCGTAGCCGGCGGCATCGGGCGTTCCATCGCCGGTCCACAGCAACGTTCCATCGGGGCGCACCAGTTCCAGCGCCAGGACGTGGTTGGTTGTCACGCCGTACTTCAGGCAATGGGGGCCGCCAGCGTTGGTGGCCAGGTTCCCGCCGATGGTGCTGGCCTTCTGCGAGGAGGGGTCGGGGGCGAATTGCAGCCCCAGGGGCGCCAGGCGGGCGTTTAACTCGGCATTCACCACCCCGGCGCCCACCAGGGCGCGGCGCGAGCGCGGCTCAACCGCCTCGATGCGTTCCATACGCGCCGTGCTCAGGAGCATGCCCCCGCGCAGGGGGATGGCGCCGCCCGCGACGCCTGTGCCGGCTCCACGGGCGACCACGGGCAGCCCGGCGCTCACGGCCAGCCGCACCACCGCGGCGGCCTCCTCGGGCGTACCGGGCAACACCACGACATCCGGCGCGTGGGTAACGATCATACTCGCGTCAACGTCGTAGGTGCGCAGGGCATCCGGGTCATGCACCACCGCGCGCGCCCCCACGACGCGGATCAGTTCGGCGACCAGGGTTGACTGCAACATCGCTGGCGCGTCTCCACCTTTTCAACTAATACCAATTGGCATTGAACAGGCCGTATCCGCATGCCCACCAGCGCGCATTGCAACGCCACTGCGGCAATCTGCAATCCGAAATCTACCATCTGGAATGGTATAAGCCGGTGCGGCGCGTGAGCCTCTGCCCCTGAACCCGTTAGACGCATGCGGCTGGAGGGGCCTGGGGAAACCCGGTTTCCCCATCTGTTCACGTTAGAGGGAGGAGCAGTCCTCCCGCCCGCAGCGGGGCGGGGACGGCCACTTTGTTTGACCGTCTATCAACACGATCTACACTACATACCGCCCCGGATTCAGCAGGTTATCCGGATCAAACTCCTGCTTGATCCGCCGCATCAGATCCAGATTGGAGATGCCTGCGCCCCAGACCGGCAACTCGGCAGCCAGGGTGGGCTGCGCACCGATGACCACGAGCTGCGGCCAGCGCGCCAGCAGGGTCGCATGCCAGGCGCGCAGATGCTCGTCGCTGCCTCGCAGGCGCAGGTAGGCCACCCCGCTGAGGGCCCGGGCCTGGATGCGCAGCAGCAACCCTTCCTGCGCAGCCCGGGCCCGCGCCTCGCCCAGGGCCGCTTCCAGGGCGCCGGGGAGGCAACTCAGCCGCGCCACCAGCTCATCGGCGGCCAGATCGACCGTCTGAGGCGCGTCATTGAAGCCTGCCCAGCGTTGTTCTACCGCGGCCGGACCTTCGGCAGAGACGGAGACGCTGCTGGCGCCGGCTTCTTCGGCCAGGCGGCGCACATCGCGCACGTGCCGTTCGACCGCAGCGGGCAGACCCTCGATACGCACCTCGATGCTCGCGATGGTCCCGTCCTCACGGTACTCCACCGCAGCCGGAATGAGCTGGCTTGCGCTCAGGGCGGTGATCAGCCTGAAGGCCCGCTCGGGCTGCTCGAAAAAACAGCTCAGGCTCGCCGCGGCCCGTGGCCGGGGCATCAGCTTGAAGTTGGCCGAGACGATGATCGCCAGCGTGCCCAGGCTGCCCAGGTACAGCTTCATCATATCGAAGCCGCTGACGTTCTTCACCACCATACCGCCGGCCTTGCTTATCCGGCCCGTCGCCTCCACCACGCGGATGCCGATCAGCACATCGCGGCTGGTGCCGTAGGCCAGGCGCCGCGGGCCATCTGCGCCGGAGGCCAGCAGACCGCCGATAGTGCTCCGGGTTGGCCGAGGCGGGTCCAGCGGTAACATCTGGTTATGCGCGGCGAGGGCCGCATCCAGGGCCGCGAAGGTCATTCCCGCCTCGACCGAGATGGTAAGATCGTCAGGCTCGTACATGAGAATGGCCTGCAACCCGCTCGTGCGGAGGACAACAAAGGTTTCGGCGGCGATGGGCCGGCCCCAACGCTGGCGGGTGCCGCCACCCCAGGGCGCCAGTGGAACGCGCGCCGCGTGGCAGGCCGCGACGACGCCGGCCACCTGTTCCACCGAGGACGGGCTGATCACCAGCGCCGGGGAGCGACCGTGCACGGCGAATGGCGCCGTTTCTTCAGAGATGCGCTCGGGGCCGACAATCTCGACCAACTGGCGCGTCAGTGCTGCTGGAAGCATAGATGCACCTACCGCGTCTTCAACTCGCTCCATGCCACACCCGCCTTGCGCAGGGCGGCCAGCTCCCCGCAACCCCGTCCCTTAGGAAAGACCTTGCCCGGATTGAAGAGATCGTAGGGGTCGAAGCTCTG
>JBDNDG010000133.1:0-10834 GCA_046719255.1 Chloroflexaceae bacterium
GGTTTCAAGCGTGCCCTGGCCTGACATCGTGAGGTGTGGTTCAGGCCCGCTTGACAATCCGGCCATCTCCACACCTCCACAGCTCTACAAGCCGGTTGTGTGGAAGTGTAGAGCGTTGGGGATGTGGAGCGAGACTGCAAAGTTCAAACGCTCGCTTTTGAATCTTGCCTGGGGGAGCAACTTGTGAATCCAGTACGTTCTCAATCCCGCAGGACCCTGGCCTGGACCGTTGAAGCTATGCGGCAAGACTTGCGCCGCTACTCCCGCGATGCCCCGCTCCCGGTGGTCTTGCTGCGGTCCGTCTATTTACACCCCTCACTGGCGGGCATCCTTTACTACCGCATTGGGCACTGGCTGTGGCTGAACCGGCGCAACCCGCTCGTGTTGCCGGTATTTCTGTGTTACCTGGCGTTGTACCCACTGGTACGCATGTACTCTGGACTGGAACTGCTGCCGCAGACCACGGTCGGGCCAGGGCTGCAAGTGCTCCACTTCGGTCCAACGGTTATTCACTACCGGGCGATCATTGGCAGTAATGCTACCCTGCTACAAGGCGTGACCATTGGGGTTTCAGTTATTGGTATTTCGAACACAGGCGCCCCGCGCATTGGCGATAATGTTTCTATCGGCGTGAGGGCAGCGATACTCGGTGATATTACAATCGGCGACAATGTGACGATCGGCGCCAATGCAGTTGTTACCCGTCCCGTTCCGGCAGATACCACTGTGGTCGGCATTCCGGCAAAGCCGGTTTTTGCGAGACAACCTGTGCAGAGGTAGAAGTTCACCGAAAGGAGCGCAAAGAGGCCATGGCAACGTATGCAGTCCTTTTTCCTGGTCAGGGTTCACAATTTGTGGGGATGGGCAAGGCCCTGGCCGCGGCGGCGCCTGTAGCGGCGGCGGTCTTTGCCGAGGCCGACGCAATCCTCAACCTTGAACTATCAGCGCTCTGCTTCAACGGGCCTGAATTGGAGTTGAATGACACGGCGAATGCCCAGCCGGCGATCTTCGTGGCGAGCGTTGCCGCGTGGAAGACCTTGCGTGAAGCCACAGCGACACCCCCGGCGGCAGTGGCCGGCCACAGCCTGGGACTGTACGCGGCTCTGGTGGCCGCAGGAGCGCTCCAATTTGCCGATGCGCTGCGCCTGGTGCGCGCGCGGGGGCTGGCCATGAAGGCGGCCGGCGAGCTGGCCCCCGGTGGCATGATGGCGGTGCTTGGCCAGTCTCGCGCGACAGTGAGCCAGCTCTGCGCCCGGGCGGCGCAGGTCACCGATGCGGTGATTACCATTGCCAACGATAATTGTCCCGGTCAGATTGTGGTTGCCGGCGACCGGCGCGCCCTTGAAGTATTCGCTGCGCTGGTGCAGGAGCAGCCGGGCGCGCTTCCACCGACACCGCTGAAGGTGAGCGTGGCCCCGCATACGCCGCTCATGCAGCCTGCGCTGGGGAGCTTTCTGGAGGTTCTGGCGGCGACGCCGATCGAGGAGCCGGCAATCCCGGTGCTCGGCAACGTGTCCGCCGACTGGCTCGCCTCGGCGGAGGCGGTGCGGCAGGAGTTGAGCGAGCAACTCACCCGCGAGGTACGCTGGGCCGACTCGATGCGCCGGCTGGTTGAAACGGGGATCACCACGGTGGTCGAAGTGGGGCCGGGGAAGGTACTCACCGGCCTGATGCGGGCCATCGATCGGCGCATTGGGCGAGTAAACTTCGGCGACAACCCCGCCAGCCTCCTGGAACTGGTTGACCTGTTGAAGGCGGCCTGAAGGGGCCGGTTGTGCGCTGACGTAACCGGGAGGTTTCGGGAGCAAGCCGTCGTTCTGAAGATCCGCTTCTCTGAGCGTGCATAGAACCGAAGTTGCCGGATGCACCGCTCAGCAATCACGGAGTACATAATGACCACGACGATGTCCATTCCGATGTCCTCGCCTGATCTGACCGATGCCGAGATTGCCGCTGTGACGCGGGTGCTCCATACACCGGTCCTCAGCATTGGGCCACAGATCAAGGCCTTCGAGCAGGCCCTGGCGGCCCGGGTGGGCGTCGAACAGGCGGTAGGGGTAAACTCGGGAACCAGTGGCCTGCACCTCTGTGTGATCGCTGCGGGAGTCAGCGATGGCGATCTGGTGCTGACGCCTTCGTTTTCGTTTATTGCTTCGGCCAATTGCATTCTCTACGAGCGCGGCGTGCCGGTATTTGTGGACGTCGAGCTGACGACGGGCAATATTGATCCGAACCTGGTGGCTGAAGCCGCTGCGGATCTGGCCCGGGGAGGGGCGTCTGCCAGGCGCTGGCTGCCTCCGGCGCTGCGCGAGCATGCGCAGCCGAAGGGGCGCTTGAAGGCGCTCCTGCCAGTCCACGCCTTTGGGCAGCCGGCGGATATGGATCCGATCCTCGCAGTGGCCCGCGATCACAGCCTGGCGGTGATCGAAGACGCCTGCGAGGCGATCGGTTCAACCTACAAGGGCCGCGCCGCTGGCGCCATCGGCGATGCGGCAGTCTTCGCCTTCTATCCCAACAAGCAAATGACAACCGGCGAAGGTGGCATGATTGTCACCAATCGCGCGGACTGGGCCGACCTCTTCCGTAGCCTGCGCAATCAGGGTCGCGATGTCTTTGATGCCTGGCTCAATCACACCCGGCTGGGCTACAACTACCGTCTGGATGAACTGAGCGCCGCGTTGGGGCTGGTGCAGGTGCAGCGCCTCGACACACTGCTGGCGAAGCGGGCACAGGTAGCCCGGTGGTATAACGATCGCCTGGCTGACCTGGAGCTGCTTGAGCGACCGTTTATCGTGCCGAATACGACTGCCATGAGCTGGTTCGTGTACGTGGTGCGTATCAAGCCCCCTGCCAGCCGTGATGAGGTTATGCGCCGGCTGGCGGAAGCCGGGGTACCCAGCCGGCCCTACTTCACCCCTATTCACCTGCAGCCGTTCTACCAGAGCCGCTTTGGCTACCGGCGTGGCGATTTGCCGATCACTGAGCATCTGGGTGATGTTTCGCTCGCCCTGCCTTTCTCGGGCGTGATGAGCGAGGATCAGGTTGATTACGTGTGTGCGCAATTGCGACGCTGCCTCTGAGATACGGCGCAGAATTGACACAACAGACGCATGCGGCTGTGCCGCACCCTGTAGAACAGCGGTACAATGCAACGTTCTCTCTCCACGGTTTCCTGGCTGCTTCGCCGCAGCATGTTGCTGCTGCTCGGCTGTATGCTGCTGCTGGCCTGCGCGCCGGCTGCTTCCAACCCGCCGGTCGCCAGCGTTTCTCCAACCCCGGTTCTGGCTCCCACGGTCACCGTTACGCCTGCGCGCCCGACCGGGCAAGCGGTGACACCGCCGGGCGCCCCTGCGGTCGGATCGGAGGCCCTGAACGAGCGAGGGGTTCGGATCCGCGCCGACGGCACACTGCTGGTTGACGGGCAACCCTTTTTTCCTTTTGGCTTCGCCCTGTACCCGGCTTACAACAGCGAAGAGTTCCGTCCCGAAACGCTTCGCTCGATTGCCGCCAGCGGGTTCAACACCCTGCACGCCCCCATCCGCATCAACTATCCCGAACTCCAGTCCGACGCGGCCGCCCTGGGTATGCGCCTGATCGCCGAGATCTACCCCTACGAACTTGACGATGCGGGGATTGTGCGCGCGATCCGGCATGTCAAAGATGGCCCGGCCTTGCTGGCCTATGGCATTGCCGACGATGTGGACGATGGGGAGTACTATACGCCAGAGCTCGTAACCCGCATCGATCAACTTGTCAAAACTGCTGATCGCCAGCATCCAACCTACATCAGCGGTTTCGTGCCACAGCGGATCAATTTGTTCATGCAGAGCGCCGACACGGTGGCGATGCAGTCCTATCCCATTGGCAAAACCTACTGGGAGCACGCTCGTATCGGGCATGTCAACTACGCGCTCTCAACCGCTATGGCTGCGGCACGGCCGTTCAACCGCCCGATTATCGCCAATCTGCAGGCCTTTGCCTGGCCGGAGCAGCGTGAGCCGACGGCGGTTGAGATCCGTAACATGACGTTCCAGGCGCTGGTCAACAATGTGCGTGGCATCATTTACTACGCCTACAACGATGGCTACTGGCGCCTGGAGGAGCACCCCACCGTGTTGCAGGCGCTGCGTGATCTGGTACCCGAAGTGCGACGACTGGCGCCTGTGTTGCTCGACGGCGTCTATACCCCGTTGCATACCGGTAAGCCTGATCTGCTGGCGGCCCAGTGGTGCTACGCCGATGAGGTGTACGTGATGATCGTCAATGCTACGGATCGCGCTGCTGCAGCGACCGTCAACCTGGCCGCGCCCGTGTCGGGGCCACCGAAGCCACTCGTTGACCATCGCCCGGGGAAGATGGCGTTTAACGCTGGCCGGCTGCAAGGGTCGTTGGAACCTATGGCCGTGGAGGTGTACGTCTTCAAGGCGGCACGCTAGAGGTGGAGGGAGCCGACGGCGCGTTCGTGAACCCGAGGTTATGCTCCCACAGGCAGGGGCATCGGGAAACCCGGTTTCCCCATAGTTTCACATCAGGAACACGTGGTGCGCGCCAGGCCCGCAGGCAGGTTTCTGATGGCGCGACTCTCGCGGAGCAACCTGTATTCATTTCCATGGGGTATTAGGGAGTCGTGTGAGTGTCTGATGAGCACGGCCCGTGACGCTGGCGTCAGAGGGGGCAGGCAGCGGATCGAGCACTCGCAGATGCATAAGCAACTGGGGGTACAGAAGGTTCAACCGCTCGATCGCCGGTGCCGGTAACGCCCAGACGATGGTCGGCGCAGCGGCGTGGGCGTTCAGGATGTGCAATGAGCCATAGAGCGCCGCCTGGTAGCCAAAGAGGCGTCCAGGCTGATGGAGTTCTTCAACCACCGAACCATCGGCACTCGAGAACTGCAGGGCGCCTTCAACGAGCAAATAACCCTCGTAGCCCGGCTCGCCACTGGAAAACAGGCGCTCCCCGCTGGCCAGCGACCGGGGCTGAAAATCGAGCGCCAGGTCAAGGAGATTGGCCCAGGGCAACTCGCCCAGTACCGGCGTTGCGGCCAGCCATTCGGCGCGGGCGCAGGCCGCGGCCAGCCCCAGCTGTTCGGCCGCCGGGCCGAATACGTCGGGCCGCAGCCGCAACAGGCTTACGTGGCCCCGTGCCGTCGAGGTGCTGGTGCGCGCATCACCCAGGAGCGCCCCACGCTCGCCGATGCTGCTGCCGCGCCCCAGTACCCGTACTGGCGCTGCGCCAACGCTGACACTGACGACGCCTGAATGGACGATGTAGGCGCACCCGTCTGAGGGTTCGCCCTCACGAAAGATTACCTCCTGATCGGCGAAGCGCACCACCTCAATCTGCCGGGCCAGGACGAGCCGCTCGCTCGTCGACAGGCGGGCGAAGAGCGGACAGGCGGCAATCGTCTCAACCAGCTCGGTCTGCGCTTCGTCAGGCAGCGGCGCCCCCAACCCCACCACCGAACCGCTGGCGGCAAACTCGATGCGCGCGGCCACCTCAGAACTGGTCTCAGGTAAGGTGTGGGTGCTGGTGTGAGCCAGCACCAGGCGCTGGCTCTTGGCGGTCAGCGCCTGCAACAGGCGCGGCGAGAGCGTACTGTGGACCGTGCCGCCCCCAACGTCCTGCACCAGCACACTCGCGCCTTCGGCGAAGCGCACCAGCTCCAGGCGCCGCTGCTCCGAAAGCACGCCACGGGTGACCAGTTCCTCAAACCACTCCTCGTCGTAGCGCATGTCGCCGGAATAGCACACGCCGTTGACCCGCACGGCCAGCGTGGGTACTGAGTGGACGGCGTAGATTGCCTCGAAGCGCCGGCCTTCTAGCTCCAGTGGTGTGCCCGGGTTCAACGGCACGTAGTCGAAGAGCGCCGCCACATCGGGTATCGGCAGGTCGAGCATGGCGCTCAATACCCGCAACAACCCCTGGTAGATCAGATCTGAGGTCAGCAGCCGTACCCGGTGGTTGCCCATCAGGATCAACTCGGGCAGGCCGGCCAGGTGATCCTCGTGGAGATGCGACAGCACAACCTCGGCGATGTGGCTTGTGGAAAGGCCCAGATGGCTCAGACGCACGTAGACGTAGGCAGCCGCATCGAAGAGCGTAGCCTGGGTTTCCACTGTAGAACCCAGGTAGGCCAGGAAACAGGTGGTAATGCCGTCGGGATCGAACCCATCGCTACCACCGATGAATTGCAACGTCACCTCCTGGCGTTGCAGCGGTCGCGGCGGTGCCAGGGTCAGTGGCATAGCCACCTCGTTAATGCGCGTTCTCACGCGCGCAACTTCCGTGGCCCCTTCGCGAAAAACAAACGTGTCGCCCTCCAGGCTGATGCTCACGGCGCCCAGCACCCCCCCGCCGGCCTCCAGGCTCACAATCTCGGCCATGTCATCGAGCCTGGGGGCGCGCCCCAGCGGTGGGTGGTGCGCCACCGCCGCGCACTCGGCCTGCAACCAGCCCAGGTCACCGTACCGCGCCGGATCACCCGGGCCGTTGATCGTCTCCTCGAGCAACTTCCGCAGCCGGCAGGCTTGCGCCGTGGTAACGGTGATCAGGTGGGCCTTGCGCCCGCTGACGAAGTAGTTGGAGTAGATTAAAAACTCAACGCTGGCATAGTTGATGCCCCGGCGCACAAAACCGCTAGAGCCTAACTCGCTGCCCGGCGGCACATCGGGAGGGAGCAGAATAGTCCCCGGCGGGTCAATATGGTTCGCGAGGAGATACTTGAGTGTCTCAGGTGGACAGTTGACCAGCACATCACCTGCCGACGTGCTAACCACGGAGATCGAGTTGGGTAACCTGCGTATCCGCTCTGAGGCGCCAGGCTGGGTGTTTGGAGTGGCCATCAACGGGCGTCCTTTCACAGGCGCCAGGTCTTCGGCGCCGGCGAATGTGCCGCTGGCGCGCCCCCATTTTGGGGGGTACTATACTAAACGCCTCGCCGCCCGCGGTTTGCACACTATATTGTAGCTCATACGATCCGCAGGTCGCCACTGTGCATTAAGGTTGAAGATCGGGCAAAGCCGGTTTCCCCCTGCGGTGAGCCTGGCGAACTGCACCCCTTCGAGGTGCCGGCGCGGCGCCGCTGCTCCGCTGTTCATTGCGTCGTGGCGCAGCGTAGCCGCACAGGCCCCTATGCTATAATATGCGGAGATAGAGAGTCATGCGGTTTGGGCGGAGGTATGGGAAAACCCGGGTCCCCCCCGTCCATGCGGCTGCGCCGCACAATGCCAGAATGAAAATAACTATTCTTGGGAGGGCGAAGCCTTCCTACACCTTCCCGCGCGGGCTATTTTCATATGAGAGCTGCATTCAGGAGGGAGTATGTCCGGCCATTCCAAATGGCATACGATCAGGCGCTCCAAGGGCGTTGCCGACCAGCGCCGCGGGCAACTGTTCACCAAGCTTGCCCGTGATATCACCCTCGCCGTGAAGGAGGGTGGCAGCGGCGACCCCGATATGAACTTCCGGCTCCGCCTGGCCGTGGAAAAGGCGAAGTCAAACAATATGCCGGGCGATAGCATCCAACGCGCTATCGACCGCGGTCTCGGCAAGGGCAATGAGGCCGCGCTCGAAGAGGTGTACTACGAAGGCTACGCCCCTGGCGGTATCGCCCTGCTGATCGAAACCGCTACCGATAACCGCAACCGCACCAACTCGGACGTGCGCGCCACCCTGAACAAAGCCGGTGGCAGCCCTGGCGAACCAGGCTCGGTGAGCTGGATGTTTGAACTCAAGGGCCTGATTACCGTGGACCTCGCTGGCACCAGGATGGACCCCGATGAGGTGCAACTCGCGGCCATTGACGCTGGCGCCGAGGATGTCGAGGTCGAAGGCCGCGTGCTGGAGATCTACTGCGAGTGGACGCAGCTCAACGCCGTGCGTCAGGCCCTGCTCAATCAGGGCATTCCGGTGATCGGCGCGGAGAAGACGATGCGCCCGAAGACGCAGATCGAGCCTGACGAGAAGGATGCTCTGGCCGCCATGCGTCTGATGGAGAAACTTGAGGACCTTGATGACGTGCAGAAGGTCTACTCTAATCTGCTGATCACTGATGCGATGGCGGCCAGGTTTGAGTAGTCCTGATATGGAGCATATGGGGAACCGGGTTTTCCCGTGCCCCCGAGGGGGTGGCAGGCGCCTCCGGCGCCGGCTGGAGGAGGGGGAGAGCGGGTTCCCCGGTGTCCCTGCCGAGGGGGTGGCAGACGCCTCCGGTGCCGGTTGAAGGGTGGGGAAACGAGAGTTTCCCCGTGTCCTTGCTCGGGGAAAGGTGCAGTCGACCGGCGAATATTTCGAAGGGGGAGAGGGGAAAGCGGATTTTCCCGATTTCGCCCGCAGACCGGCGGGGAGTAGACCATGCGAGCGCTAGGCATTGACCCCGGTACCGCGATGATGGGGTGGGGGATTGTGGAGATTGCCGATGGGCGCCTGGCGCTGATCGGCAGTGGCGCGCTGACCACCCCTGCCGGTATGCCCCAACCGGAACGGCTGCGGCTCCTCTATGATGGCTTGCGTGACCTGATCGCCTGCTACGCTCCCGACTCAGCGGCGATTGAGGAGTTGTTCTTCGGTAAAAATGTCAATACGGCCCTCTCTGTAGGTCAGGCCCGTGGCGTGGCCCTGCTGGCCCTCGTGCAGGCCGGCCTCACCATCCACGAGTACAAGCCGCTGGCGGTTAAACAGGCCGTTGCGGGCTACGGCGGCGCCGACAAAAAACAAATGCAGGAGATGGTTCGTCTTACCCTTGGCCTTGAGACTGTTCCGCGGCCCGATGATGCTGCCGATGCCCTCGCCGTCGCCATCTGCCACGCCTACACCGCTCCGACCCTGCAACGACTCCGGCAGTAATACCATTTCAGATTGCAGATTTCGGATTGCAGATTGCCACAGTGGCGTTGCAATGCGCGCTGGTGGGCGTACCACTACTTCTCTTCGGGAGGGGTGTGGGAAAGCCTGGTTTCCCCATATGTTTACATCAGGCCCCATTCGCGGGGCGCACAACAAGAATGAACATATGCATTTTTCTTGGGAGGGCGCAGCCCTCCCAAACCTTCCCGCACACGGGCTATGTTCACGTTAGATTATCAAGCGGGTTTGAGCCATAGCGTATGTCAAAACGGCGTCCCGGCGCGCCCGCCGATGTCGAAGAAATCCACCCCGATCTCTTTGTGGTGCACAATCCTGCTGCGGGGCCGGTGCTGCGCGGCGAGGGGCTGCGCGAAGGCGATCGCTTCCATCTGACCACCTGGCGTCGTGATGGGCTTATCGCTCGCCTGCGTAACCGCGGCTTCGTCGTGCTGACCCTCCTCGACCAGATCGCGGCCCTGCCGCCCCTCCCCGATATTGCGCCACCGGGCGAACCCTTCACACGCCGGTTCGCGCCTGACGAACGGATCAGTCACTTTGCTGCCGATCCGCCCGGCTGGCATCCCGCCCCCAGTTCCGTCCCGGGCTATGTGAGCCTGCGTGAGGGGTGGATCATCCGTCGCCGCAGGGGGCGCGGCCCCGCCGAATACTACCGCGCTGGTCGTGGCGCGCTCACGCCGCTCGACGAAACCGCCGCCTTGTGCCTGGGCTATGCGCTGATCGAGCGCCAGGGCGGCGCGTCGCTCAGCGCCAGCCGGACCGCGGAGGGCTGGCTGTTGCCCGATGTGCCTGTGCCAGCCGAGTACCGGCGCTTACTCGGGCGCTTTGCCACCCACACCCGCGATGGCTGGCTCATCGCCGGGCCGGCGCTTCCACTTGCCACGGCCCTGTTTGCCCGTCTGGGCCTGCACGTGCGCGCCGAGGTCGAGGCGTAACACCCTTCCGGCGCTCCGGCGCACTTCCAGGCAACCTGTTCAGGCATCAGCGCAACGGCGACTGGGTGCAGATGCGCCACGCCCGATCTCCAATCGCACATCTGCAATCGCGCTAGCGTCCCTGCTTCTGTTTCAACTCAGCAATCAGGGCCTGCACCGCCAGGTACGACGGACGAGGGCTCCAGTCCGGGTTGAGGATGCCGAAGGAAGCCTGCTCGTGCATGGTGTCCAGACCATTTTCGGCCTTGGTGACCGCGAAGTTCATGTTCCAGAGGAACATATTGCCAACCCAGGGGTACAACTCATACGCGCGGCGGATGGCGCCGGTGATGTACTCGGCCTGTTGCTCGAAACTCACCTGGTTGCCAAACTCGTAACCGGGCGTATTGTTTGCAGTTGCCCAGCCGTACTCGGTGATCCAGATCTCTTTGTCACCCATACCGTACTCTTCCATCCACCGCCGCACATTCTCCACATGCCGGAAGTAGAAGGTCGGGTGATCGGTCCACCCCTGGGCCGTGCTGGGATTGTCGGGCCACAGCGTATCGGGGGGATTGGCCGAGCCACCGGGATGCACGGCCTGGATGTCGAAGTAGTTGCGCACCTCGCCGCCATTGTACGTGTACATCGCACGGTAGAAGTCTTCGTCGGAGAGGGCGATACTCTCGTTGGTCACCCCGGTGGAAGACGAAGCCGCTGCCAGCACCAGGGCCTCGGGGTCAATGGCCTTAATGCGCTCGTAGGCGCGTTTCAGCATCTCGACATACCGCCCGACGTCCGCAGGGCGAATGGTGCCGCCGGTCTCGTGGGCCAGGTTCGGCTCGTTCCAGATCTCATAGGCTTGAATGCGCCCCTTGTAGCGTTCGGCCAGCACGGCCATGAAGTTGGCAAAGCTATCGGGATCGTCGGGCAGGCCGTTGGTGGCGCTGTAGAACGTCGGTGAGCGCACCACGTTCACCAGTAGCTTGCGATTGTAGGCATTGGCTGCGGCAACGATTTGATCGATCTCGTCCCAGGCCCAGATCCCGTTCTGCGGG
>JBDNDG010000134.1:0-10834 GCA_046719255.1 Chloroflexaceae bacterium
TCCCGGCGGGGTGGGTCTGGGAGGACGTGGCCCTCCCAGACCTGCACCTGTTTTCATCTTGTCAGGGTGTGGCCGCGCTGCACCCTGCCAGGTTTTTTACACCGAATGCACCACTCAGATGCCAGGCATCACCAGGGTGACATCCCCGGAATATTGAAACGCCCCGTCGTGGCAAGGAAGTAGAGCGTGGGACCATAGTTGATCGCCACCAGCACGATCGCGCTGAGCACCCAGGGTGTCAGGCGGTCGAGGAAAGCCGGCACATCCTCCGGCCCCGAGAGCGCCCGGGCAAAGGTTACCGGCCCGGCTTCCTCACGCCTGCCAACCGTGAGGGTCATCACCATGTTTACCAGGAAGCAGAGGGCGCTGGCAAACATCAGCAGACCGCCGATCATGGTGAAGGGGAGCAGACCTTCCCATTCAGGCAACACGTAGGGAGCGGAACCGATCATCGTGCGCCGGGGCATGCCCGCCAGGCCCAGCATGTGCATAAAGTGGGAGAACAGGATCATTCCGATCAGCCAGAGCCAGGCCTGAGCCAGACCCAACCCCCTGCTCCACAACGCCCGGCCGCTGAGGTGCGGCAGAAGCCAGTAGGTCAGCCCCATAAAGGTCAACGCCACTGCCGAACCGACGGTCAGGTGGAAGTGCCCGGAGATCCAGGCAGTATTGTGGACCACCAGGTTCAGGTTGTAGCTGGCATTGATCACGCCGCTGGCGCCCCCGAAGGCAAAGAGCATCATCGCGAAAACCTGGGTGGTAAACGCTGGCTCGTTCCACGGCAAAGCGAAGATCCAGGCCAGCCAACCCTTGCCGCCCCGGCTGCGACCGGCATGTTCCAGCGAGGCAACGACGTTGAAGAACGTCAGCAGGCTGGGGAAAAAGACGCCAACCGTGAAAATAAAGTGGACCAGTTTCCAGATCTGGGAAATGCCAGGGTCGGTGTACTGGTGGTGCAGGCCAATCGGCACGGACAGCACCAGGAAGAGCAAGAAGGACACGCGGGCCATTGGCTCGCTGAACAGTTTGCCACCCGCCAGCTTCGGAACAATCGTGTACCACGAGACGTACGCCGGCAGGAGCCAGAAATACACAATAGGATGGCCGGTAAACCAGAACAGGGTGCGCGCCAGCAGCGGATCGGTGCCCGGCGTCAGCCCGAAGGCCCACGGCAGCAGCAGCACCAGCATCTCGACCGCGATGCCGAAGGTGGCGATCACCCACATCGTCATTGGTCACGATCGACGTGAACGCTGCCAGGGGAACCCTCGCCCCCGGGTTATCCCGGCGCCAGGCCATCAGGGTCATCACCTGATTCGCCAGGAGAAAATAGGTCCCCACCACCACGATTGTCAATCCGAGGTAGAAGAAGCCGTTAGCCTTCAGTGGCGGATAGAACGTGAACATCACCGTGGCCTGATTCAGCAGGATCGGCACCGCCGCGATGAGCAGGCCGGCGGTCATGAAGTAGAAGGTGAACCAGGCCAACCCCCGATTGACCAGGGGACGGTTGAAGGACGTTGCCGTCACCAGAGTCAGAAAACCGATAATAAAGAATGTGGTAAACACCAGGACGTTCAGCACACCGTGCAGGGTCAGGCCCTGGTAGTAGCCACCGGGGAGGATGGCCTTGATCGGTTTGTAGAGATCAATGCCGTTGTACTGCAACACCTGCAGCACACCCATCAGCCCACCCAGAGCCAGGGCCAGGAAAGCCACCAGGATGTTGAGGCCAGCAACACGCTTCTCGGTCGCAAACCGGTCAACGACATCTGCGCGCGCCGCGGCCCGTAGTCGAGCAATCACTGCCATGATGAAACCTCTTGCTCACAGTGCGTAGGGGTGCCGCCGACGGCGCAACTAACGCACTATCACCTTGCCTGACATTACGTGATGGCCACTGCCGCAGTACTCATGACAGACAATCAGATACTCACCGGGCCGGTCGAAGCGCACGGTCAGCCTGGAGATCTGGCCCGGCACGACCATCATGTTGATTGGCGTACCAATGATTTTGAAGCCGTGAATAACATCGCGGCTGGTAAGCACAAAGGTCACCTCGGATCCGGCGGGCACCTCGATCTCGTTGGGGGTGAAGAGAAAGACCTGGGCGATCAGGGTTGCCTGGTACTTGCCCGGCGCCAGCTCGCGCAGACCAGGCTCGTCGAAGGGCTGGGTGACGGCGATGGCCTTTGGCTCAATGCGCCCGGCGACATCGGGTACGCGCAGGCCGACTGCAAAGGCGGTTAGAATCACCGCAGTAATCACCGCGACGGGGATGGCAACGCTCGGCAAGATCCAGGCCACCTCAAACAGGTAGCCCATGAACTTCTCGGGGTTCTTCAGCATCATGGCTGGATGATCCCTCCATTACTCAACAGTTGCAGATACACCTGCAACCACAGACCAACGATCAGCACCAGGTAGCCACAGATGATCAACAAGGCGCCCCGCGGGGGTTCGTGGCTTTCGTGCTCTTCCTCCTCCCTGGCTGGTTGCGCCCGGGCCCAGCGCTCGCGTTCAGGTGGGTTTTGCATTGCCATAGACGGTGGTGCTCCTCTCCAGCTTGTCGCATACCTGCACGCTGATGTGAACATACGGGGAAACCGGGTTTCCCCACGCCCCTCCCTGAGAGGAGGGTTTGGGATGGCTACGCTCTCCCAAAAATAAACCTGTTTTCACCTTGAGGTTGTGCGGCGCAGCCGTATGAACGGCTGATGATTTCCCCATACCCCCACCCACGGGATGACAAGCCGCCCCGCAGTGTCGTGCAGAGCGCGCGGCCCATCACTGCTATGAGTCAGGGTAGCAGAGGAACAGGTGCGAGGCTTCGTACACCTGACGCATCAGACCGCTGCTGCCAAGTTCCTGGCGCACCAGGTCTATGTCGCGTAGAAAGGTTTGCACCCGGAGCCGCTCGCCCTGGTACCTGGCCCGGATCATGCCGTTACTGTCTACCAGAATGACCCGTTGATCGTGCTTGATCATCCCATTCGCATCGGCCTGGCCGTAGTAGAAGCCCAGCTCGCCGCCAATCAGCGCTTTCAGTTCGGCGGGATCGCCCGTGGCAAAGCGCCAGGAGCGCCGGTCGGCGCCCAGTTGCGCGGCGTAGGTTTGTAGCGCCTCGCGCGTGTCGCGTCCGGGATCAAAACTGATCGTGAGTAAGAGCACTTCGCTTCCCAGGCGGCCCTCGGCGCGCAGATGCTCACGCAGGGCCACAAGCTGCTCGCGCTGCGCGGCGCAGTCCTCACCACAACGGGTATAGGAAAAATTGATGAACACCAGCCGCCCTGCAAGGTCATTCGAATTGATGGGAAGACCGTACTGATCCTCCAGGGCAAAAGCGGGCAGCGGAGCGATGCGCGGCAGCACTTTCACCGGTTGCGCCACGGCGAACCAGAACACGAGCGCCAGCACGACCAGGCCCAGCCCCACCAGGCCGTACATGGCGATCCGGGCGCCCCGGCTCAGGCGCAGCGTGCCGTCGGGGATCCGGTCGGGGGCCAGGACCAGCTTCAGGGGACGCATAGGATTACTTGTGATCGCAGGAACAAGTTACAGGGTAGAGTATATTTTGTGAGCGAAAGTAATGCAGTGAAATCTCGGCAACTACTGATGGTCATGCATTAACTTGCTATCGGGAATCAGGTGAACACGCGCCACGTCGGCGCGAAGGTGGCGCAGATGGGCCGGGCGCCGGGGTGTGCAAGGGTATTTGTTGACATCTCTGCCCCCTCTCGGCTATAGTGCTGCTATCGTGGTGAGTCCCCCCGCTGTTTACGAAACACTATGGTCCAATCGCTTGATCGTGCCTTTGATGTGCTCGAGGCGTTGGCGGAGGCTGAGGACGATATCAGTCTTTCGCAACTGACCGAGCGTGTCGGCTTGCCCCTGGGCACGGTGCATCGCCTGCTGGGAAGCCTGGTGGCGCGAGGCTACGCTGCCCAGGATCGCGATACGCGCCTCTACGGCCCCGGACCGCGCTTGCTACAGGTGGCGGCCCGCGCCGCCAGTAATCGCCGCTTTCACCTCGACCGCATCGCCCGCCCGGTGCTCCAGCGTCTGACCGAGGTAACCGAAGAGACCAGCAATCTGGTGGTTCTGCATCATAACGAGGGGGTCTACAGCGAGCAGGTCTCCAGCCCGCGGCTGGTGCGTATGTTTACCGAGGTTGGGCAGCGTGCGCCTCTGTACTGCACCGGTAGCGGCAAGGCGATCCTCTCCACCTTCACCCCCGAACAGCTCGAGGCCTATCTGGAGCATACTCCCTTGCAGGGCTTTACCCCGCGCACGGTCATCAGCGCCGAACGGCTGCGCGAGGAGCTCGAGGCCGCCCGCGCCCAGGGCTTTGCTCTCGATGACGAGGAACGCGAACTGGGGGTATGCTGCGTCGCCGCACCAATCTTCGACCGCTTCGGTCGCTGTGTTGCCGCGATCAGCATCTCTGGCCCCACCGCCCGTATGCCAATCGAGCGCGCCCGCACCCTTGGCCCGCTGGTGCGCCAGGCCGCCGATGAGTGCAGCGTCCAGTTGGGCTACTGCCCCCCCACGCCGGTAGAGACGGCCGAGACGTGATGGGGGCAGGCGGGTTGCTCGGCATCCCTCGCCAACCGGGTGGGTCTGCTATGAACCAGGAGCGGGGGTTCGCCACGCGCCTGCCCGCAGGCGCCATGGTCAGTCAGAAAGCAACAGCGCCTATGGATCCTCAACGCTTCTGGACGGCGTCGCTGCGCGCTGCGCCTTGTGGCGACGCCATCGCCACCATCATGGCCGCGGCCCTCAGCGCCGTCGAGCCCGGCGCTGCCGTGCGGCGCTGCCTGCGGCGCGAGGGCGATACCCTCATTGCCGGAGAACGCGCCTTCGACCTGCGAACAATTGACCGGGTCCTGGTGATCGGCGCGGGGAAGGCCAGCGCGCCTATGGCCCGCGCCGCGGCTGCCGTTCTGGGTCCGGCGCTGAGCGCGGGCCTGGTGGTGGTAAAGGACGGCCACCTCGACGGCCCGCCCCCTCCTCGCGTCGCTATCGTTGAGGCGGGCCACCCGGTGCCCGATGAACGCGGCGTGGCCGCGGCGCGCCGCATGGCTGAATTGTTGCGCGATCTTTCCCCGCGTGACCTGGTGATCGCCCTGATCTCCGGCGGCGGATCGGCTCTGCTGACTCTGCCCGCTCCTGGCGTCGCCCTTACCGATCTCCAGGCGCTCACCGCCGATCTGCTTGCCTCGGGGGCGAGTATCGGCGAGATCAACGCCCTCCGCAAACATCTCGACCTGGTGAAGGGCGGCGGCCTGGCGCGTATGGTCCACCCGGCCGCTCTGGTCACCCTCGTGCTGTCCGATGTGGTCGGCAACCCGCTCGATGTGATCGCCTCCGGCCCGACCGTGGCCGACACCAGCACCTTTGGCGAGGCCTGGGCCGTTCTGGAGCGCTATGGCTTGAGCGGGCGCGTGCCCGCCGCCATCGCCGCGCATCTACGCGCCGGGTTGGCCGGCGCCATTCCCGAGACACCCAAACCCGGCGACCCGGCGCTGGCCGGTGCAAGCACCACCCTGGTGGGCAGCAACCAGATCGCTGCCGATGCCGCCCTCGCCGCGGCACAGGCCGCCGGTTTCCACGCTCTGCTGCTCACCACGTTTCTGGAGGGGGAGGCGCGCGAAGCCGGGCGCTTTCTGGCTGCTGTGTTGCGCGAACTCGCCGCCAGCAACCGGCCGGTGCCCCGTCCGGCCTGCCTCGTGGTCGGTGGCGAAACCACCGTGACCCTCCGCGGAACAGGGCGGGGCGGGCGCAACCAGGAGCTGGCCCTCGCCGCGGCTCTGGCTCTTGCCGGGACGCCCGATGTGGCCCTGGTCGCCCTGGCTACCGATGGTGGCGATGGTCCCACCGATGCTGCCGGCGCCGTCGCCACCGGCGACACCGTGCGTCGCGCCCGCGCCCTGGGCCTCGACCCCGCCGCGCACCTGGCCCACAATGATGCCTATCCTTTTTTCGAGGCCCTCGGTGACCTGCTGCGCCCCGGCCCGACGACAACCAATGTGAATGATCTGGCGTTTCTGTTCGCGTGGTGACCCGGGGTGCGGGGAAACCCGATTTCCCCACCACCTCCTTGAGAGAGAGACGTGGGAGGGCTGTTTCCTCCCACACCCTCCCGGACCTCTGCCCGGTCGAGGAAGACGCCGAGCTGACGACCATCGGGAGCAGTAAAGGTCGGGCTGCGGAGGGCGATCTCAGCGCTCGTTGCAGGCAGCAGCACGCGCACGGTGCGCCAGTGACGATCCACCGTCGCTGTAACGCAGTACGCTCCGGCACAGATGCGCAGCGGTACCCCCTGGCTCCGGGGCCAGGGCGCCGTTACCCGCAGGGTCAGCAGGGCCGGCGCGGCCCCGCTGCCCAGGCGCAGCCGCCCGTCGCCGCCGGTCCAGCGTCCGGTCGCCTGGTGCGCCTGTTCCGCCGGGTAGACACGGCCCACGTAGCCGAAGTCCAGCCCATTGCCGAGATCAATGGTCGTGGTGGGGCGAGGACGCAGAAAGCGGTAGCTCCAGTCGGTGAGCCGGCCCGGATCGAGGTAACGCCCCTGGAAAGCGCTGCGGGCCTCATCGGCGCGCCCCTGCTCGCGCAGCAGGTCGCCGCGACGGGCGCTGGCGGCGGGGTAGGGGCCGGCCAGGGCAAAGGCCAGGTCGTAGGCCGTGGCGGCTCCATCGAGGTCGCCCCGGCGCCGCCGCAGGTCGCCGAGGGCGATCCAGCCATCGGGGGTTTCGTTCGCCGCCAGGGCCGCCAGATAGGCGCGCTCCGCGGCAGCAAAGTGGCCCATTGCCACCAATCCGTCGCCGGCCCAGCGGGAGAGGCTGCGCGCCGTGCCCTCCAGCGCCCACGACCACGGGTAGTAGAGGAGCAAGGGCAGGAGCGCCAGCGCCAGCGGCATAGCCACGACCAGGCCGGCCCGGGGGTGCGGCCACGCCCCGCGCAGCACCGCATCGGCGCCAATGCCTGCCAGCGGTAGCAGGGCAATGAACAGAAAGTGCCGGTACCGACCCTCGGCATGGGTCAGCAGTGTCGCGGCAATGAACAGAACCATCCACAGGGCGAGCAGCGCCGCCAGCTCATCGCGCCGCGACAGCCCGAGCGCCAGGCCAGAGGCGGCCAGGAGCAGGCACACCAGGTAGAGCAGGTCATCGAGGAGCAGCCCGGCCAGGAACACCGGTGGCGGAGGGTCCGCATAGTAACCGGGCAGCAGAAAGCGATCCTGGATGATTTTCACCGCCCAGAGACGGCTCCACTCCACGGGGAGCTTTCGCAGCACGATGGAGGGATCCTCCTGCAGGCGAGCCAGCCCACGGCGGGTGGCTTCGCCGGCCCGCGCCACGGGATCGGGAATGGCTTCGAGGGTGCGGTTGATCGCATCAAGGTCCTCGCGCGGCTCGTAGAAAGCCCACAGGTTGTAGGCGAAGCCCGTCTCAATCAGGACGCAGCCCGTGTAGGCCCGGCAGTTCCGGAGCGTCCACGGAGCGATCACCAGCGCGGCGCAGACGGCCGGCAACAGGGCCGCCAGCACGGCGCGCGGCCAGGGCTGGCCATACCGCCGCAGGGCCAGGCTGGCCACCCACAGCATCAATACCGGTAGAAACACCAGCGCCGCCGAACGGGTCAGACTGGCCAGCCCGAACAATGCGCCGGCCAGGGCCAGCCGCCACCCGCCCCCGGCGCGCCGCCAGACCGCCAGGGCCAGCAGCGCGCCGCCGAAGAGCAGGCTGAAGAGCGTCTCGCTCATGTACAGGCTGGCGAAGGTGGCGCTGGTCTGGAGCAAAGCCGCAGCCAGGGCCGCCAGCAGGGCTGCCCGTTCGCCGGTGGCGGGCGCCAGTTCGCGGGCCAGGCGGTACACCAGGTACACCACGGCCACACTGGCGGCGATGTTCGGCAGAGCGGCGCGCTGCAGGTCGCCGCCGGCCAGCCAGAGCGAACCGGCGAGGAACAAGGGGTAGAGCGGCGCGCGCAGCCAGCGCCACTCGGCGTAGAATGACCATCCCTGGCCGGCGAGCAGGTCGCGGGCCACGCGGATGTACTCTACCTCATCATTGGCCGGTTCGTGCAGCGGCTGCGCCCAGAGGATCAGGCGCCAGGCCAGCGCCAGCAGCAAGATCAGCAGCAGCAGCGGTGCCCCCCGCCCCGGTCGCCAGCGTCTGTGTCCAGCGTCGGGGTAACCACGCAAGCCCGGGAGCGCGGGCGTCCCGCCCTCGTCAGCATTCGAGGGCAAACTGCCCGCGCTCCCAGAAGAAGGGTGAACAGGTACGCGCTGGCTGAAGGTCGGCAGCTTCACGCGGACATGATAGCGCAGAATCGTCGGGCGCTCCAGGAAGAACCGTGTAGCGACGCAGCGGCGCTACCTCTTCTTGGGAGGGCGAAGCCCTCCCAGACCCTCCCGCGCGCGGGCTATGTTCACATCAGTATGGCGCATCGTACAGCAACGGCAGCAACCCTCCGTCGCCGCTGGCTTCCAGCGCGTAGCGATTACGCCCACCGGAGCACACCACCACCCGCCACCAGCCGCTTTCGGGAGAGAGGATACTCTCCTGCACCCAGACGCCATTGCCGGCCATTCTCCCCACAATGCCACCGCTGAGAGCCTGCGGGTCGTAGAGCTGGCCCGGGGCGTAGAAGCGCATACGCACGCCGGACAGGCTGGTTTCTTCCTCGTCCAGGTCGAAGTTGTTCAGGAGCAATGTGGCAGTACCCGGAGGCACGTAGAACCACGCCGTTCTGCACAGCGGCGCATCAACCGGTGGGCGCACTTCGACGCTCCCCAGCAGCGTGCCAATGCGAACAGGCACCCCGAGCGGCGAGAGGGCAATCGGACGGGTGAGCGGCGAATTGTCGTGGTCGTAGCCCACGCGCACGGCCCAGTAGTTCTCGTCGTCGCCGTCGGTTTGCGCGCGCAGCAAGTAGCGACCGCACGGCTGGGGGGTGGCAACGGTTGCCAGCAATTCCCACGCCTCCGCCGCGGGGTTCGGGGCGAAGGTGCGAACGGCAAGCACCCCGCTCCCAGCCGGAGTGATGGTTACCCCATCGCTCTCGACGCGGCTGCCCGCATCGTACAACTCGAACCAGGTAGTGTTTGGCCCGTCGGCAACCTCGGGATCAACGACATCCAGGTTTGCGCCAGGACCAACATGCACGGCCGGGCTCCATAGCTCAATGGTCAATGACCGCTCGGCGGGCCAGCTACACGGCAGTGCGATCTCGAGGAAGCTCGCGCCTACTATGCCCCGGCTCCCCGCGCCAGATGGGTCACCCTGCTGCAATGCCCCGCCCGTTCCGCCAGTGAGTAGGAAGGGCGCCACTTCCAGTGGCGACAGGGTACCGTCTTCTTCGATCAGAACCGTCGCCACCGCAGGACTGCCGGGCACCGTGCTCTCACCGGCGCGCAGCAGTACCTGCACCGTCTCGTAGCGTTCCTCGTCTGCGCTATCGTTGTCAAGAACGGGCAGCACGATTGTCTGCACCAGGTCGCCGGGAGCAAACGTCAGCACACCAGAGACCGGCGTGTAGTCCTGGTCCGGAGTAGCCGTGCCGGGAAAGGTCTCGTAGCCAACGGTTACCGTGTAGGTCAGCGTCTGGATCAGACGCACGGCCAGCCGCGCCTCGCCAGCATCTTCGCGCACCACGCTCTCGGCCTGCACGAAACTCGCCGGCACACGATCATTGTCCAGATTGGTGAGGCGGATTTCCGTCATACCGGCCAGCAGCGCATATCCTGAGACGGGGTCCACCCTGAGGTATATCGCGTAGGGAATCGGGCCATCATAGAGATCATCGTCAACGCCCCTGACCGTCACCGTGACCGGCTGGTTCCAGTTCAGGGCATTGAAGACCAGCGGCAAGGGCGGAGCACTGATCTGCCCTTCGGTTGCATCGCTCGTCGTGACCTGCACCTGCACCGGCGCAACGGGCTGGCTCGTAAGGCGGACCGTGAAGGTAATCTGGTCGCCGTCTTCGCTGGTGGTCCACCCCGATGGCGGCGCAACCTCCAGGCCGGCGGTGTCGTTATCAGTAATCTCGACAGTAACAACCGGTCGTAACTCCGGCGCGTTGCGATTGTAGAACGGATCCACGCTCGAAGCGACGTGACGAATCAGGCTCTGCGAGGGCGTCCGGTTTCCGTCCTCATCTTCATCCACGGCATCGTCCACGGCGCGCACCTGCACGGCTTGCGGAAGGTTCCAGTTCGCCTCCGTGAAGGTGAGCGTCGCCGGGCTGGTCACCACCTGCCCGAGAGGGGCTTCCACCACCAGTTCTTGATCGAAACTCAGGGTCACAGTTACAGGTGCGGTCGGCCGGGTCCGCAGTCGCACACTGTAGCTGGCAGCCTGAGTGGGTCCCGGCGCTTCGGTCAGGCGCAGGAGTTGCGGCGCTACGAGTAGACCGGCCTCGTCATCATCCAGCACGCGCACGGTGATCGGTTGTGGCGCGAGATTGCGGTAGACGGGGTCAGCGGTCTCGATTGTATGTGTGATGGTCGCCGTGGCGTCCGGCGCATCCACATCATTGTCAGGCGCGGTTATGGTCACCGTGCGCACGCGGTTGTTGCGACTGAAGACCAGGCTGGTCGGCGTTACCGTGATCGGCCCATTTGCCATCAACGTGACTGTCACGGGCTGTATCGGATCGGTAGCCAGGCTAACCTGGTAGGTCTGCGTCTGGCCCTCGGTCAATGTAAGCGGGCCGACGGGGAGGAGTAGCGCCGCGGTATCATCATCGGCAATTGCCACCCTGACGACAGGCCGCAACTCCGGCACATCGCGATTGTAGAAGGGATCGGCACTGCTGGCCTGGTGGCGGATGTCGC
>JBDNDG010000135.1:0-10826 GCA_046719255.1 Chloroflexaceae bacterium
CAGCAATGCCCAGGGCTTCGAGGCTACGCATCGTATCCGCGGTCGCGCCGACTCCTGGCAGCACCACCGCTGCAGCAGCGAGCACCACCGCCGGATCATCGGTGACCGTCAGGTCGGCGCCCACGTGGCGCAGGGCCCGCACCACGTTCGGCAGGTTCCCCGCGCCATAGTTGATCACCGCAATGCTCATGCGATCCCTTTTCAGGTTCAAGATGCAACCGGGTTTATTGCCGGGAGGGCGGCACCCGCCCACACCCCCCACCGGCGGGATGTTTCTCGGGAAGGCGGCGCCCGCCCTGGCCCTCCCGTCAGGAAGGGGGGTAAGGTCTCCACTATCCCCGGGCCAGCAACGGGTGCCGCTGCTGCAGGGTAGCAATCACCCGCTGCACCTCGGACAGCGGCTCAGGGGCATTCACCTCGCCGATGGGGTCCGGTCCGGCGTCCTGCCCCAGGAGCAGGCGCAGCGAGGCCACCACGCAGGCGCTCAGGGCCTCGAGGTTGTAGCCACCTTCGAGCACCATCACAATCTGGCCGTCGCAGAGTTCCTCGGCCAGGCTGATGAGCGTCTGCGTGATTTGCGCATAGCCGTGCACGGAGAGCACCATCGGGCCGAGAGGGTCGCTCCAGTGCCCGTCGTAGCCGGCGGAGACCAGGATGAGCTGTGGCCGGAAGCGCCGCAGCGCAGGGGCAATCACCTGCTCGAAGACCAGCACGTAGCCCTGATCGCCGGTGCCGAAGGGCAATGGCAGGTTCAGGGTTGCGCCGGGCGCCTTCGCAGCGCTGCCCATCTCGCCAACGCTGCCCGTGCCGGGGTAGAACGGCGCCGCATGGGTTGAACAGAACAGCACCCGCGGTTCTTCGTAGAAGATATCCTGGGTTCCATTACCGTGGTGCACATCGTAGTCCACAATGGCGACCCGTTGCAGGCCAAAGTGATCGAGGGCATAGCGTGCGGCTACGGCGACATTGTTGATCAGGCAGAAACCCATCGCCCGGCCGGGGGTGGCGTGGTGGCCGGGTGGCCGCACCAGGGCAAAGGCGTTGTGCACCTGGCGCTGGAGCACCGTCTCCACCGCGTTGATCGCGCAACCGGCGGCGAGCACCGCCGCTTCCCACGAGTCGGCTGTCACATAGGTATCAACGTCGAACTGGCCGCCGCCGTAGCTGGCAAACTGGCGGATCTTGCGGAGCAGATCCGCCGTGTGGACAGCCAGGAGCGCCGCTTCGGGCGCCGGGCGCGGCGAGAGATTGTGCACGTGCCGGCGCAGGCCGCTGCTGTCCAGCGCGGCACGGATGGCCTGGAGCCGCGCGGCCTGTTCCACGTGCCCGTGCCAGGTGTGGGCATCGAAGGTCGGATCGGTAAGAACTGCTGTCGTGCGCATCGCTGCGAACTCCTGGCGCTGACATGCCCCGCGCCGCCCGCGGCACGGATCGCAGGGCCGGATGCAGCGGCGCTAGCCAGTGCGAATGCATGATGACCCGTATTGTACCGCAGTTTGACATCTGGCGCGTATGCTGCTACGCTAAAGGGGCAACGGGGCGTGGCTCAGCCTGGTAGAGCACCGCGTTTGGGACGCGGGGGTCGTGGGTTCAAATCCCTCCGCCCCGACCATGGTTTCGCCGCCGCGCGGATCACACAACGCCGGATGCCAGCGCATGCAGCGCCGGCGCCGGCGTTGTATAACGTAGGGAGGGTGCGCGCGGACGTGGCCCGCCCTACCGCCGGGGAATGCCGCGCAGCGGCCCGAGGAGAAGGAGATGCGAGGCGCCGAGCCTCGCAAGGAGAGCCTATGGCAACCATTTTGCTCGTCGAAGATGATGCGACCCTCGCCGAAACCTTACGCTACAACATCGAACGCGAAGGGTACGGCGTGCTCATGGCCTCCGACGGGGTCCAGGGGCTGGAACTGGCCCGCCGCGAGCGTCCCGATCTGGTAGTTCTCGACATTATGCTCCCGCGTCTCGATGGCTTTTCGGTGTGCCGGATCCTGCGCCAGGAGAGCGATGTGCCGATCATGATGCTTACCGCGCGCCAGGATGAGGTTGATCGGATCGCCGGCCTGGAGCTTGGCGCCGATGATTACGTCAGCAAGCCCTTCAGTCTGGGCGAGATGCTTGCCCGCCTGCGGGCGATCATGCGGCGCAGCGAGCGGCAGCCCCGGCTCGGGCGCGAGGTGCTCGAGGCCGGCACGCTCCGCGTCGATACCAGCAGTCGCCGCGCCTGGCGCGAAGGCCAGGAACTGGCCCTCCCCCAGAAAGAGTTCGATCTCCTCACCTGTCTTATCCGCAACCACGGCATCGCCCTCTCGCGCGACCTGCTGCTGGAGCGTGTCTGGGGGCTGGATTTTGTTGGCGACAGCCGCACCGTTGATGTGCATATCCGCTGGCTGCGCGAGAAGATCGAGGCCGACCCCGGGCGCCCACGCTACATTCAGACGGTGCGCGGGGTGGGCTACCGCTTCGAGGTCCCCGAAGCCTGAGCAATGACCACGCTCACCATTGCGCTCGCAGTGGCGCTGGCCGCGAGTCTCGCCCTCAGCGCGTGGCTCTGGTGGCGCCTTGCGCGCGTCGTGCCTGCGCCCTCCAGGGAGGCGGCGCCACCGGTCGATCCGTTTGCTCCCCTCCAGAATCACCTCTTCCAGAACGCTATGGCCGCGCTTGACTCCGGGCTGATCGTGGTTGACCTGGAGCGACAGATCCGCCTGGTGAACCGCCGGGCCGAAGAGTTGCTCGAACCAGCGGTGAGCCCCCTCGGCCAGGGGCTGATCGTGCTCCTGCGCGACCACCAGGCCGACACGCTGGTGGCCGAAACCCTGCGCGACGGTGAGGCCCGCGAGATGGCGATGAAACCGATCTCCAGCGGCCGCACCCTGCGCGTGCAGTGCAGCCCCATCGTTCCCGATGGACACATTATCGGCGCCCTGCTCCTCATTCGTGACATTACCCAGTTGAGCATGCTCGAACGCTCCCGCCGCGACCTGGTGGCGAACGTCTCCCACGAACTACGCACCCCCCTGGCATCGCTCAAACTGCTGGTCGAAACCCTGCAGTCGAAGCCGCCGCCCGAGGTGGCGCAGCGCATGCTCGGCCAGATGGCCCAGGAGGTTGATGCCGTCACCCAGCTTGTGGACGAGTTGCACGAACTCTCGCAGATCGAATCGGGGCGCGTCACCCTGAAACTGGCGCCGACCCCCATCCGCCCGGTTGTGGAACGGGCCCTGGAGCGCATCAAGCCTCAGGCGGACCGCAAGCAGATCACCATCGCCGCGGAGTTCCACGATGCGGCCTCGTGCGCGCTGATCGATGGCGACCGGGTGGGCCAGGTGTTGCTCAACCTGCTGCACAACGCGGTGAAGTTCAGCGCCCCCGGTGGCCACGTGACGGTACGCACGGCGCTGGTGAACCACAACGGCGATACGGAGCACGATGAGCCGTACCCGGGCGGTATGTGGTTACAGGTGAGCGTGATTGACACGGGTATCGGCATCCCCGCCCAGGAACTGCCGCGCATTTTCGAGCGCTTCTACAAGGTCGATCGCGCCCGCACGCGCAATGCCGGGGGCACCGGCCTGGGCCTGGCCATCGCCAAGCACCTCGTGGAAGGCCACGGCGGGCGTCTCTGGGCCAGCAGTGTCGAGGGCCAGGGGAGCACGTTCAGCTTTACCTTGCCCGCGGCGTGATACCGGTGCTGCTTGACAGTGTATCGCACCGAAATCAGATTCAGAGCCTGTCTGAAAGGCCCTCACAAGACCCGGGACCGCGCTGGCGGTGTGTGGGGTGTGGGGACGCTGCCCCACACGACGTTTCTGGCGCGTTCTGGCGCCTTCTCCGCCAGGCGCCGTTCGCGGGGTGCACAACGTCAGAATGCAAATATGGTTGGGAGGGCTTCGCCCTCCCAAACCCTCCCTACAGGCAGGGGGCCAGGAAAACCCGGTTTCCCCCATAACGGACCGGTGCCATCGCTTACGCCGTCCGTTTAATCACCACCATGGTAATGTCATCGGCCTGGCTCTGGCCGCCGGCGAAATCGTTGACGGCGGTGAGTACGGCGTTGATGATCTCCTGGGGGCCGTGATGGGCATTGGCGTGGAGCACGGCGGCGAGACGGTCGTCGCCGAAGAGTTCGCGTTCGCCATTCATGGCCTCGGTAATGCCATCGGTGTAGAGGAGCAGCACATCGCCGGGATGCAGCGTGAGGGCGATCTGCTCGAAGCGCGGATCGGGCACAATGCCGAGCACGATACCCTGGGCGCGCAGCGGGCGCACCTGGCCGGTGGCGATTTCGTAGAGCAGGGGATAATTGTGCCCGCCGTTGGCGTAGCTCAGCGCGCCAGTGCCTGGTTCGAGCACCGCGTAGAAGGTAGTCACAAACAGGCCAGCGCGCGAGTCGGCCAGAATGAGCCGGTTGGCGCGCTGGAGCACTTCGGCGGGCTGGCGACCGTCAATCGCGCTGGCGCGGAGGAGGGTGCGCGAGAGGGCCATAAACAGCGCCGCGGGCACGCCCTTGTCGGTCACATCGGCGATCACCACGCCGAGGCGTTGCGCCGTAGAGAGATCGGGCATCTCCGGGGCGGCCAGACGCCCGCCGCGGAAGGTGAACTCGCGCCGGGGCGGGTCGCCGGTCGGCGACGCCTGCCCGTAGACGGCGGGGAGGGCGATGAAGTCGTAGAAATCGCCGCCGACCTGCCGCGCGGCGCGGTAGTAGGCTTCGATCTGAAACCCGGGCACACTGGGGCAGCAGTTGGGCAGGAAACTGGCCTGGATCTCGCGGGCCAGGTCGAGTTCCTGTTCGAGCTTCTCGCGGGCGAGGGCTTCCTGGTGCAGCCGTTCCCGCTCCAGGGTCTGCACCAGCAAGTTGGCGAGAATGCCGAAGAGCTGCGCTTCGTCATCGAGGAACGGGCGTGGGCCGCGGGTGTTCACCATGAACGTGCCCACCGGCGCGCCGTTCAGTTCGATCACCAGGCCCATGTGCCCCTGGAAGCCCTGCTGAGCGAGCAGGGGCGGCAGGGCGCTGAGAGCTTCGAGCGGCAACGTGGCGGCCCGTTCCGGCAGGTACCAGAGGTGAGGGCTGCCGGGGTCGAGGATCAGCGGCCAGGGCGCCTCGCCGGGAAGATGCCAGCCATGGGCCGCGCGCAGCACGGCGCGGCCGCCAGGCTCATCGGCCTCGACAAAGGCACAGGCATCGGCCTCCAACAGCCGCGCGCCGACCCGCACCAGGCGCTGCAGGGCCGGTTCGAGCGACTCGCTCATCAACAGGTCCTGCGAGAGGGTCAGCAAGGCGCGTTGCTCCTGCACCCGGCGCACCTTGGCCTGTTCGTAGAGCCGGGCGCGGGCGATGGCCGTCCCGAGGATATGGCCAGCCGCCGAGAGCAGGTGCAGCTCCGCGGGCGCGATGCGGCCCCACTGCGTCGTCGCAACGTTCAGAATGCCCAGCACCTCGTCGCCGCTGCACAGCCGCACCGAGGCGTGCTGGGCCAGGCCGCGTTTATCGCCGACCGCCGCGCGCAGGCGCGAACAGGGAACCACGTGTATCGTCCTGTCGAGTTTGCCGCTCTCGCAGAGTTCCTGGCAATCGCACTCGCGCTCCCAGGCCGGGCCGGGATACGCGATCGCCGGCGGAAGGTTGTGGCGCGCGGCCAGGGTGTAGTGCCCGCCCTCGCCCCGGAGAAAGATCCAGCCGCTTGCCAGGCCCATCAGGTCGAGGATCTGCGCCAGGGCGCCATCGAGCGCCTCGCGCAGATCAACCGCGCGGTTAAGCGCCTGGGCGAGCGCATTGAGCGTCGCCAGTTCGTGCAAACGGTTCTGGCTATCACCTGGCGGCATAGAGAGAGGTTCTCAGGCGCGCTGACCCTGCGGCGAGCGGCGATGTGGCCCGGCGTGCCGGGCTACATCACTGGACCTGGCCTTACTTCTTGCGACAGATCGCCACCCCATCGCGCAGAGGAACGATCACCGACTCGAGCTGCGGATGGCGCATCAACTGCTGGTTGAACTGCTGAATGCCACGCACCAGGGGCGGCGCATCCTCCTCGAGCACCTGGGCGCTGCACAGCACATTATCGGCGATCAGCACCCCACCGGAGCGCAGGTGCTGCACGCACAACTCCAGCGCCAGGGGCGCCTGGGCCTCATTGGCGGCGCTGCGCAGAATATCCAGGAACACCAGGTCAAAGTCCGCGTCGAGCGTAGGGATAATCTCCGGCCATTCGCCCTGCAGAATCGTAATCCGGTCCTGCAGCCCCGCCTGGGCGATGACCTGCTTCGCCAGGGCCACACGATCGGCGTGGCGCTCGACCGCCGTCAGGTGGCCGCCGGTCCGCTCCAGCGCCCGCATCAGATGAATGGCGGCGTAGCCGGTGGTAATGCCCACCTCCAGCACCTTTCGCGCGCCGAGGATCAGGGCTTGCAGGTAGAGGAACTGGCCCTGGACCGGCCCGACCAGCGACAGGCCGTGTTGCAGGGCGCGGGCCTCCAGATCCGCCAGCACGGGTTCACGCGGCGGCATCAGGTCAGTCAGGTAATCTTCGATTGCGGTATTGGTAATGTCGTAGCGCATGGGGAAACCTTTCTAATGCATGCTCCTGGCGCAGACGGACGCCCGCGCCGCGATGCTGCCCTGGTTGTTCGAACAGACAGATTGTATCACATCGCAGGGCTGAAATCAGGCAGGTCGAGAGGGCGTAGCCCGCTCCGCAAGAGGCGAACGTTGCGCAAGCCCTGATTTTCACCCTGGTGTCTCTGGTCATCCCGCCGGGTTCTATGGTATAGTTCTGAAGTAATACAACGTATAAGATTACGACCGGAGCGTGGCTCCCTCCGCAACTAAAGGTGCCGCCGTGGCTGCAACCAGGATCCTGATCGCCGAAGACAACGACCTGGTCTCGCTCACCCTTGAGGAGCAACTCAAGGGGTTGGGCTATGACGTAATCGGCATCGCCCGTTCGGGGGCGGAAGCCGTAAGTCTGGCCGGGCGCCTGCGGCCCGACCTGATCATCATGGACATTCGCATGCCCGAGATGGAGGGTACCGAAGCCGCCAATCGCATCCGCGAGATCTACCCTGTTCCGATCATCATGCTGACGGCGTATGCCGACAAAGAGACGATCAAGAAGGCAGAGGCCGCTGGCGCGCTGGCGTATCTGGTGAAACCGGTCAACGAGAACGAGTTGCCTCCAACGATCAACATTGCCCTGGCGCGCTTTCGTGAAATCCAGGCCCTGCGCCACCAGGTCAGCGAGTTGGAAGAGTCGCTGGAGGCGCGCAAGGTGATTGAGCGCGCGAAGGGCATTCTCATGCAGCGCCTGGGCCTCAACGAACGCGACGCCTACGAACGCCTGCGCCAGCGCGCCCGTGACAAACGCGCCAAAATGAAGGACATCGCCCAGGCCATTATCGAGGCCGAAGAACTGCTCGGTCAGTGATGCTTGACGAAACGCGGCGTCCGTGCTATAGTCGCTGCAGCGAAGGGTAATAAAAGGGCATCGCCGTATGGCGCGCTACAGCCACAGCTTTTATCGCTACTTTTATTACTTTACCAGCCCACATACGGCCTGGTTGCTTCGCACTGTCTAGACCCACCACTGGTTGCATAGACAACTCGTACAGAGGGCGTGAGGCACCAGGCTTCACGCCCTCTCTGTTTGTGCGTCACAGCAGGGAGGCCACCCATGACCGTTCGGTGTCGCGGTGTCCGTGGAGCAACCACGTGCGAGGCCAACACCCGCGAGGCCATTCTCGCGGCGACCCGCGAGTTGCTCGAGTTGCTCATCGAGCAGAACGGGATTCACGTTGACGACGTCGCCAGCGCCATCTTCACCACCACCCCCGATCTGAATGCGGAGTTTCCCGCCGTGGCCGCCCGCGCCATCGGCTGGACGGACACGGCCCTGCTCTGCGGTCACGAAATGGATGTGCCCGGCAGCCTGCGCGGCTGTATTCGCGTGCTCATCCACTGGAACACCGAGCGCCGCGCCGACGAGATCGTGCATGTCTACATCAAGGGCGCCCAGAACCTGCGCCCCGACCGGTCCGCCGCCAGCGGCCTGGTGTGAACAGCGGGTAAACCGGGTTTCCCCGGGCCAATTGGCGAGGGTGTACAGCGTCCCCCCCCTCCCAGCCTCCCATCACCGGGGGAGGAGCCCGGTTCCCGCCCCAGCGGGGGCAGGCCACGGAGGGGGCAGCCCTAAACAACCCGCCGGCAGGAGGCTCCAGGAGAGCGCAGCCCTCCCGGGAAACAATCTATCGGCGGGAGTAGTTCCGAGAGGCATCCAGTGAGTTCTGCCGGGAGGGCCGATCCTCCCGATGACCCGCTCTGCCACAGCCTGAACAGGGGAGGTATGTGATGAGCCCCCAACCCACCACCACCCGGACCGTACTCCGGCCAGTGTCGCCGCCGGTGCTCGACCAACGCTTCGTTGGAGCAGGAGAAGGAGTTGAGGCCATGATCGTCGTTATGCAAACCGGTTCGAATGACGCACAGATCCAGGCGGTGATCGAGCGTCTGGAGGAACACCACTTACGCGGCCATCTGGTGCGTGGCGCCGAGCGCACGGTAATCGGCGTGGTAGGCGCCGCCATCCCGCCAACCCTGCGCGAAGAACTCGAACATTTCGCCGGAGTCAAAGAGACCGTGCGCATTACCCAGCCCTACAAGCTTGTCTCGCGCGAACTGCGCCCCGCCGACACGGTGGTGGATGTGCGCGGCGTCGTCGTGGGGGGCCAGCGCTGCGTGGTTATCGCCGGCCCCTGTTCCGTAGAAAGTGAGGAGCAGATCATGGCCACCGCCCGGGCCGTGCGCGAGGCAGGCGCAAGTATGCTCCGCGGCGGCGCCTTCAAACCCCGCTCCTCGCCCTACACCTTCCGCGGCCTGGGCGAACCAGGTCTACGCTTCCTGGCTCAGGCTCGCGAGGAGACCGGCCTGCCGATCGTCACCGAGGTGATGACACCCAACGACGTGGACATGGTGGCCCGCTACGCCGACGTGCTACAGATCGGCGCCCGCAATATGCAGAACTACCAGCTCCTCGAAGAGGTTGGTCGCACCGGTATGCCCGTGCTGCTCAAACGGGGCCTCTCGGCCACCATCGAGGAATGGCTGCTCTCGGCCGAATACGTGGTGGCTCAGGGCAACCCCAATGTCATCCTCTGTGAACGCGGCATTCGCACCTTCGAAACCGCGACCCGTAATACACTCGACCTCAATGCCGTGGCCCTGGCCAAGCGCCGCACCCACCTGCCCGTGATCGTCGATCCCAGCCACGGCACCGGCAAGTGGTACCTGGCGCCCCCGCTGGCCCTGGCCGCCATCGCTGCGGGAGCCGATGGCATCATTATCGAGGTGCATCCTGACCCCGATCGGGCCAAATCCGACGGGGGCCAGTCGCTGAACCCGGAGAACTTCGGCTCCCTGATGCCGAAACTGGCCGCCGTCGCGGCTGCCGTAGGTCGGAGTCTTTGATCGGTGCGAGTCACGAAGGCTCGCGTAGCACCTGAATGCAGCGAGCCTTCACGGATGGCGCCCTGGCATGCCGCCTCCGGCGGTGGGGTGTGGGGCGGCTACGCCGCCCCACGAGCAGCCCGGGGATTGGGGCCCGGATCAGCATGTGAACATGTACTTCCAGGTTTATAATTGACATTCCAGACACCCGACGGCTATAATACGCGCGGTTTCACCCTGCCTCTAGCCGGGAGATGCGCATCCAGATGAAGCATCGCACCGACCTGCGCAATGTTGCCCTGTCCATACTTACCGTTCTGGTCATTGCTTTCATCGCCCTGTACCAGCTACCCGCGGCGGCAGCGCCGCCACAAGCGCCGGCAGGCGCGCCCCTCGCCCAGGTTGCGTTTAGCTGGCTCACCACCAGCGGCACCATTTCCATCCAACCCGGCCAGAGCGGGTTCTTCGTTTCGGACTTGCGGAATGGTGGCCCCGACGCGGATTTTGTTCTGCGCGTAGACAACCTCCCCACAGGCTGGACGGCCGACTTCTCGCCCGCGCCCAGTTTCCGGCTGGCCCAGAACCAGACCCAGCGCGTGACCGTGCGCATCAACGTTCCTGCCAACGCGTCTGTAGGTACGACCGCAAATCTCAACCTCGTTGCCCGGCGCACTTCCGATAATGCCGAGACGACGGCGTTTATCACCGTCAATGTCGTATCGGTGCCCACCCCCACCAGTACGCCCGTTGGCCCCACACCTACCCGTGGCCCTGTCTGCCGCGATGGGTTCGAAGACGACAACAATCCTGCCAGCGCCCGCAACATTGATATCAACACGGCCCAGGAGCGCACCATGTGCCCGATTGGCGATGTTGACTGGCTGGTGTTTGGGGCCATTTCTGGCAAGGTGTACACGATTGATATCACGCGTATGGATTCGGGAATCGATTTAATCCTGGAGCTATTTGATCCGGATCTGAACAGCATTGCTTTCAATAGTGATTTCTTCAACCGTGACCCTGCCAATCCCAATCCCGGCGATACGCGTCCCCGCATTACCATCCGTATCCCCCAGGATGGACGCTACTTCATCCGTGTGCGCGACTCGGCCGGGCGTGGAGGTACGAACTTTTTCTACGTTATCGCGTTGATCGATGAGAGTTACGGCCCTACACCTACTACGGCAGCCTCGGTTTGCCTGGATCTCTTCGAGCCGGACGGTTTGCCGGAACAGGCCCGGCTGATCACCTCCAATGAGATCCAGGAGAATCGTCGGCTCTGCCCTGAAGGTGATGCCGACTGGGTGACCTTCTTCGGTAAAACCGGTAAGCGTTACATCATCTATACCGATACGCGGCGCTACCGTGGCCGCATCGAAGTGAACCGCGA
>JBDNDG010000136.1:0-10788 GCA_046719255.1 Chloroflexaceae bacterium
TGCTGCCTTACAGACCTGGCTGCACCCCTCCCGCCACTGGCCTTCCCTGGCGCGGGAGCGGTTGACGTGCAGGTAGCGCACTGCTATAATCGGCGCCGCCTGTGCTTCCTTCCTGCTCCTTCGGAGGCTCATCACGGTATGGGGATCTTTAGCTACCTCACGACGGCTGATCCTGCTTTTGGCCCCCTGGCCTGGACCTTCTTCATCGTCCAGATCCTGGGGTAGGCGCTGGCGCGTATCTCTCCTTCAGGCATATTGAACGCAACCCTGCCCGCCAGACGTTTATGCGCCAGCTCGGGATCGCCCTGATGATCCTCGGTGGAGTAGGCGTACTGACCGGCGCCCTGCGCCTGCTGAACGTCCCCGTGCTCAACCAGCGCATCTGGTTCTGGATTCAGGCCCTGATTGAGGTCGGCGTGGCGGCCTATGTTGTCTACTACATGCGCAACGTGCTGCCTGGTCTCGAGCGCGCCGCGGCGAGCAAGGGCCGCGGCGCGCGCCCTGCACCGCGCGTGACAGGCGGCGATACGGTGCCCGAGGCGCCCCGTCCCGTCGCCACCACTGGACGGCGTGAGGCGCGCCGCGAACGGAAACGTAAGAGTCGCTAATCCGTTTGTCGGCTGGGGAGGCGACCGGTTCCCTCCCACAGCGAGAGGGTTTGGGCCGACTGGCGTCTCCCGGCGTCCTTCCCGTCGTCACAGGCCAGGGTTCTGTTGTATAAAGTATAGGCTCGGGAGTGATTCTTACACTTCCAGCCTTTTTCTGAGAGTTGTTTGCGCGGCCTCTGCAAGACCCGGGGCCATTACGGCGTCCTTCCGATGTGAACATATGGGGAAACCGGGTTGCCCCGGGCCCCTCCCTGGGAGACGGTTTGGGAGGGCAATGCCCTCCCAAATTATGTTCACCCCCTTTCTTCCCACCTCTCCCGGCGGGAGGCCTGGGCGAGCACACCCCTTCCAGGCCTCCCGTCAGCAGTCCGGGCATCATCGCCGCACAAGCGGCAGGTAGATCTGCAAGCCTCCGCTGAGGCCACCGGCAAGGCGGACGGGGCCGTAGGTGGACTCGTCGCCATCCGCTTCCACCTCCACGAGCCAGTACCAGTAGTTGCGACCCACTTCGGCGCCTGTGTCAACCACGCGGTAGCTCTCGCCGCTGGTTGCGCTGCCCTGGCTCCCGATCTCGGCGATCTGGATCGCGTCGGCCCGTGCCGGGTTCTCGCTCCGGTAGACCCGGAACCGGGCGGTGTCGATCTCGATCCCGGTAATCCAGCGTACCATCACGCCTTCGTCGGTGCGCGTGGCGCTGAAGTGCAGCAAGGTGATCGCCGTCGGGCCGAAGGGCGAGCTTACCATCGCAGTGTTGTTGGCGGGGGTCGGATCGCTGCCGTTGGCCCCGTCATCGCTAATATCGGCCGTGTTCACGATCGTGGTCGTCCCCGGAGGCAGGGGGTTGTTCACAACGACGGTGAAGGTCACGGTGCCGCCGGCGCCGGCAGGCAGGCTGCCGACATCGAGGCGACACGTGCTGCCCGCCGGAGCCCCGTCGGCACAACTCCAGCCCGACGTGCTGCCCGACGCGCTGAAGGTGGTATTGGCCGGCACGGTCTCGGTGATCATCACGCCGGTGGCACCCTGGTTACCCACGTTGCGGTACTCCAGGCGGTAGCCCAGCGGGCGCCCTGGCACGGGTACGGCACCGCCGGTGCCCTTGCTCAACTGCAAGTCAGGGGCCGCATCTACCGGTGTGCTGTCACCGGCATCGTTGTCCGACGAGGTGCGGTCAGGGCCCCGCGCGCCATTGTCACTGATGCGCGCTGCGTTGATGACCTCGTTCACTCCCGCCGGTAGCGGATTGTTCACCCGCACCACAAAACTGACCGCGCCCGAGGCGCCTGCAGGGAGCGCGCCTATCGTGTAGACACACTCGCTGCCCGCGCTGCCGTCCGGCGCACACGTCCAGCCGGTGTTCTCGGCGTTGCCCGCGTCGAAGCTGGTGTGCAGCGGCACCGTTTCGCGCAGGGTCACCCCGCTGACGTCAATGCCGCCGGTATTGGTGTAGGAGAGTACGAAGCGGATCAGACCGCCCGGCTCCGCGCTGGCCCCACCGTCGTCCTTGGTCAATGCCAGGTTGGGCCGGACGTAGTCGGTGTCGCTGGCTGTGTTATTCTCCGGCGTCGAATCGTCGCCGTTGGTCCCGTCATTGCGCACGGTGGCGGTGTTGACGATCGTTCCAGTGCTGTCAACGAAGGGGTCGGCGACCCGCACCGTCACGGTGCGCGTGACCTCCACGCCAGCGGGCAGATTGAAGGACGGCCATGTGACCACACCGGCGGTCTCCGTGCCGCCATCACTGGCTTCGAGGAAGCTCAGCCCCGCGGGCAACGTGTCGCGCACCTCCACGCCCGTGGCGCCACGGTTGCCCACGTTGCGAATGCGCAGGGTGTAGGTGAGAGTCTGGCCGGGCACAACGAATTGTACGCCGTCGTCCTTGAGCACCTCCAGGTCCGGCGCGGCATCGAGTGGCGTATCTTCGTCATCGAAGTTATCCTCGGTCAGATCGTCGCCATTGCTGCCATCGTCGCGGACCAGCGCGGAGTTGAAGATGGTGTCCACACCTGCGGGCACCGTTGCATCAACGCGCACCGCAAACGTGACGCTGGCGCTCGCGCCTCCGGGGAGATCGGGCACGCTCAGGAGACATTCTGTGCCCGCGGGGGCGCCGTTAGCGCAACTCCAGCCGGTGGTGCTGCCCGCTGCGCTAAAGGTGGCGTTATCTGGCACGATCTCGGTAAGCGTCACACCCGTGGCCGTCTGGTTGCCCACGTTCCGGTAGCTCAGGGTGTAGACGATCACCTCGCCCGGCGCGACCGTTACGTCGCCGTCGTCCTTGGTGAGAGTCAGGTCGGGCGCGGCGTTGAGCGGGGTAGTATCGCTGCCCCGGTTATTATCCGGGGTGAGGTCGGCGCCGTTGCTGCCATCGTCGCTGATACGGGCGGCGTTGACCACCTCGGTCACGCCGGCCGGCAGCGGGTTGTTGACCCGCACCACGAAGGTAACACTGCCGCTGGCCCCCGCTGCCAGGTTACCGACGGTGAAACTGCAGGTCGTGCCCGCGGGCGCGCCTGCGGTGCAGCTCCAGCCGGGGGTGCTGGCGACCGCATCGAAGGTCGTGTTGGCTGGCACGGTCTCGGTAAGCGTCACGCCAGTGGCGTCCTGGTTGCCCACGTTCTGGTAGCTCAGGGTGTAGATGATCGCCGAACCAGGGGTCGCCGTAATGTTTCCATCGCTCTTGGTCAGCGTCAGGTCAACCGCAATGGTTGTCAGCGCAGCACTGTTGCTCGTTGCGCTCAAACTCCGCTCTCCCGCGCTGCTGCCGGGCAGTGAGCTCGCCATCCCCATTGCGACGTTCGTAATCGTATCGCCCGGGTTTAGAGGGTCATCCAGCGTGACGCGGAAGGTGAAGGTACGGCTCGCGCCAGCGGGGATACTCCCGTCGCTGTAGCGTACAGTCAGCCCCCCATCATTGTATGAATCGTAGGTGAAGCCGGCCGGTGTCGTTCCCTCCTCAGCATCCACAAAGGCACTGTCCAGCAGGTCCTGGATCAGCACATCAAAGGCGTCAGCCGTGCCGGTGTTACGCACCGTCAGCGTCACCTCGATAGTCTGACCGGCGTAGGCGCGGTCCGGGTTAAAGCTCTTTTGCAGTTCCAGCCGTGGCTCGACCACGGTGACTGTCACGTCGTTGCTGGTGACCGGCGGGTTGGCGCCGATCTGTACGCTGGCGCGGTTGACCAGGCTGGTCTGCCCGGGCGGGGTGAGGCCGCTGTTGCCAGGCACATTGAGCACGCGGGCCTGCAGGCGCACGCGGAAGCGATTGTTGGCCGGGTCATTGTCCACAGTGACGTTGATCGCGCCGAAGCTGATCGTCACATCGTCGCCGCTGCCGGCGCCACCGGTCACCGTCGGGGTGGGGACAGCGCCATCGAAGCCGCTCAGGTCCACCGTTACCGAGCCAGGGACGAAGGCCAGCCCGGCGGGCAGGTCGTCCACCAGTTCAAGTGACGGCGTGACACCCTCGGGCAGTGCAACCGCGAGCTCGTAGGTCACGATCTCGCCAATGGCCACGCTGGCGCCGGTGGTGTGCGTCGCCGAGGTATTCACCAGGGTCTTGACCAGGTCAGGCTGGTCGATGGTGAAGCTGGCGCTACTGTTGATCTCGTAGTCGTTCAGCGCGCCGCTATCGAGCAACTCGTCGCCATCGGCAACGCCGTCGCCCTCGGAGCGCTCGTCGGGGCTATCGCCGTCAAGGGTGCTCCACACCGCGCTGGCGCGGTTGGTGATGATCTGGCCGGGGCTGACCGCGCCGCCGATCTCGGCGCGGAAGTCGAGCGTTACGCTGGCGCCGGGGGGCAGGTCGAAGCTGTTATTCGCAGGTATGCGGATCACCCCGCCGCTGATCGCCAGTGATGGCGCGGGAATGCCCACGGCGCTCAGATCAACCACGGTGGCGTTGATCAGCCCCGCCGGGATGGGGTCGGTCACCACCACATCGTAGGCCGTGCCGACACTGCCGGCGGCGTGGCTGATGACGACCCGGTAGGTCACCTCACCACCCGCGTCGGCGGGGTCGGGCGCAGTCAGGATACTCTTGGCGACGTTCAGCACCGGCTCGACGACGGTCACCGTGCGCGCTTCGGGTGCGTTCACCGTCGCTGTAGTGCCCGTGTTGGGATTAGTGTAGCTGAGCCGGGCGGTGTTGGTCAGGGTCGTGCCGTTCTGGTTACCGATGACGTTGAGCACGCGAGCCTGCAGGCGCACCAGGAAGGCGTTATTGGTCGTCACGTTGTCGTCGGTCGTGGTCACATCGGGGAAGGTGAGCACCAGATCCTCGCCACCGGCGCCCGGCACAGCAGCAGGGCTGCTGCGGGTCACGCTGAGGCTGCCCACGTTGCCAGCGTAGGCGGCAGGCAGGTTCGGGCCAGCGGTGGTGACGAGCTCGTGGCTCACGTAGGCCATCCCGGCGGGGAGGTCGTCGGTCACTACCAGACCCCGGGTGACGCCTTCGGGCAGGGTCACACGCAGGTCGAAGGTCACTAGTTCGCCGATGGTGTACTGGCCCGGAGCAGGCGCCAGCTTCTCGATGATTGGAGTTGCCAGGGTCACACTGGCCGACGCGGAGCGACTGTAGCCATTCCTGCCCCCGGAACCGTCGCGCTCGCCGGTGGGGCTGCCGGGCGTGCCGGGCGTAGCCGAGCCGGTGGGGTTGCTCGTGGTGCCGTTGGTTCCGGGCAGGCTGGTGTAGGTCAGGCCGGCGGTGTTAGGGAGCGTCCGGCCATTGATTGCATCGGCGTTCACCGTGGCACTGTACTCGACCTGCACCGCGCCACCGGGCGGGATCCGGGCTACCACGATCTCCACCGTGTTTCCAGCGCTGTTGTTGGTGATGCCACTGACCCCGCCGCTCAGGGTCACGCTCACGCTGGCGAGGTTCAGAGTCAGATCGGCGGGCAGCGGATCGCGCAGGCGCGCATCAAAGGCCGTTGTGAGGTTCGTGCCGGTTGCATTCGTGTAGGTGACGCGGTACGTCACTGTGTCGCCGGCATCGGTGGGGGTGGTTAGAACCTGCTTGTTCAGTGTGAGCGAGGGTTCGACGATGCGCAGGATGACACCTGCCGAGGTCACGATGTCCGAGCCGTTTACACGAACCGTGAACGTGTTGGAACGCGTCTCTCCGGCGTCATTGCCATCAAAACCGGAAGCGGTGCTGTTATCCACCAGGGCATTTAATTCGACCACGACGAACTCACTATCAGCGTCTGAGTCGTTGTTGATGAGCGCGCCAAGGCTGAAGGTCGGATCGGTGCTGGTGACGAACGTAGCCGGACTGATCGCGCTCGCGGGCAGCGGGCAGGTGACACTGCTGGAGGGCAGGGCCGCCAGGGTGGCGTCGTTACCGGTTACGTTCAGTCCTGCACAATCCGGCAGGGCAGTGGTGATCGTCGAGGAGCTGATCCCGCCACCGTTGGCCACGAAGGCCACCCGCGCCGTGCCATCATTGAGGAAGGTCAGGCCATTGGGCAGATTATCGCGGAGCTGGAAGTTCGTTGCCGTTCCCTCGGCGAGGCTCACGGCCAGACGGAAGCGCACGATCTCGCCGATTGCCACCTGGCGCTGTGTGCCCGTTTCGGGCGTGTGGGCCTCGGAGGTGGTGACGATACTCTTGGTCGGCGCGGGGGTAATGACTGTGAGCATCGCCGAGGCGCTGCCGGCATAGTCGTTGCCTCCGCCGGAACCGTCGCGCTCGCCGGTGGGGCTGCCGGAGGCGCCGGGGGTGACCGAGCCGGTCTCGTTGCCGGTGGTACCGTTCGGGCCGGGCAGGCTCGTGTAGGTCACCTGGGCCGTGTTGGTGATGTTCTGGCCAGGGCTGACACTGGTGCTTACCGTGACGCTGTAGGTCACCTGCACCGTGCCGCCGGGTGGAACACGGTCAACGGTCACCTCGACCGTATTGCCCGCGCTGCTATCCGCTGTCCCGCTGGCCCCGCCGCCGAGGGTCACATTGACGCTGGTGGTGTCCAGGACCAGAGTGGCGGGCACCACGTCGCGAATGCGCACCTGGTAGGCATCGGTGGCGTTCGGGCCCGTCGGGTTGGCGTATGTAACAGTGTAGTTGATGATATCGCCGGCATCACCGGTAGCGGGAGCCCTGGTCTTGGTCAGGGTGTGTCCCGGCTCCAGCACACGCACGGCAACGCCGTTCGAGGCAATCGGCTGCGTGCCGCCGGGCTGGCTGATCGGGGTCCCGTTGCGGTAGGCGATGAAGTCATTATTCAACGTGTTGCCGGCCTGCACATTGGCGAAATCATTGGCGACCAGGGCGTTGAACTCGATGACCACGTACTCGTCGTCGGGGTCATTGTCGGCGTTGGTCAGGGTGCCCAGGTTGAAGAAGACATCGGTGCCCGAGGCGTACGTGTCGTCGTTGGCGGTGGCGCTGGCCGACACTGCGGCGTCGGGGAGCGTGAAGGTCGGGGTAGCGGGTGCGTTGCCGCTCATCGCCAGGCCGGGGCCGCTGAGAGTAGAAGAGGTCAGGCCGACGCTATTGCTGACCAGCGCCGCTCTGGCGGTATTATCGTTGAGGAACTGCAAACCATTGGGCAGGCGGTCCTGGATCTGGGCATTGTCCCAGCGGCCCTCGGGCACGCGCATGGCCAGGCGGTAGCGCACGATCTCGCCGATCGCCACCGGGCGCGGCGTGCCGGCTTCGCTGGTGTGGGCCTCGGAGGTAGCAACAATGCTCTTGGTGAGCTGAGGCGTTGCGGCGGTCACCGAGGCCTGGTCGAACGGCGGGCCGGCGGGATCAACGTGGTTCGTCCCTCCATCGTCACCGGCGTAGCCGGTCAGCGTGCCGCGGTTGAGGATCACCTGCCCGGGCGCCACGTTCGGATCCACCTGGAGATCGTAGGTGATCACGATGATGTTGGAACCATCGCTGGGGTGGTAGCGCTGGCATGCGCCGAGACTGGTATCAATTAACTGGATTCCGTTGTTGAACAGGTCGTCCTCATTGCCCGGCCCACCGCCACCGAGGTAGGTGAAGGGAACCGCAACACCCGCGCCGTTGTAGACCTTGAGGTTGAGACCGGCGCCGCCGGTGGGGATGATCAGCCCCGGTGGCAGGATGTCGGTGATGGCGATGTCATACGCGCCACGAGTACCCGAGCCACGGTTCTCAATCACAATCGCGAAGCTGACCAGGTCGTTGGCATCTACCCCGGCGACATTGCTGTCCACCGGCGTAGCTTCCAGCCCATTGGAGCTGATCGTGCCGCTGAAGGGGACGCCCGCGGCGCCGGGAGGCGCAAAGCTGACCGGGCCGGGGGCAGGTGGGTTAAGCAGCGCGCCGGGGTTGGTGCTACCGGTCACACCCTTGCTGATCCGCAGCACCGGCTGGGTCATCAGCACCTGCACGATGGCGTCATCGGTAGCCTGCGTCAGGCCGGTGGATCCGGCGATCCGGCGCACCTGATTGGTGAGCAGGAGCCGGTCGGCGGTGGGTCGGTCGCTGGCCTGGACGGTCAGCAGCAGATCAATGCGGCTGGGAAGCGACTGGGGGTCGTCAAAGCTGCCGAAGTTGAAACTGACCGAGTTGCTCAGGGGGCTGACGCTAACCGTGGGATGCGGCACGCTGGCGACGGGGAAGCGAGCGCGCCAGGTGTCGGCGGGGCCGTAGGTGGCGGTGTTGACCGGGGGAATGCTTCCAGCAATGTTCGGATCAAACGTAAAGGTGGTCACCGGGAAGATCGGCAGGGGCAGATAGTCAACCAGCACCAGATCCTCGGCATCGCTGGTGGGCAGGGTCAGCTGGAGACGATACGTCACCGTATCGCCGGGTGCCAGTTGTACCGGGTCGGGGAGGGTCGTGTTGCCGTTCAGGGCATAGATTGACTTGGTAATCGTGCCGCGACCGATGCTTACACCAGCGGTGCTCCCGTCGCCAACGGTCACGCCTGTAGGGGTGAGAGCAGCCACATTCAGCAGCGCGCCGGTCACCGTCACCTGATTGGTGAGCGCATCACCTTCGTCTACACTCCGGTCACCAGAGGGGAAATCATCGCTGAAATCTTCCTGGATGACGGCCCGGAAGACGACGCGGGCAGTGGTGGGGCCATCGTTGTAGCTACCGCAGTCGGGAGCAGGGCCGCCGGTGCCGGTGGTGGGCACACAGCCGCCGGGCAGGTTGCCATTCTGGCCGCGGGTGATCAGTTCATCGGAAATGCGGAACTGGATCGTTGTCGTGCCAGTATTGGGCGCGGGCGAGGCGGGCGTATAGTCTGGCGTAACCGTGTAATTGGCGGCGGCGAACGGAGCGGTCGTGGCAACAAAGCCATTGCCGTTCACCTGGAGCGTGGGTGCGAACGAAGGATCGAAGCGTTGCCCATCGGACAGCACATCGACCAGGGTCACCTGATTGAAGGCGAAAAAGTCAGAAATCTGCACATCAATAGTGTATTCCAGCGTATCGCCGGGCGTGGGGCCGGCAGCACCGACATTGTTCACCACGGCCACACCCTTCTGGGTAGCAATCGAACGAGCGGCGAGCGCGTGGCCGGGCACGCCAGTGGAGGCGCTGATCGGCGTTGGCGGATCGCGCAGGTCAACCGGCGTCCAGGTGGCAGTGGCGCTGGCGCTATTCTCCAGCACGCGCGGCGCGCCGCTGGCGGGGGCGAGCACGGGCGCACTGGCGGCATCGAGGCGCGGCACGTAGAACGTAAAGATCATGCTTGCATCGGCGCTGGAGGTGGTACCGGTCACCGTGGCGATACGGCGGGTGAGGACGCCGCCGGGCGTGGCGGTAGACGGCGTGCTCACGGCAACACTCGCAGCCGGGCTGCCGTTGACCAGGACCGCGTCGAGCGAGACGAACTGCATCTGGGGCGGCAGGGTATCGCTGATCTCCAGGTTGGTTACGGTCTGTCCATCGGCCAGGTCCACATCAATGCGGTACTGGCGTGGGAAGTTGGGACCGGTCGCAGTCTCGTTTTCGGGGCCGAGATAGGTCTTACGAATCGAGAAGAGCGTTGGCGTCACCGATTGATTCGGCCAGGCAGGCGTATTGGGGTTGACCGGGTTCAGGAGCACCGTGTCGCAGCACCAGTTATCAAGAGGGTCGTTGCCAAACTGGAAGCCAGCGCGGGCGAAGATCGGCAGTGGCGCACCCAGATCAGCCAGGAGGCTGATCACAGCGCGCACACTGATCTCCACGGGAGGTTGCTCCGGGGTGAATGAACCGAAGGGCAACTGAAGCACCACCAGCGTATCGCCAGGGGTTCCACAGACCTGCTGCATACTCCCATCGTTCAGCCGGGCATAGGGGTGCGGCACACAACCATCGGCGTCGAACACAATCGAGGTGGTGGTCAGCGCGGTGCCGAGGTAGGTCGCGTTCAGAAATGTGATCCCATCGTCGCCATCAATGCCGGTGGCAGGGAACACCAGGTCCACAAAGGGACCATAGCCCGTATCGGCGGGGTCGGCATTATCAAAGGTTACCGTAAAGCTAAAGGGCTGGCCAATGAGGGCCTGGGCAGGCACATTGAGCGTGGCAACGGGCTGGCCCACGGCAAAGACAGAGCGAGGGGCGATGATGAGACCGGATATGACCGTGACGAGCATGATCGCGGCCACAAACAGGTGGAGCAGGCGGTGACGCATACGTAGGGAACTCCCTGGTTTGAAATCAATGAGATCGCCTTCTGCACTGACATGCTGACCATGAGTTTTTTCCTGTCAGGGCTCAGCCCTCCCCGACCCTCCCCCGGGCAGGGGCACGGGGAAACCCGGTTTTCCCCGTGTCCATCCGCAAGGTAGCCAGCGTCAGGTTGGACACCCAGAATACAAAGGGTTCATTACTAGCCTGCAACCTCCGTTGCGAACTCCCCCGGCTCCGTCAAGCCGAGAGAGGGCCGGGGGATGAGGTCCGCGGGCGCTCAGGGACGCCGCGTCAGCCCCGTGGTGCGGCATCATCGGCTTGTGTCGCTGGCCTCTCCCTGGTATGATGGAGTCACAGGCGTTCGTAGGAACAAGGAACACTATGCGGGCACTTAAAACACTGATCGGTTTCGCCCGGCTGCACACAGTGGTTGCGACGACCGTTCAGGTGATAACCATTTTTCTGATCGTGGTGGGGTGGCCGGCGACACCGGGGGCATTGACGGTCATCGCGGCGACGCTGGCGACCTGTCTGGCGCTGAATCTGTACGTGGTGGGCCTGAATCAGCTCACCGAT
>JBDNDG010000137.1:0-10769 GCA_046719255.1 Chloroflexaceae bacterium
GCCCCTGCACCGGCACATGGTACATCAACTCGTAGAGCGGGCCATACATCCCCCAGCTTGCGGTGAGCGTGGCGGCCATCGCGGCGCGGGTCAGAAAGACCGAGCGGTAACCGGGGTAAAACTGGGGCGTCAGAATATCGGGCGTATTGGGCCAGAAGTTCGGGCAGAAAAACTCGCGCGCCTCGGTGCGGGTCAGCTCCTGGAGGTACTCAGTAAGCTCCCACTTGGCGGTGCGCCAGGTGTAGTAGGTGTAACTCTGGGTAAACCCGAGCTTGGCCAGGTTGTACATCACCTTGGGGCGGGTAAAGGCTTCGGAGAGCAGGATCAACTCGGGATGCTCGCGCTTCAACTCACCGATGCACCACTCCCAGAAGCGAAAACTCTTGGTGTGGGGATTATCCACGCGGAAGACCGTGACGCCCTGGGCGATCCAGAACTCAAAGATACTCTTCAACTCGCGCCAGAGAGCCTGCCAGTCCTCGGTTTCAAAATCGAACGGATAGATATCCTGGTACTTCTTGGGCGGGTTCTCGGCATACTGAATGGTGCCATCGGGGCGGGCGCGGAACCACTGCGGATGCTCTTTGACATAAGGATGGTCGGGTGAACACTGAAAGGCAATATCGAGGGCCACTTCGATGCCATAGGCGCGCGCCGCCGCAACCAGGGCGCGGAAGTCCTCCAGCGTGCCCAGTTCAGGATGGACACTCTTGTGCCCGCCCTCCTCACTGCCAATGGCCCAGGGGCTGCCGGGCTCACCGGGCTGGGCGGTGATACTGTTATTCTTGCCCTTGCGGAACTGCCGGCCGATGGGGTGGATGGGCGGCAGGTAGAGCACATCAAAACCCAGTTCGGCCACATAGGGCAGGCGGGCGATCACATCGCGAAAGGTGCCGTGGCGGCCCGGTTCGGGCGAAGCCGAGCGCGGGAACAGCTCGTACCAGGCCGAAAAGCGCGCCAGCTGGCGGTTGACCTCGACCTGCAACTCCCGTTCATACACACTCACAAAGCGCGGTGGCAGATGGGCGGCCATGCGCGCGGCCAGGTCGGGCATAAACGCCGCCTCAGCGTCACCGTGGCGCATTGCCTGCTCATAGCCGCGTAGCACCGCCGCGTCAGCCTCGGGGGCCGCCTCGGCCGCCTCGCGCACCAGATCGGCGCCGATCAGCAGGTCCACCCGCACATCCTGGCGCGCCTCTACTCGCTTGTGCAACTGGTGCTCCCAGGTGGCGAAGCGATCCACCCAACCGACCACCGTGTAGGTGTAGCGCCCCATCTCGGTAACCGTAAACTGCCCGCGCCAGCGGTCGTTGACCAGAAACTGCATCGGCGCCTCGCGCCACTGCGTATCCGAAGGACCACGGTAGCGTATGGCGCAGGCAATTTCCTCGTGCCCGTCGGCAAACGCGTCACACTCCACCACCACCGTATCGCCCACCACTCGCTTGATTGGATACCGCCCCGCATCAATCTCCGGCGTCACCCGCTCGATCACCACCCGGCGGCGCCCATCGCCAACCGCCGCCAGGCCGTTCAGCGCGATCTCCTCGGCTCGCGTCACCTTCGCCGTGGGCTGCTTCGCCTTCGCTGGCATCACCGGCTCCCCTCTGTGCCCGCTACTACAGGTGGTCAATGAAAAACAACACAATACCGGCGCCCGGCTCGGAGCGGACACCAGACCAGTAACGTTCTTCGCTTTGTGAGTCCCAGGACAACCTTCCCTGCTACCGCCATTCTACCCAAGGGCAGGCGCATGTGTCAAACGAGCGGCTGGAAGGACCACCGCGCCGTTGCAACTCCGCGTCCGGCAGTGGGGTGTGGGGCGGCGCCGCTGCCCCGCGAGGGTCGGGGGCTTGCCCCGGCAACGTCGCAGCAGCCCTGTTGGAAGGACGTGTTCAGCGTTGGAGCAAGCACGCAGGCCCGGGGAGAATGGTGAACACATCCAGGCTGAAATGGCCGCTCTACTGAGCCATGCTTTGTGGTGTATACGCATAGCGGGGGGGTATGACACAAGACAGAGGGGCGAGCATCGCCCGTCCCGGGGTCCCTCAGGCTCCCTCGATATCCAGACCAATGTCAAGGGCCGGGGCACTGTGGGTCAGGGCGCCCACACTGATAAAATCCACCCCGCTCTCGGCCACGGCACGGATGGTTGCCAGCGTAATACCGCCGCTGGCCTCGGTGCGCGCCCGCCCGGCCACGGCCGCCACGGCGGCGCGGAGCTGTTCGGGGGACATATTGTCGAGCAGGATCAGGTCCGCGCCGGCTTCGGCGGCAACGGCAGCCTGCTCGACACTCTCCACCTCCACCTCGATGCGCACCATTGGCCCCACTGCCGCCCGCGCCCGGCGCACCGCCTCGGCCAGATCCACCCCTTGCGCCGCCAGGATGGCCAGGTGGTTATCCTTGAGCATCACCCCGTCGTACAGCCCGAAGCGGTGGTTAACGCCTCCTCCGACGCGCACGGCGTATTTCTCCAGCGCCCGCAGACCCGGCGTGGTCTTCCGTGTGTCGAGGATGCGCGCCCGGGTGCCGCGCACCGCCTCGACGTAGCGGGCAGTGAGTGTGGCGATACCACTCAGACGCTGGAACAGATTGAGGGCCACGCGCTCGCCGCTGAGCAGCCCCCGCGCCGGGCCGGCGATGGTGGCAACGCACTGCCCGGCGGACACCCGCGCGCCTTCGGGCGCCTGCGGCCTCAGCGCCAGCGCCGGGTCCACCAGTGTAAAAACGGACGAGAGGAGCGGCAAGCCGCAGACAACTCCGGCCTCGCGGAAGACGAAGCGCGCCTCCGAGCGAGCATCGGGGGGGATGACCGCCAGGGTCGTCAGATCGCCTGTGCCCACATCCTCGTGGAGGGCCCGCGCAACCACATCGCGGACGTATGCATCAGGAAGGTCGAGGTAGTTCATTGGTTCTCCGGATCACTCAGTTGCCCGCTGGAAAGCTCCTGGGTAACCACACCGGCCCGGGAGTGCGGGCGGGACGCTCGCGTCAGTTTTCGCGGGCAAGCTGCCCGCAGTCCCAGGAGAAGGGTAGACACACATGCTTCGGGAGGGCTTGTGAGGGCGGCGCCCCTCTGCACCTTGCCCGATGTCAACATCGGGGACACCGGGTTTCCCCATGCCCATTCCTGTGGGGAGGGTTTGCAGCGTTCTGCCCCCTCCCAGCCTCTCCCCGCCGGGGGGAGGCGCCCGGTTCCCTCACCACCGGGAGGGTTGGGGAGGGCGCAGCCCTCCCAGGTGACCTGTTCGAGCATCAGCGCAACGGCGACCGCGTCCAGACGCGCCATGCCCGATCTCCAATCGCACATCTGCAATCTGCCATCGCACTAGTCGGCGGCGTGCGCCCGGGCCAGTGGCGAGGCGATCGTTTCGACCAGAAACGGCGCCTGGCCCTGGACCTGCACCAGATGCGCCTGCCAGCGCTCGCGGGGATGAGGGAAATCGGCGCGGAAGTGGCCACCCCGGCTCTCTTCGCGCAGCAGCGCCCCGGCCACGATCAGCCGCGCGGTTAACGCGGCATTGATGGCGGTGAGACCCTCCGGGTCATCGGGATCGGCCTGCTGGGGCCAGGCCGCCAGCCTGGCGGCCCCGGCTCGCAGCCCTTCACCATCGCGCAGGGGCCCGGCGGCGGCGCGCAGTGTGTTTGCTAGAGCCTCGCGCCAGGCCGGGCCAGGGAACGCAGCGACGTCCCGGCCAGCGACGCGAGTGGGAGCGGCAGAGGCAGGGGCGAGCCTGGCGGGGTGACGCTCCAGGGCCGCGGCGATGCCGGCGCGCCGTCCGAAGACCAGGCACTCCAGCAGCGAGTTGGACGCCAGACGGTTGGCGCCGTGCACGCCGGTACAGGCCACCTCGCCGGCGGCGTAGAGTCCGGGCAGGCTGGTGGCGCCGTCCAGGTCGGTACGCACGCCGCCCATCAGGTAGTGCGCCGCCGGGGCCACAGGGATGGGCGTGGTGGCCGGATCGAGCCCATCGGCGCGCAGGCGGGCGCAGATCGTCGGGAAGTGGCCCTCAATCGTCGCGCGGGGCAGGTGGGTCAGATCGAGCAGCACGTGGTCGCTACCCACGCGGCGCATCGCGGCGTAGATCCCGCGGGTCACCACGTCGCGGGGCGCGAGTTCGCCACGGGGATCGTAGTCGGGCATAAAGCGTTCGCCGTCGGGAGTGCGCAGGATGCCGCCTTCACCACGGGCGGCCTCGGTGATGAGGAAGCCCTGCCCGGCGCGGGTGCGGTAGACAGTGGGGTGGAACTGCACAAACTCCAGATCGGCCACCTCGGCCCCGGCGCGGTAAGCCATGGCGATGCCCTCACCGAGAGCCGTGGGCTGATTACTGGTCAGACCGTAGAGCGCGCCGGCGCCACCGCTGGCGAGGATCGTCGTTGCGGCGAGCAGGCGGTGCCAGGCGCCCGCCGGGTCGCGCGCCAGCGCGCCAGCGATCCGGCCCCCCTGATCGAGCAGATCGGCGGCCTGCCAGCCCTCCAGCAGCGTGATCCGCGGATGGGCGCGCGCGCGGGCGATCAGGGCAGTAACCACCGCCAGGCCGGTCGCGTCGCCCACGTGCACGATGCGCCGGGCCGAATGACCACCCTCCAGCCCCAGGGCGAAGCGTCCCGGGGCCACTCGCTCGAAAGGTACGCCCCCGGCGGCCAGTTCGCGCATCAGCGCCGGCGCGGCGTGGGCCAGGGCCGCCACGGCCTCCGCGTCGGAGAGACCGGCGCCGGCCACCAGTGTATCGGCGATGTGGGCGCGGGGCGAGTCGGCGGCATCGAGGGCCGCGGCGATGCCGCCCTGGGCCCAGGCTGAATTGCTCTCCGGCAGAGCGCCGCGGGCCAGCACCAGCACCTCGGTGTACTCGGCGGCCGCGAGCGCCGCTACCAGCCCGGCGGCTCCAGCGCCGATCACCAGCACACCGGTGGTGGTCGTTACGGCCGCGGGCCAGGTCGCGAGCGCGTAACGGGGAGCGGTTATCGGTTCCATGGTCGGTTCTCATTTCCAGTTGATACAACAGGTGTCATTCGCGGGGCACACAACGCCAGAATGCGTTCCTGGGAGGGCGTGCCACCTCGCGGGCAGGGGCCGGGGCGCGGAGCGCCCGCATAGCCGCGCTGGTCAGCTCACAGGGCGACCATGCGCTCGATGGCCGTGCGCGCGCGGGCGGCCAGCTCGGGCGCCACCGTCACCACATGGGTCAGGTCGCGGAGGCTGTCGCGCACCTTCTCCAGGGTGATCATCTTCATATACTTGCAACTGATCGACTCATCGATCGGCAAAAACTGCTTTTCGGGATTAGCTTTACGCATGCGATGGAGCACGCCAATCTCAGTGGCGACGACAAAGCGCGACGCGCTGCTGCTGGCTGCGTGGTGAATCATCCCCTCGGTGGAGAGAATATGAGTGCCCCGGGAATCGATCCTGCCATTGGCCAGGTAGTGCATGGTGCTGCTCACACAGCCGCACTCGGGATGGATCAGAAATTCGGCGTCGGGCATGGCGGCGCGCTGGCGCTCGACCATCGCCGGGCGAATGGCGGCGTGCACGTGACACTCTCCGGCCCAGATCTGCATGCGCCGGCCGGTTACCTGGCGCAGATAACTACCCAGAAACATATCGGGGAGAAAGAGGATCTCTTTATCTTCAGGGATGGCCCGAATGACCCGCTCGGCGTTGCCCGAGGTGCAACAGTAGTCGCTCTCGGCCTTCACTTCAGCCGACGTATTGACGTAGCTCACCACCACTGCGCCGGGATGCTCCGCCTTCCAGGCGCGCAGTTGCTCGGCGGTGATCGAGGCTGCCAGTGAGCAGCCCGCCTCGGGATCGGGGATCAGCACCGTCTTCTCAGGGGAGAGGATGGCGGCCGTTTCGGCCATAAAATGCACCCCACAGACGACCAGCACCGGCGCGTCGCTCCGGGCAGCAAACCGGGCCATCCCCAACGAATCGCCCACATAATCGGCCAGATCCTGAATCTCGCCGTACTCGTAGTTATGGGCCACGATCACCGCATTGCGCCGGGCGCGCAAGACGTTGATCTCTTCGACCAGGGCCGCGGCCGCCTCCGGGGCGGTGTGGGTGAGCGCCATGCTCATGGACAGCCTCCTTGATAATCCTGCGTTAATCCGGGGTTATTAGTGTAAAAATAACACTAAATGTTTCTGCCAAAGAGGCCGAGCGACCGGCATTTGTGTCTCTTTGACACTAACTTTGCCTGGAAAAAAGTGGCCGCCCGGCCTGTTGTGAAAGTGACACTAGTATACGACGCAGGCCAGCAGTTGTCAATAGGCTTCGGGCTCGCCGCAGGGCGAATGCTTCGGCCTGACCCTGCCCCGGGGCGGCGGGGCATCGCTGCGGGGCGGCGGGGCATCGTCGCGGGGCGGCGGGGTAGCCCCGGGGCGGCGGGGCATCGCTGCGGGGCGGCGGGGCGGCCCCGACGGGGGTCAGGCCGAAGCATTCGCGTGGGCGGCCATCGGCCCCACGGCGGGGAGGCGCGAATGCTTCGGCCCTACGGTTGGCGCCGTGCGCCCCCCGGCCCCGACCGGACGCGGGGCGGCGGGGCATCGCCGCGGGGCGGCGGGGCGGCCGGGGAACGGGGTAATGCGCCGGGAGCACGGCATGGAAGGCCGAAGCATTCGCCCGCTGCGCCGCCCCGCGGATCTGCGCTGCCTGGCGCGCATGCTTCGGCCCCGGGGCGCCGTGCGCCCTGCGTCGAGACTTGATAGGATCCCTCCTCTTTGCTATAATAAGGGCCGCTGGCCCCCATAGTCTAGCGGCCCAGGACGTCACCCTTTCAAGGTGAAGATCGCGGGTTCGAATCCCGCTGGGGGTACCACGAGACGCTGAACGCCAGGGCGAAGCCCTGGCGTTTCTGTGGCCGCTGTAGAGCTGCGGGGGTATGGGGAAACCGGATTTCCCCGCACACACGTTCACATCAGCTCCTGGCGATCGCGTGAAGCACTTCCTCCAGCGCATCTACCCCGCCCTGGTTGTAGGCAACCCACTGAATGGCCGGTCGCTCGCGGGCCTGCTGTGCCCGTAGCGCCTCCTCCCACCTCGCAAGATCTTGCTCCACCAGCTCGCGCGCGTCGGCGCCCGCGGCCTCCTGGAGCCGCCGCCGGTGGGTGCTTAGCGCCACCAGCCGTCCCTCATCGTATTTCATACCCCCCGTTACGCGCCCGTCCTGTTGCAACCGGCAGACATTCGTACCGCCGGTCTGGTCTGTCAATGAGCGCTCCGCCGCAGCAATGCGCTGCTCGATCAGGCGTGCCAGTTCTTCGTTCATATGGTCTCCGCTTCAAACACATCTGATACGACCAGGGGGAAACCGGGTTTCCCCGCGCCCCCGCCCGGCAGGGCGGCAGGCCCGCTCCAGCGGGAGGGTGTGGGAGGGCGCAGCCCTCCCAGGAGGATCGCTTTTCATTCGTGTCGGGTGCGGCGCAGCCGCGTAGGCGTCTGATCGGAACATCGGGGAAACCCGGTTTCCCCATACCCTCGCCCGGCGGGGTGGCGAGCGCCTCCGGCTCCGGCGGGAGGGCCGAAACCCGCTTGCCCTCGCGGCGCGGGTCTGGTCAGGCAGCCCTCCACGAGCGTATCTCCCACACGCCGGCAACGGTTCACAGTATGCGGCACGCGCCGCCAGTTGTCGAGCGTGAAGGAGAGGAACCAACCGTGCGCTATCGCCACTCGCTCATCCTGGCCCTCGTTGCTTCGCTCCTGATGACGCTGGCTCCCGGGCCGATCGCTCGCGGCCAGGCACCGCGGCTGCCAGCGCTGCCCGTGTTGCAGGCCGGCGATCACCTGGTTGAGGAGCCATTCCGGAGTTTCATTCTGGCCCGCGGCGGCCTGGAGTGGTCGGGCCTGCCCCTCAGCGCCGCGTTCTACGATCCTGAAACCCACGCCTATGTGCAGTACTTTACCTATGTGCGCCTGGAGCGTCGGGGCGACGCGGTAGAACTGGCTCGCCTCGGCAGCCTGTATGCTGCCGGGCGCCAGGACGAGGCGCCCTTTCGCCCTCTGGCGCCCGACGCGCCCCCCGGTGCTGGGCGGGTCCTCATCGTCGCAACGGGGCATACCCTGGGTGGCGCTTTTGCCTGGTACCACCTCCGGTACGGTGGCGTGCCGCTGCTTGGCTATCCCATCTCCGAGGAGTTCTACGAAGCGCAGCCCGACGGTTCGGTGCTGCTGGTGCAATATTTCGAGCGGGCACGTCTGAGCTACCATCCCGAACATGCTGGCAGCAACGATGAGGTGCGGCGCGCGCCCCTGGGCGCCTGGCTGGCCGCCAGCGCAGCCCCTGCCACAGCCATCACCCCGCAGCCGTTGAAGGCGCTCGCCAGCGCCAGCATGCGCTACCGCGCGGGTAGCACCAGTGGCGCAAACATCGAGCTGGCAGCCACGCGCCTCAACGGCGCCATACTCGCTCCGGGGGCCGAATTCTCCTTTCTCCGTGCCCTCGGCGGCATCTCTACCGCCACCGGCTTCCGGCCTGGTCCGGGCATCGTGGGTGGCCAGGTGGTGGAAACCATGATCGGCGGTGGGGTCTGCGTGGTGGCAACCCTGCTCTACCGCGCGGCCTGGGAAGCTGGCTTGCCGATTACCGAGCGGCGCGGGCATAGCCGCTGGCTGCTCGCCTTTGCCGACCGGCCCGGCCTCGATGCGGCAGTGGCCGACCCCGGTCTGGATCTGCGCATCCGCAACGATACCGGCGCGCCGATCTACCTGGTTGTCACGGCCCGCGGGGGTCACGCAACGCTGAGCCTCTGGGGGCGCGGCGATGGGCGCAGCGTGACCCTCGGCGCGCCCCAGGTTCGCGGCGGCACCCCGCTGACGGTCGTCAACACGCGGGCCATCCACGCCCTCAACGGTGAGGTGCTGCGGAGCGAGCGCGTGGTAAGCACCTACCATCCGGGCCGCTAAAAATATGAGGAAACCCGGTTTCCCCACGCCCCACCCCGACGAGCCTTCAGAGATAGCGTTTTTTGCAGAGCGTATCAGGGAGCCATGGCTGCCGCGAGTCCTCACTCCCCAGTCCCCTCTCCCTTAGCGGGAGAGGGGGAGTCCACATGTGACATCCCAACGCCCGCTCCCCCCTTTCCCGTTAGGGAAAAGGGGGCCGGGGGGGTGAGGAGGAGAAGCCGTGGCCCAAAAAATCTACCCGTGAAAGTCCCCGAGAGGAGGGTGTGGGCGGGCTACGCCCTCACCGCCGGAGGCGAACGTCGCTCAAGCCCCGACATCGCGGCGCAGAGCTTGACAGCTCCGGCAGGCTATGCTAAATTATATTCCGTAATATGAAATTATTATCCATAATATGGAAAATCAGATGCTTCAAGCGCTCACCACCCTGCTCGGCATGCAACTGATCGGCGAAATCCTGGCCCGGGCGCTGCACCTGCCGGTCCCCGGGCCGGTGATGGGCATGGTGCTACTGGTCGCGCTCCTGCTCCGGCGCAGGACGCCGCCGGCATGGCTCGAGCCGACGGCCCAGGGGTTATTGCGTCACCTGGGGTTGCTGTTTGTGCCCGCGGGTGTGGGCATTATCGCCCATACCGAACTCCTGGCGCGGGCGTGGCTACCCCTGCTCCTCACGCTGCTGCTGGGCACCACGTTGACCCTGGTGGTCACGGCGTTGAGCCTGCGCTTGTTGCTGGCCCTTACCGCGCGCCACACGCATCTCGTGGCGGAGGTGGACCATGATTGAACTCTGGGCTTACCTGGCGCACACCCCGCTGCTCTGGCTGGCGCTGACGCTGGCGACCTACCTGCTGGCTTCTGAAGCGGCCCGGCGTAGCCGTAACCATCCCCTCTGCAATCCGGTGCTGCTGTCGGTGTTGATACTGATCGGTCTGCTGCGGATCAGTAATACCTCCTACGCTACCTACTTCGACGGGGCACAGTTCATTCACTTTTTGCTGGGACCGGCCACGGTGGCCCTGGCGGTGCCGCTGGTTCAGGTGGTTGGCCGGGTGCGGCGGGTGGCGGCGCCACTGGCGCTGGCCCTCGGCGCGGGCTCCCTGGCGGCTGTCGTCGGCACCGTGCTGCCTGGTTGGAGCCTGGGGTTGGATGCGGTAACCCTGCGCTCGCTGCTGCCGCGCTCGGTGACGACCCCGATCGCCATGGGGGTGGCCGAGCAGATCGGCGGTGAGCCGTCGCTCACAGCGGCACTGGTGATCCTGACAGGGATGATCGGCGCGCTGATCGCCAATGACCTGCTGCGCCTGCTGCGGGTCGAAGAGCCGGCCATTCGCGGCTTTGCGATGGGTCTGGCCTCGCATGGCATCGGCACCGCGCGGGCGCTGCAACTGCACGCCGAGGCGGGCGCCTTCGCCACGGTGGCAATGATCCTCAACGGTTTGCTGACGGCGCTGCTCTTGCCCCTGCTGGTAAACTGAATGTGAGGGTCTGCCTCGGCGTGCCCCCTCAGCTCTACAGCTCCACAATGCCCTGTGTGAACCTATGGAGATGAACCGGGCAATGCGGTGTCTCCAACCCCACGCCTGAGGGGGTGGCAAGCCCTCCCCACCGGGAGGGTTGGGGAGGGCGTCGCCCTCCCGGGAAGAATGCTGGTATTGCTGGTAAGCCCGGTAGCTGGATGTGTCGTGAAGGAGGCAGGTATGCAACGCAAACGCTGGAGTGAACTTAGCCCGACCACGCGACGGATGATCCTCGTGCTGGGCAGTGTGCAGGTGAGCCTGCTGGCCACGGCCCTGGTTGACATCATCCGGCGGCCTCGGGAGCAGATCCGCGGCAGCAAGTGGCTCTGGGTCGATGACCA